>JBJEHN010000121.1:0-15855 GCA_051876105.1 Coriobacteriales bacterium | reverse complement strand
GAGCTCAGCAAGAGCGATCTACGAGCGTTTTACCCGCTTTCCACAGAGCAAAAACCACCCGCGCACCTAATCAGATTTTGTCAACCCCCATAGCACGCAATTATTTAGCGCCGTCTACAGCTTGCTGAGGAACTCGGGGATGCTGCTGTCGGTGCCCAGCAGCTCGAACTCGCCCCAGCGCTGCCGGGCGGTGTCGAGCAGCGAGGGCCTCAGCACCAGCAGGGCGTTGGCAGGCAGCCCGGCGTCCATGATGGCCATGCCCTCCACATAGCCCTGGTTGCCGCTGAACTCCAGCGGCCCGAACTCGTCGACCACCATGAGCTGTCCAAAGCCCCTCTCGCGCAGGGAGCGGAAGTGGGCGTTGATGCGCTCGAGGGCCTCGTCGTGAATGCCCCAGGCAAGGCGCACGCGGGCCTCAGGCGGCAGCTGCTCGCCTTGGCCGGCGGCCATCTGGGCAAAGGCCGCGCCCTTGCGCCCCAGCTCGAAGCGCTCGCCGCCGGGCAGCAGCTGGGCGTCGATGGCGACCTTTGCACCGTCCTCGAACACGGCAGGCGCCAGAACGCCGCTCACCTCCAGGCCGCGCTGGGCCGCCTGCTGCAGCATCCGCCCGATCCACGTCGTCTTGCCCGTCTGGATGGCGCCAGTGATCACATAGATGTTCACGTATCCGCTCCTTCTCGTCTCCTGCCAGCGGGGCCTGCCCCCATTGCCTCGGGGCCTGTCCCCCACTGCCTGCGGGGCCTGTCCCCCTGGCTCGGGGGCCTGTCCCCCATAGTAGCCGCAAGCCTGCCCCCATCGAAACGCGGGGCCTGTCCCCTCTCTGGAGGCAGGCCCCGCTGCTCGTGTTGTGGCTCTTTCGCCCCTACTTGGTCTTGGCGCTCTTCGCCGCCGACCAGGGGGTGTAGTTGGTAACGGTGCCAGCGCTCTTGTAGGCGCGCACCTGGACCTTGTAGGTCTTCTTGCTCTTCAGGCTCAAGGTGACGCTGGAGGCCTTGGCACCCTTGACGACCTTGGTCTTCCACGCGCCGCTGCCGGTCTTGTAGCGGACCTCGTAGCCCGTCACGGCCGCGGCCTTGGCGCTGGCGGCGCTCCACTTGACGGTGAGCTTGGCCTTCTTGGCGCTCTTGGCGCTGGTGAGCTTGGGGGCGCTCACCACGCTGCCGCTGAACTGGAAGCTCTTGGTCACAGAGCCGCTGTAGTTGCCCATGCCCGTGTAGGTCACCGTGGCGTTGCTGCCGTCGTAGCTGTAGGTTGCCGTGTAGTCCCTGCCCTCGACGAGCGTCATGCCGTTGTAGGTGAGCTTGGCGGCGTCCTGCTTGCCGGTGATGTAGCTCACGCTCTCCTCAAAGCCCTCGATCGTGACGTCATCTTCGATGCTGGCAGGTGTGATCTCGAACCAGACGGTGATGTAGTTGTCGAAGTTGGAGTACGGGGCGGAGCGGATGGTGAAGACCGCGTAGTCCGTGCCCGTGACGTTGGTGACGCTGTCGAGCTCGCTGCCGGCCGTGGCGGCGTCCTCGGGGTTGGGGTTGCCGTAGAGCAGCTTGTAGCCGTAGGCCTTGGGGTTGTCGTACCAGGGGTCGCCGTCCTTGAGCTCGACCAGCTCCTTGCCCATGTAGGTGATGTCGGAAAGGGTGGCCTTGATGGGCTGGCCGGTGTACTTGACCTTCATCGCGCCGCGGATGTCGGAGCTGCCGATGGCGTTGTTGGTGCCGTAGCTGCAGACCTCCTCGAACTTCCAGGAGTGCTCGATGCCCTGCGGGTCGGTGTAGAGGACCTTGCCCACATTGAAGCTGCCCTGGTTGGGGTTGTCGGAGTCGACGGAGTGGACGAAGGGCACGGCCTTGATCTTGAAGACGTTGAAGGTCTCCTCGCCCTTGTAGTTGCCGTTCGCAGCGGCGGTGACGATGACGGGGTCGCCCTCGGCCGCGGTCTTGTCGTGCGCGTCCTGGTAGTAGTAGCGGCCGCTGGGAGCGGCGGTGCCCACAAGCTCCTCGTTGATGGTCCAGCTGTACTCGGACTCGTCGACCAGGTTGCCGCCGTCGTCGTAGAGCTTGACGCTGGCGGGGCGCTGGGGCGCGTAGTTGAAGTAGCGGGCCTCTGCGGTGAGCGTGCAGCTCTTGATGCTGGCCTGGGCAATCGTGTACTGGACAGTGGTGGCCAGGGTGCCGCTGTAGTGGCCGATGCCCTGGATGTGCGCGGTGTACTTGGTGCTGCCAGCGTTGGCACCCTTGGTGCCCTCCTGCGCGATCACGCGGAAGTCGGCGTTCTGGACGAGCTTCTGACCGCCCATGGTGAGAGTCACGCTGGGCACCGGGTCGATGCTTGCGGAGTAGGTGGCCGCCTTGGCGCTGATCTGCTCGGCCGTCTTGCCGTCCAAGCTCGCGGCGCCCTCGACGGGCCCGGTTGCCAAGACGGGGTGCGCGCCGGAGCCATAGGCCTTGCCCGCGGGCAGGGTGTAGTAGCACGGCCAGCCCTCCTTGTCGCAGCAGGCGTTGAGGATGGCCAGGCTTGAAGCGGAGCTCAGCTCGGTTTCCTCCACGAGCTTGACGGAGTTGGCGATGACGCCGGTGAAGTCGTTGAGGCCGGAGATGCAGTTGCCGGTGTTGCGGTTGGCCAGGCTGAAGGTGTCGTGGATGTAGCCGCCGTCGAGCTCGCCGACCACGGCGCCGCTGCGGAAGGAACCGGTAGTGAGCACGTAGCCGGTGTTGTAGCAGGCCCAGCACTCGGGCTCGATAGGGTTGCCCTTGCTGTCGTTGCCGATGGAGTGGTACATGCCCACGATGCCCGCGGCGTAGTAGCCGCCGCCGGTGGTGGACTTGACGTCGCCGGTGTTGTAGCAGTAGCTGATGTCGCCAAAGCTGCGGCCCGCGATGCCGCCGGGCGAGGGCTTGGTGTAGCGCGAGCCCTCGACGTTGCCGCTGTTGGCGCAGCGGGTGATGTAGGTGTAGGCGCCGGCCTGGCCCACGATGCCGCCCGCCTGTGCCATGCCGAAGACCAGGCCGCTGTTGGTGCAGTCGCTCACGGTGATCCAGGGCTCCTCGCCGCGGACCTGCTCATAGCGGTAGCCCGGGTCCTCGGTGTCTGTGTAGGCAGCGACGGACTTGTCGATGCGCAGGCCGCCCACGATGCCGCCGGTGGCCACGGTGCCGTAGGCGTTCAGGGCCTTGCCCTTCTTGCTGTAGTTGGCAGAGTCAACGGCGCCGCTGTTGGAGCACGATGCGATATTGCCGCTGGAGTAGCCAGCGATGCCGCCCAAGAAGCGCGAGTTGGCGAAGGTGTCGTTGCCAAAGCGGTCCTTCTCGCCGGCAGCCGTCACCAGGATGCGCACCTGGGCCTTGTTGGTGCAGCTGGTGATGGAGCTGGGGTTGGCCAGCCCGTCGAGGATAGCCTCGGTGGGGGTGACGTCGGGGAGTGTGACGTCGGGGCCGTGGTTGCCCACGACGCCGCCCACGTACGCCACGACCCATGAGATGTCGTCGCTGGCGGGGCCGGACGAGCTGGTGACGTAGACGCTGCCGGACTTGAGCGTGTCGCAGCCGGTGAGGTTGCCCATGGCACGGCCCGCAACGCCGCCCACGTCGTAGACGGTGGCGTTCTTCTCAAGGGTCGAGACCACGTCCGAGCTCACGGAGATGTCGACCGCGCTGTCGCAGTTGACCAGGTCGCCGGCGGTGTAGCCCGCCACGCCGCCCACGTAGGAGACGATGCTCTTGGAGGCCTTGGAGACGCTCAGGCTGATCTTGCCGCTTACCTTGACGTTGCTGATGGTCGAGGACGCGCCCGCATGGCCGAACAGGCCCAGGTACTGGGTGCCGCTGGAGATGGCCAGGCCGGTCACGTTGAGGCCGTTGCCCTCGAAGGTGCCCTCGAACGCGTTCTTCGCGTTGCCGACGGGCACGTAGCTTGAGTCGAGCTTGAGGGAGGTGCCCTCCTTGAAGCTCACTGTCTTGCCCTCGAAGCTGGCCTTGCCGCTGTTGACCAGCTGGGCCAGGCCCGCAAGGTCGCGAGCGTCCCTCAAAGTGAAGCTCTCCTTGCTGGCGTCGTACCAGCTGGTGTCTGCCGTTGCGGCCAGCGCCTGCTGGGGCAGCCACGCCCCCCAGCCCACCGCCATGGTGGAGGCCATGGCCGCACTCAAGGCCAGCTTCAGGGCCTTCGAGCTGCCGATCCTACTTGCCGTTGTCACGTTGCTTCCTCCTTCTTGCCGCTAGTCCTTGTTGTCCTCGAGCAGGTACATCTGCCCGGTTGTGGGGTCCTGGTAGACCACGCCGAGCTCCTGGTAGGCGCTGCCCGCCTGGGTTAAGTTCTCGGCCAGGTCCTGGATGTTCTCCTCCTCCAGCTCGGTCATGTCCGCGCCGTCGAGCTCTGTGACCTCTGCCACGTTGACGTTCCAGTGGATCACCAGCGCAAGCATCAGGCCGCAGGCGAAGACGAGCATCACGTCGGCCAGGTTCACCAGGCCCACGCGGGGGTCGACGTCCTCTTCGTCGACGAAGGCGCTGCCGCCGAAGCTGCCGCTGCCAAAGCCCCTCGGCGCCCTCATCGCTGCTCCCCCTTCTGCCCGCGCGGGGCCTTGGCGGCAGCACCGGCGGCCTGCAGGGCCTCCTTGGCAGCGGCCTTGTAGGGCTCGAGCTCGGCCGCGGTGAAGCCGCAGGGAAGCTGCTCGCCGGCCTCGCGGCAGGCGTCCGCCTTCTCGAGCACGGCGGTCATCAGGGCCTCGACGGCCGCCTGGTAGCCGGAGTACCAGCGCTTGCGCACGTGGGAGATGCACATGGCGGCCATGGCGCTCACCAGGCCGGCGACCGTGCCGTCGAAGGCCACGCCCAGCGAGGACGAGAGCGTGTTCATGTCGCCCTGGCCCATGGCCACGATGCCCGGGCCCAACGGCACCAGGGTGCAGACCAGGCCCATCATCGGGGCCACCTTGGCCATGAGGTCGGTGTAGCCGGCCAGCTTGCGGTAGCGGCGCTCGAAGTCCTGCACCTGGCCCTTGGCCAGCGCGAACAGCGCGTCTGCCGGCAGTCCCGCGTTCCTCACCACCATCAGCAGGGCGGCCTTCTGGCTCCACAGCAGCTGGGTGTTGACGATGACCTGGTCGAGCTCGGCGAACTCCGCGCGCTCGACGGCGTTGATGGCGTCGGGCAGGCTCTGCTTGGCCAGGCGGCGCTCGGTGAAGTACTCGACGATGAGCGAGCCCAGGAAGAACAGGGCCAGCAGCACCAGCAGGGCCAGGATGACCATGGCCGGCACCATCAGGGCCGAGGCGAACTGGCGCAAAATCTCCTGGAGGTAGTCAGTGAACGTCATGCGAATCTTCTCCTTTTGAATCCGATGTAGAAGCTGAGGCCGCCCAGCAGGAACACGCCGATGCCGATGGGCACGGCGAAGGGGGCCAGCGGGTTTTCCATCTCCAAAACGCCGGGGCTGCTCTGGTTGGTGGACATCATCTGGTAGATGCGCCAGCGGGTGCCGCTGTCCGCATCGCTGCCGGTGCCGGCCCCGCCTGCGGCAGTGCTGTCCGTGCCGTTGGCGCCGCTGCCGGCGTCTCCGTCGCCGCTCGAGGGCCCGGCGCCCATGCCGCTGCCGTTGCCGGCTCCGTTGCCATCGCCGTCTCCCGTGCCGTTGCTGGAAGGCGGCGCGCCCTTCAAGATCACGTTGATGGTGTTGATGTAGTAGACCTGCTTGGAGGTGTTGGCGTCTGTCTTGCCGCTCGCACCGAAGACCAGGCGGTAGCGCGTGCCCTCGTCGAGCACCTCGTCCTTGCTCACATAGGGCTCGTTCCAGTGCATGGAGTTGGCCGTGGCGATGATGGGCGGCACCACCACGCCGCCGCTCGTGTAGCCGATGTCGTAGTCGGGGAAGTAGTAGCGCTCGCTGCCGAAGAGGTAGCTGTAGCTCACGGGCGAGTCGTAGCTGTCCGCCGTGCCAAAGCGGAACTGCTTGATGTCGTTCATGGAGCAGTTGAGCAGCTTCAGGATGTCCTTGAACATGTAGCCGGTGGCGCGGATGGTGGCGTAGGAGCCGTTGCTGCCGCCGATGACCGTGTAGTTGTGGGTCACGGTGGCGAGCATCTTGGCGAGTTGCGCGTTGGAGTAGGTCTTCTCTTCGACAACCTGGTCCGGGTACTCCTCGTACGCCACCTTGAGCGTGAGGCTGTCGGCCGGGTTGTAGTCGTACTGGCCCGTGTCCACGCGGAAGTACACCGTGTCGCTCACGGTGCGCCCGCCCTTGCCGCCGTTGACGGTCACCATCACCTGGCCGATGCCGCTGCTCTGGCTGGCAACGCGGCCCGTGTACTTGTTGACGGCTACCGTGTCTGTGTTGCCGGCAACGCTCCAGGTGTAGGTGGCCTTGCAGCTCTTGGCGCTGGTGCTCTCCGTCCTCACCACCTCGCCGGAGGCGTTCTTCCAGGTGATCGTGGCGTAGAGCTGGTAGTAGACGGGCTTGGCGCCGTCACCTGCCAGCACCACGGTCTCGTTGATGACCTTGCCCTTCTTGGTGGTGATCTCCACGTCGCTCACGTAGCTGCCGTTCTGGCCGCTGATCTGGAAGTCGACCGAGCAGCTGGCCTCGCCGTACTTCTCCGGGTCCTTGACCTTGGCGGTGATGGTGCAGCTGCCGTTCTTGACCGGCGTCACCAGGCCCGCAGGGCTCACCTTGGCGATTCTAACGTCGCTGGACTCCCACACCAGGTCGATGGCGCCCAGGTCCGTGCTGCTCGAGGCCGTCTCGAGCAGCAGGCCGCTGCCGGAGGCGTCCGTGTAGTAGCCGTTGAGCTGCACGAGCTGGCCCTTGTTCTCGATCACGACCTTCTTGAGCGGTTGCTCGGGCCCGACGAACTCGTTCTCGCCGTTGTAGTCGGCCGACCACTTGAGGAAGAGCTCCGTCACGTGGTTGGCCTGCGGCTCCTCCTGCTCGCCAGCGCCCTCCTCAGCCGCGGGCTCGTCGGCCCAGGCAGCGGGCGCCGCGATGCCGCTGGGAGCGCAGAACAGCAGCGCCAGCAGCAGGGCGAGCAGGCAGCGCACCAGGCGGCCTGCAGGCGTTATGTCGTCTCTTCTCTCCAACACCGCCCCCTAGTGCTTGATGCGCGGGATGGGCGGGTAGGAGTCGCCGAGGACGTCGAGCGCCTGCTCGCGGCTGATCTCGACGTCGAGCATCACCTTGAAGAACTCCTGGGTGCGCTCGACGATGTCGATGTCGTAGATGTCCGGGTAGAGCAGGTTGCAGATCCACTCCAGGCCGATGATGCGGTTGACCCCGGGCGGGCGGTCGCACCAGGCCCACGGCAGGTTCGGCATGGCGTAGACGCGGCCGTCCTTGACGGCGGTGATGTTGCTCCACGAGGGGTTGGTGCGGATGTCGTCGTACGCGCCGCCGCGTATCTCGCTGTCCCAGGAGATGATGACCTCGGGGTCCCACTTGAGCACCTGCTCCAAGGAGACGTCAGTCATGCCGCCGCCGTAGGTCTCCTCGCAGGTGGCCACGTCGAGCGCGCCGGCCTCGAGGAAGGCCAGCATGTGCTGCGAGGTCTCCGGCTCGGTCTGCAGGCCCTCCGGCCCTTCCGCGTAGTACACGGGGATGCGGTCCTCCATGGGGATGGTCGCCACCACGCCGGAGACCTCCGCGTAGATCTTGTCCACGTAGGCGGCCAGCTCCTCGGCGCGCTCACGGCGGTCGAGCACCTCGCCCAAGAAGCGGAACGCATGACCCACCTTGTCGAACGAGCCATCCACCAGCACCACGGGGATGTTGGTCTGGGCCTGGATCTCCTCGGCCTCGGATATGTTGGCGCTCGTGAGGCCGACGCCGGAGATGGAGAACATGATGTCGATGTCCTCCACCAGCAGGGCCTCGCGGTCGATCTCGTCGTTGTTGTGCAGGGTGCCCATGTAGGGCAGGTCCTCGATGCCTTCGGGCAGGTACTGCAGCTCTTCTTCCGTGAACTTGGCAGCGCTGCCGCCGAGCTTCTCCGGGATGAGCGCCACGATGTAGACCTGCGCCAGGCCAGACGTGAAGAAGATGGACTCGATGGCGTCTGCCGTGGGTATCTCCAGAGTGCGGCCGGCGTCGTCGGTGACCGTCTGCTTGTGCATGATCACGTTGTCAGCCAGGCTGCAGCCCACCAGCGTCGAACCGCCGGCGATCGACGCTGCAGCCATGGCCGCCAGCTTGGCGAAGTCCCTCCTCGAAAGCTCCCTCGTCATGTGTCTCTCCTATCCTTTCGCTAGACGAGCATGGGCACACACACGCGCTGGCTTGCGCCGTCTGGCAGCTGCACGGTGCCCACGCAGACGTCGTGGCCGTAGATGCGCTTGAGATTGGGCTCGGTGATGATCTCCTCGGGGGTGCCGATCCCCAGCACGCTGCCCTTCTCCATCATGACCACCTTGTCGGCGCAGAAGAACGCGTGCCCCGGGTCGTGCGTGACCATCAGCACGGACATGCCGTCTTGCGTGAGCTTGCGCATGCGCGAGAGCACCAGCTGCTGGTTGCCGAAGTCGAGGCTGGCCGTGGGCTCGTCCATCAGCAGCACCTTCGGCTGCTGGGCCAGAGCGCGCGCGATGAGCACGAGCTGCTGCTGGCCGCCGGAGAGCTCCGAGTAGATGGAGTCTGCCAGGTGCTGGATGGAGAGCTGGCGCATGGCCTGGTAGGCGGCCACGCGGTCGCGCTCCCTCACGTGGGCGAACTGCCCGATGTAGGGCGTGCGGCCCAGCAGGACCACGTCTGCCACCGTGAAGGGGAAGGGCGGCGTGTGGCTCTGCGGGATGTAGGCGAAGGTCTGCGCGCGCTCTTCGGCGCTCATCTGGAAGACATCGCAGCCGTCCATCTCAACAGAGCCGCCGAAGGGGGGCAGGATGTCGAGGATGGTCTTCATGGTGGTCGACTTGCCGCAGCCGTTGGCGCCCATGATGCAGGTGAACTCGCCGTCTCCCACGGTGAAGCTCACGCCGTGGACGATCTCTGTCTTGCGGTCGTAGCCGCACTTGAGGTCGGTGACTTCGAGCACAGCTCACCACCCCCTCAGGTTGTGGCGGTAGATGAAGATGAAGAAGGGCACGCCGATGATGCTGGTGAGGATGCCGATGGGCACCTCGGTGGCAAACAGCAGGCGCGAGAAGTTGTCCACCACCAGCAAGAACGCGCTGCCGATGACCATGGAGGTGGGCAGCAGCACGCGGTAGTTGGGGCCCACCACAGCGCGCGCCAGATGCGGCACCACGAGGCCCACGTAGCCGATGACGCCGCAGATGGAGACAGAGCACGCCGTGATCATCGTGGCCGCCACGATGACCCACAGGCGCGTGGAGGCGGTGTTGATGCCGAGCGTGCGGGCCTCCTCCTCGCCGAACGAGAGCACGTTGAGGCGCCAACGCATGGCGATGAGAATCGCAAAGCCCACCAGCATGGGCAGGATGACCAGCAAAAAGTCGCCCAGCGTGATGTTGGCGAAGGTGCCCATGAGCCAGAAGGTGATCTGGGGGAGCTTGTCGTCCGCGTCTGCCACCAGCTTGACGATGGAGGTGCCGCTCTGGAAGAGCGTCGACACCAGGATGCCGCCGAGCACCAGGCCCAGCAGCGCGTCGCTTTTGACGATGCGCGTGAGCCACACGGCCAGGCCCACCGCCATGAGCGAGAAGAAGAACGCCATGACCTGCGTGCCCAGGTTGGAGAAGTTGAGCAGGATGGCGATGCAGGCACCCAGGCTGGCGCCTGCAGAGGCGCCCAGCAGGTCGGGCGAGACCAGCGGGTTCTTGAACATGCCCTGGTAGGACGCGCCCGCAACGGAGAGCGCCGCACCCACCAGCACCACGCACAGCACACGCGGGATGCGGATCTGGAAGATGGCGGTGATGAGGTTTCTGTCCCACTCGCTGTTTGGGTCGAAGAGCACGTGGTAGATGGTCCCGAAGAGGTCGAGCGGGTTGCAGGAGTAGCGGCCCAGGCACAGGCTCACCACGATGATGACGACCAGCGCGGCGCCGATGGCGAGCTTCTTGCCCAAGCCGACCTTGGACTTGAAGGTGCTGTTCGCCTCTGCGACGAGCTCGTCGTAGTCATCCTGGGCGGCGCGAGCCTCCACCTGCGCGCTGCTGGCACCCAGGGCCTCGGCCTCCTCGACCAACATGGCCGCGCGCGAGGCTTGGGCGTGCGAGCTGCTCTCCTGGGAGCCGGCGCTGGAGTGCTGTGTGTCGCGCTCAGGCATGCGGGTCTCCCTCCTTTTATCTTTTGATTAGATGAATCTGAAACATGGCAACCCGCCCATTTGCGTGAGAGGGGCCGCACCTCCCCGGCGCGGCCCCTCCCTCTACCCTCCTTGCCAGGCGGGAGCAGAAACGAGCTACTTGGTGACCTTGATGGTGACCTTCACGGTCTTGGAGTCATAGCTCTTGGTACCAGCGGCCTTGACGTTGATGACGTACTTGCCGGTCTTGGCGCCCTTGGCGATGGTCACAACGCCCTTCTTGGAAACGCTAATGGCCTTCTTGGAGGGGGCGGACTTGACGGAGTAGGTGACGGCACCCTTCGCCTGCTTGACGGTGAGCTTCACGGTCTGCTTGGCGTTGTTCTTCACGGTCTTCTTGGCAGCGGAGACCTTGATGGGGTTGGCCTTGAGCGGGGTGTAGGAGTCGATGGCGAAGACGTTGATGCCCGTGGCAAAGCGCTTACCTGTCAGCGCGTCTTCAACAACAGAGGAATCAACAGAAGTGTAGGCATCCGTCGTAATGCCGCTGAACAGCTTCACGCCCTTCTGCAGCTCCTTAGTTGCCGCAACCTTTCCTGCGGCATTAGCCGTGGTCTCGATACCCGCAGTTGCGTATGCAGTGGTAATGATGGCAGGAACATGATATGCGCCCTCAGCACTCAGAGAGGTGGTGGTCTGAGCCGGGAAGAACATGCCCTCGTCGTTGATGGCGGCGGTGATAGGAGTGCTGGCAAAGCCATCGGTCGCATAGCCGATGGTGGTCTTCCAACCAGTGACACCCACCTCTCGCATAATGGCATCGTAAGTGAGATAGGACTTGGCAGGAACAAATGCGACAGTGGCAGTCGTGCCAGTGCCGTACTGGTAATACTGATCCTTTGTGTTGTCAGTAGAATCCGCCATCAACTTGGTCACGTGAGCGAAATCGAGCGCGCCGAGAGTCGTAGTCTCGCCAGCCTCGTTCTTATAGGTGACGGTGATGGAGAACTCAATGATGTTGAAGGTGTAAGTAGCGGTGCCCGTGTACTTGCCCATGCCAGTGAGAGTTGCAGTTGCAGTACCGATCTTGTCATTGTCCTTGTACTCGACGGTGTAGTCGACACCCTCCTTCAGGGCCACAAAGGACTCGACAGCGTTGTACTTACCCGAAATGCTGCCAAGAGGCTTGCACTCCTGATCCATGAAAAGCTGATCGCCGACCGAGAAGGTAGACTTGATGGCCTCTTTAATGTCAATGAGCTCAGCATTCTCGCCCTCGGCGGCGGTGGTGTCTGCCTCGGCGGCGAAGGCGGCAGTGGCGGGCACTGCGACGCACATGGTCGTGGCCATCGCCAGGGAGATACCAGTGGCGATGACCTTCTGGATGTTGCGCATGACGGTGTTCCTCTCTTTCTTGATCTTCTGGGGCAGGCAGCCCTCGGAAAAGCCCCCTACCTCTCTCGTCGTACTTAACTCTAAGTCTTTTACTCTTTTTTGAGAATAGTTATAACGTCAATTATTCTTAAATTACTAACGTAATAAGCAGGCGTTTTATTTCGATTAGTGATAGATTAAACTCAATCGAAGATAAATTTAGCTATCTCTTTATCTCGAGATTCCCAAGTGCAAAGTAGTGTGCTGCGCAGCTCGGATGCTTTAATCGCAGTTGAATCCTCGTGCAGAATAACCAGAGTTGCAGCAACCGCAGGCGCTGGAAGCCCTCCAGCTCCCCGGGCGCGGCAGCACCCCGGGCGGCAGCTATGCGAAGAACAGACCCAGGTGGTAGATGCAGAAGCAGACGGCGTAGGCGATGGCGATCTGCCCGGCTACGCAGAGCAGCGCCTGCCAGGTGGAGCCCAGCTCCTTGCGCGTGGTGGCGAAGGTCGCCAGGCAGGGCACGTAGAGCAGGATGAACACCAGGAACACGTAGGCCGAAAGCGGTGTGAAGATGCCCGCCAGGGCAGCGGCCCCGGCACCGCCGGTGAGCACGGCCAAGGTCGAGACGATGGCCTCCTTGGCGGCCAGGCCCGCCAGCAGGCCGGTGGTCGCCTGCCAGCTGTCCAGCCCGATGGGCGCCAGCAGCGGGGCCAGCCAGGTGCCGATGGCCGCCAGGATGGAGGCGCTGGCGTCGCTCACCGGGTTGAAGCTGGTGTCGAAGTTCTGCATGAACCAGATCACCACCGTGCCCACGAAGATGATGGTGAAGGCCTTCTTCACGAACTCCGCCGCGTTGAGCCACATGTGGCGGCAGACGTCGCGCAGGGCGGGGACGCGGTAGCTGGGCAGCTCCATCACGTACATCATGGCATCGCCCTTGAAGAGCGTCTTGCTCAACAGCAGCGAGAGGCACACCGCCACCGCGATGCCCAGCACGTAGAGGCTCACCATCACCAGGCCGGCGCTGGCCCCGAAGAAGGCGGCCGTGACCATGCCGTACACCGGCAGCTTGGCCGAGCACGACATGAAGGGCGTGAGTATCACCGTGAGCTTGCGGTCGCGCTCGCTGGGCAGGGTACGCGTGGAGATAATGGCGGGCACGTTGCAGCCAAAGCCCACGATGAGCGGGGCGAAGCTGCGGCCGGAGAGCCCCACCTTGCGCAGCAGCTTGTCCATGATGTAGGCGGCGCGGGTCATATAGCCGCTGTCCTCCAAGAACGAGAGCAGGAAGAACAGCACCATGATGATCGGCAGGAAGGAGAGGACGCTGCACACGCCGGCGATGACGCCGTTGACCAGCAGGTCGTAGAGCCAGTGGCTCACACCGGCGGCCAGCAGGGCCTCGCCCACCGCCTGACCGAACCAGTCGAAGAGCTCCTCGAGCAGGCCCTGCAGCGGGCCGCCAACAACGTTGAAGGTGAGCCAGAACACCAGGGCGATCACGCACAGGAAGATAGGTATGCCCCAGATGCGGTGCGTGAGCAGGCTGTCGAGCTTGTCGCTGCGCTCCTGCTCGCGGCTGCGGCTGCGGCGGCGCACGCAGCGGGCGCACAGGCCGTCCACATAGCGGTAGCGCTCTGTTGCGAGCACCACCTCTCCGCTCGCCCCGGAGTCCTTTTCCAGGTGGGCGATTATCTCGCCGATGATGTGGAGGTCCTCGGGCTCGACGTCGAGCTGGCTTGCGATGTGCTCGTCGTGCGCGATGAACTTGGCAGCCGCATAGCGCAGCGGGATGCCCTGGGCGCGGGCGGGCACCTCGAGGGTGTGGCAGATGGAGTGGAGCGCCTTGTGGAGGTCGCCGCTGCAGAAGTCAACGCGGCTGCGCGGCGGCACGGACGTGCCCAGCTGACTTGCCACAGCCTCCATGAGGCTCGTGATGCCCTGCTCCTTGGCAGCCGAGATGGGGATGACGGGCACGCGCAGCTCGCGTGCGAGGAGCGCGGTGTCCACAGAGACGCCGTTGGCGGCGGCCTCGTCCATCATGTTGAGCGCGACGACGGTGGGGATGTTGAGCTCCAGCAGCTGCAGGGTGAGGTAGAGGCCCATCTCGATATTGCCGGCGTCTACGACGTTCACCAGCAGCTCGATCTCTCCGTCGAGCAGGCACGCGAGGGCTTCCTCTTCCTCCACGCTGTAGGCGTTGAGCGAGGAGAGGCCGGGCATGTCGAGCACGGTGGCCGGGGCGCCGGCGATGCGCGCCAGCTCGGGCACCAGCTTGCAGGCCTCCACGTGCGTGGTGACGCCGGGGTAGTTGCCCACATGGGCGCCGCTGCCGGTGAGCACGTTGAAGAGCGCGGACTTGCCCGAGTTCTTGGCACCGACGACGGCGATGTGCTGCTCTTCTGCACGACGCGCCATCACAGGGCCTCCCCGAGGGACTGCGCCATGCGGGCGGCGGAGCAGGCGGGCTCGGTGCACCCCGCGCAGGGCTTGCCGTCATGGGGGACGGGCTCGACGGCGATGAGGGCGGCCTCCGCCTTGCGCAGGGTGAGGGTGTAGCTGCGCACGGAGAGCTCCACTGGGTCGCCCATGGGGGCGATCTTCTTGATGCACACGCGCGTGCCCGGCGTGAGCCCCATGTCCAACAGCTTCATGCGCTGCAGGCGCTGGCCCTCCAGGGAGCGGATGACCCCGCGCTGGCCGAGTGCGAGCTCGACGAGCTTCATCGGCGCTCATCCTCCCCACAGCGGCAGGGGCGCGCGCCACTGCGCTTGCAGCAGGAGCACCCGCTGCCCCTCCCCTTCCAGATGCTGCGCACGGCAAGCCCCAGGCACAGGGCAAGCAGCGCTGCAACGACGAGGGTGGGCAGGTTCACGAGCTCCTCCAATCAAGTGTTACCGTTTGCTAATTCTAGCAATCCGAACTATTCGCGCTTTGGGTAATACGCGTTTTCCATAAGCGGTTAGCGCTGGCCACCGCGGAGCACAGCGCCGCACCAGCGTTTGGCAACTGGGGAACCTATCGCGATAATTGAGAAAAGTACCCGAATTGCACTTGACGAGCAGGGCGCGAGCCCGTAGTATATTCACTCGCGTCACGCACTGGGCTGTCGTCTAATGGTAGGACAGCGGATTCTGGTTCCGTCAGTGAGGGTTCGACTCCTTCCAGCCCAGCCAAGACGCCAATGGCCTGTTCGTCTAGCGGTTTAGGACGCCGCCCTCTCAAGGCGGAGATCACGGGTTCGAATCCCGTACAGGCTGCCACCAACTACAGAGCTCCCCAACCCGGAGCTCTTTTGATAACGCTGCCCCAGGCAGCCCCATACGGCCTGTTCGTCTAGCGGTTTAGGACGCCGCCCTCTCAAGGCGGAGATCACGGGTTCGAATCCCGTACAGGCTGCCACGCACACGGCCCTCCCCACCGGAGGGCCTTTTTGTTGGCCCCTGCCCGGCGCGGTTCTCAGCGGCTTGAAGCCCCGCTACAATGGACAGGTTTAGTGTTTGGTCGAGGGGCAGGCTTGCCAGAGGGAGGGCGCCACCGTGTCTAAGAAAGCCGCCAAGAAGGCACAGATCAAAGAGAACGCCGCGCAGGAGCGCAGCCTGGCACAGTCGCTGCTGGCCTTCGGCGCCTCCATCCTCATCATGGGCCTGCTCTCACTGGGCGTCACCTTCGTCATGAGCGGCACGGCAGACATGGGCAACATCCTCACCCTGGCCGCCGCCGCGGTGCTGGCCCTGTGCTGGCACAAGGAGCAGGTCTCCAACAAGACCCTGGTGAGCATCAGCCTGTTGCTGGGCGTCTTCATCGGCCTGCTGATGGGCGCGCTGCACATCGGCTACTTCTTCGCCGTCAACGAGGGCGCGCTGCTGCTCTTCGAGGAAGGCGGTCTGGCTGCCGTGAGCCTCGACTCCGGCATCTCCCTGCTCGACACAGTGCGCCGCTTCCTCATGCACCTGCTCTTCAACTCGCGCTACGGCATGTTCTTCAGCATCAGCCTGGCCGGCATCATCGACGTCTTCGTCTCGCTGGCCTTCTACGTCTTCTTCATGCGCTTCATGATCAAGCGCGCCCGCTCGTAACAACCGCGCCGCCGCGCAACGCACTGCCGAGCCAGAGCACCGGGGCTCGAGGCACGGTCTTGCGGCTTCACCTGAGATCACACTTGCGTCTTGATGACCCCCCTTGGTGTGCTAACCGAACATACCTTTGAGTTTCTTGGGCGTGTCTGAGTCGATCATATTGGTAGAATTTCCAGCGTTTTTCCCACTAGAGGGGCTCAGGACTCCGGCTCCCCG
>JBJEHN010000120.1:0-3055 GCA_051876105.1 Coriobacteriales bacterium | reverse complement strand
GTCATTTCGACCAAGCGAACGATAGTGAGCGCGTGGAGAAATCTCGGGTGGAGCCAGGGGACCGTGAGTCGAGACACGGTCTTTGTAGCTCAACCTGAGATTTCTCCACTACGGCACCTTCGGTGCCTCCGGTCGAAATGACGGTCCGGGCCGGCGCTGGTGCCCTGCCGGTCGAAATGACGGTCCGAGGGCACCTCGCCAGTGCCAGTGTGGGTTAGCACTGCAACAATCAGGGCAGTATGCGTTGAGTGTTCGAGCAGGGGGTAGGTGCAGATGAAAAGGAAGGCGATCATGCTGGCTTGCGCGGCTGTTGTCGCGGCATGCCTGCTTGCGCTGGCGTTGCTCGTTGGGCCCTACCTCAAGGCCGAGCACGAGATCGACTCCCTGCGCTCAACGTGCATCGTGCAGGCAGACGGCGCAGAGTACCCCGACGTCGATTGGGAGCAGCTGCAGCAGGTGAACCCGGCGGTCTGCGCGTGGGTCGTGGTCCCCGGCACCAACGTGAGCTACCCCATCGTCGCCTCTCCAAGCAGCGAGCCCGACTACTACATCGACCACAGCATCTACCAGGAGCATAGCGTCGAGGGCACGCCGTATCTGGACGTGCACTGCGCGGCAGACTGGAGCTCGCCCCTTTCGGCGGTGTATGGGCACCACCTCATCAACCAGGGGATGTTCAGCGCATTCGGCTCGTACTCCAACGAGGCCTTCTTCGCCGAGCACCGCACGATCCTCCTCCTGACGCCGCAAGGGAACCTCACGTTGGATGTGGTGGCGGCCAATGTCGTGGACGCCGATTACGAGCGCCTTACCCTCCAGTTCGAGGACCGGGCAGCCTTCCTTGCGGAGTGGCAGCGCCTGGTACGCGAGTCCGAGGTTGTAGCCGATGGCTGCCCGCAAGAGCCCGAGCAGGCGTTCTGCTTCTCCACCTGCACATACGAATCGAGCAACGCGCGCACATTGACGCTAGCGGTAGTGAGGAGCTAGCGCGGTAATCAATCCAATCAATCAGGGGCGCGGTGGGCCGGCACGGAGCACCGTGCTGCACTCCGGGGCGCGCGGCGCGCGGCGCGCGGGTGACGGTTTGCGCCGCAAAAGCGCCCTTCTGTGCGTGGGGGCACAAACGCGGCGCGCGGCACAGTAGGGTCATCTTGAGTTAGCAGCCTGCGGGCCGAACGGGGCCTGGCAGGGAGAGGGGAGGGCGCTTCAGGCGCTCGGGCGCGCTGGGGAGCCTCCCGTCACGTGACAAAGGAGGATCACGCCATGACCACCCACGTCCAACCCGCCTGCAAGCCGGGCTCGCGCCTGACGAGGCTTGCCGTTGCCGCCGTAGCCGCGTTCGCGGCCGCCGTGCTCATGGCCGGCGCGCTCGCCTCGCCCGCGATGGCGGCTGTTAGCACGTCGTACAACTCGTCTACGCATATCGCAACTTTTACGGTTAAAACCGATTCGCTGAGCTTTAGCAGCTGCACGTCTCGAACATCCACCATCTCTTATGCAATGGTTGACACGACTCGCTCGGACAAAGTTGTCTTTATCAACGACACTGATTATTACATTGAGGTCAACGGAGCTGCCAAGGTCTTGGCAGGCAATGTTGCGAATATCCAGTACCGCACTAATGTGAATAACGCTTCGACAGACAAGGTTCTTCCTGCAGAAGCGATAGGAACGCAAACAACCCTTTTCAAGTATGTGAACCTTGCACCGGGTGAGCAAATCTCATGCTATGCCGAAGACGTCGCCTTCGGCTCTACCGGCAAAGTCGTTATCGGCATGCAGTACAAGACCAATAAAGAAAAGCCTGTCACCATCCAGCAGGCACCCGACCTCAAGGTCACCAAGATTGCCAGCAACGAAGCAGCGATTAGGGTCAAGCTCCCCAACACCAGGGCAGATGTCTCCGGTGTCACCCAGGTCAAGGTCTACGCTGGCAGCAAGGTGATCAAGACCTTCAAGTCCCGCGGTGGCCTCACCCGCGACGCAGACAGCTACTACAAGTTCCGTTACGTGAAGAGCGGTGCCGGCACCGCCAAGTACAAGGCCGTGGCCACCACCATCGCCAAACCCACAGACACCGCAACCTCCAAGGTCGTGAAGCCCGCGGCCAACAAGGCAACGCTTGCGTACAGCAAAAAGCTCACTGACTACAAGCATGCCGATACAGTGATCACTTCTCTTTCTTACAGCGGCGGCAAGCTCGTGGTAAAAGGCAAGACCGTGAACCCCTGCCCGATGGCCCTCACGTACTCCAGGTCGGTCCAGATCATCCACAACCTCAACAACCAGCGCCTCAGCAGCGACAAGCAGATGACCTTTGCCAAGGGCTTTAAGTCCTTCACGCTCAAGTTCTCCACCAAGAAGGTCATCGACCTCAACGACAGGCACGACTACCTCGTCGGCAGTCAGCCGCCGGTCTTCGCGTAAGCGCTGGAGCGCACGCGAGCAGCAGTAAGACGCGCGGACCCGTGCCGCCACCTGGCGCAGCGGGTCCGTTGCAGAGGAAAGGAAACACGGCAATGACTACGAGCATCATGCACAGAAGCGTGCGCTGGGGCGTGGCCCTGGCGGCGTCTGCGGCAATCGCGCTGGGCGGCGCAGCGCTCTTCGCGCCCCAGGCACAGGCGGCCACCGGCACGCCCATCTCGAGCGTCGAGGACCTCAAGAAGATCAACCTCAAGCCCGCCGACGACTACTACCTCACCAACGACATCGACTTCACGGGTGTTTCGTACTGGAAGATCTCCGGCCTCTTCAGGGGCACGTTCGACGGCAACGGCTACAAGTTCCTCAACTTCCACAGCACCAACTCCTACACCGGCGGCAGCGCGTACACGCTGTTCGCCCGCTCGAGCGGCGCCACCTTCAAGAACATCAAGATCGAGGGCTTCACCGCAGACATCAACAGCGGGATGAAGCTGAACCTCGAGCTCGCGGGCCTCGTGGCCAATGCGACGAACACCACCTTCGACAACGTCACGGTTTCCGGCTCCATCAAGGTCGACTCGCCCAGCCGCGAGGCCTCCGCGTATGACTACATCGGCGGCGTCGCAGC
>JBJEHN010000119.1:0-3059 GCA_051876105.1 Coriobacteriales bacterium | reverse complement strand
AAGGAGGTGAGCACATGATCAGCATCGATACACGGGATTCGCGTCCCCTGTACGAGCAGGTGGTCGACGGCTTCCGCACGCTCATCATCGCCGGCGTCATGGCCAAGGATGACAAGCTTCCCTCCGTCCGCACCCTTGCATCCCAGCTGGCTATCAACCCCAACACCATCCAGCGCGCCTACCGCGAGCTCGAGGCACAGGGCTACACCTACTCGGTGGCCGGCAAGGGGAGCTTTGTTGCGGCGGTGGACGGCACCGCAGACCTCCGCAAGCTCGACCTGCTGGAGCAGTTCGACAAGGTGTCGTCCGAGCTCCTTGCGATGGGTTGCACTGCTGAGGAGCTCACCGCGCGAATGAAGGGAGGGGAGTCCCTATGATAGAGGTGAGGGAGGCCGTTAAGGTCTTTGGCAAGGTACGCGCCCTCGACGGCCTCGATATGAGGGTTCCCAAGGGGGTTGTGTACGGCTTGGTGGGGCCCAACGGCGCCGGCAAGACCACGGTGCTGCAGCATATCTGCGGCTCCATGCGCCCGGACAGCGGGCAGGTCCTGGTCGACGGCGAGCCCGTGTGGGAGAACACCCGCATCAAGGCCAAGATCGCAACCATCCCCAGCGACATCTACTTCTACAACCAGGCAACCATCCAGGACATGCACGACCTCTACGCGGGGCTCTACGCGGCAAGCTGGGACGAGCAGCGCTTCCTGCAGCTGCAGCCCCTCTTCGGGCTTGACCCTGCCACCCGCTTCCGCGACCTCTCGAAGGGCATGAAGAAGCAGGCCGCCTTCTGGATCACCCTGGCACAGCGCCCCGAGCTGCTGCTGCTCGACGAGCCCGTCGACGGCCTCGACCCCGCTGCCCGCCACAAGGTCTGGGGCGTGGTCATGGAGGAGGTGGCCGAGCGCGGCATGACCGTCCTCACCTCCTCGCACAACCTGCGCGAGCTCACGGACGTCTGCGACTACGTGGGCATCATGGAGTCCGGCCGCATGCACCTGGAGCGCACGCTCAGCGAGCTGCAGGACAACTTCGTCAAGGTCCAGGTGGCCTTCCCAGACGACGTCCTCAAGGCGCCGGCGGGGCTCTCCGTCCTGAACCAGGAGCGCCAGGGCCGCCTGTTCACGCTGGTGGTCAGGGGCTCGAGCAAGCAGGTCGAGGAGGCCTTCGCGCAGTACGGGCCGGTATTCATCAACATCCTTCCGCTCTCGCTGGAAGAGGTGTTCATCTACGAGATGGGAGGTGTGCGCAATGAGGCAATCGTGGGTTAGCTGGACCTTGGTCAAAGACAACATGCATAGGTTCTGGCCCTTGTGGCTGGCCTTTGCTGGGGCCTGGGTGCTGGGTTTGCTCCTGCCCCTGGCAACGCTTGCCCCCGAGTTCTCCGCCGACTCCGCCTATCTCTTCGACGAGGCCTGGCCGGCGGAGTACGTCGCGTCCCTGCTGGGCACCGCTGCGGCGTCCGTCATCGCGGTGGGGCTGGTCTTCGAGTACCTCTACTCGCCCACGGCGGCCCAGTGCTACGGCGCGCTGCCGCTCAAGCGCGGCTCGATCTTTGCCAGCGCCTTCATCAGCGGCCTGCTGCCCCTGGTGGTGGTCGAGCTGCTGGTGTTCGCGGTGCTCATGGTGCTCGTCACCCTCATGCCGTATATCGGCGTTGACAAGTGCCTCACCTGGCTGGGCCTCACGCTGAGCTTCACCTTCATCTCGTATTCCATGGCATGCTTCTGCGCGCAGCTCACCGGCTCCAAGGCGATGACCTCGTGGCTGTTCATCCTGGGCAACACGCTCATCATCCTGCTCGAGGGCATCTTGCGCACCATGGCAGAGACCATGATGGTGGGCGTCAGCTTCCTGATGGGCAACCTTGCCACCATCTGGACATCGCCCATCGGCGGTATCCTCTACTACGTGCTCGGCATGCATGAGAGCTCTCCCTCTTCGAGCATCGAGCCCCGGGGGCTGCTCATCCTGGCCGCCTATGTGCTGGCAGCAGCGGCCATGCTGACAGCAGCGGTCTTGCTCAACAAGCGCCGCAGCCTGGAGCGCGCAGGCAACACCGTGGCCTATGCCGGTGTGCGCTTGGCCTTCAAGTACGTCATCGGCGTCTGCGCGGCTGTGGCCGTGGGCTTCATCGCCCTGTGGTGCATGCTCTTCAGCGGCAACTCCAACCACATCAGCAACCCCCAGGCGGCGCTGATGACGGTCTTCATGATCCTGGGCGGCTTTGCCGGCGTGTTCTTCGCGGAGCTCGCGCTCAACAAGAGCACCCGCGTGCTGGGCAAGGCCTGGCGCGGCGGCCTCGCCGTGACGGTGCTGTGCGTGCTCTTCACCGGCGGCTGCGTCTACGACCTGCTCGGCATCAAGGGCTATGTGCCCGCAGCATCGCAGGTCGAGCGCATCGACGTCTGGGTCAGCGGCGCGGTCGACCAGGTCACGGTTACCGACGAGCAGGCGATCGAGGACATCACCGCCGTGCACGGCAAGCTCTTGGAGTTGCCGGACGAGTACCTGAGCGACCAGGACTTCAGCTGCTATACGAGCTTCACCTATTACCTCAAGGACGGCAGCAGCGTCTCGCGCTACTACGACGTCGTCTACCGCAACGGCGAGGACAGCACCGTGACCAAGCAGGGCCAGGCGATCCTCGACGAGCTCTCCGAGGCCCTCAGCAGGCCCGAGGTGGTGCTCGACCGCTTCGAGCCCTTCATGGAGGCCGACTTCGCGAATCTCGACGCCGTCCTCAACGCGGGCTGGGTCGATGAGCAGGGCTACACCACCGAGGTGCACGTGGACTACAACAAGTCCGCGGGCTTCTGGAAGGCCCTCGAGAAGGACATCCTGGAGAGCGGCTTGGGTGCGGTGCACCTGGGCGCTTTCGAGGCCGAGGACGTCTACCCCAAGAACGCTGCCTCGCTCGACATCAACGGCTATGTTGATGACGGCTCGGGCCCGAGCGACTACCGCTACGAGTACCTCACCGTCAGCCCGCAGAACGCCCCCGCCACCTGCGCGTGGTTCGAGAAGAACTACCAGGTCAAGTTCGAGTAAGGCGTCGCACCC
>JBJEHN010000118.1:0-3086 GCA_051876105.1 Coriobacteriales bacterium | reverse complement strand
ACGTCCACGAGGGAGCGCTGGCCCGCGTCGAGCTTGGAAAGCGCGTCGAGCGCCGTCTGCGCCTGCGCGACAGCAACCTCGGCACCATCGAGCTTCAGCTCACCAGCATCCGGCACCGCCTCCAGCGCGTCGATGGCGGCCTGGGTCGCATCCTCCACATAGACCACAGCGTAGGCCGAGAAGTGGGGGGCGGTAAAGCTCAGCATCCCGTCAGCCCAGGCAGTCGCGTAGCGCTCAAGCTGCCCGTCGTCGCCCACGTAGAGCACCACGTAGCGCATGGGGTCATGCCCTGCGCGAGGCGCAAACGCCACCGATACGCGCACAGTGCCGCCGCCGAAGTCGTGAATCTCGGCGCCGCCGCTCCTCACTTCAGCCTCGAAGTAGAGCTCGACGACCTCGTAGCCGGAGAGCGCCTGTTCCTGCGCGCCGTTGAGCGCTTCGCCCTTCGTCTCCCTCACGCCGATCGTGACGCTGCCACCCTTCGCCTGCCCGGCGATGGCCGCCAGCGCCTCGGCGTCGACCACGACGGCCGCGCCGCCCAGTTCGACGGTCACGCTCTCGACGGCGTTGCCCGCATCGCTCACCACCGCGAGCAGGTTCTCCACCGTGCTCTTGAAGAGCTGCGCCTGCGTGACGCCCTGCGGCATGCCGGAGAGGTCGATGGTGACGGTAGAGACCGCCTCTCCGCCCTCGCCACCGGCAACCGCGCCCTCGAGCGCCTCGACGCTGATCTCGCCCACCACGGCGGTAGACCCGCTGACGGTGGCCTTCACCGCGACGCTTCCCTCCCCCGTGACGGGCACGGTGTAGGTCGGCGGCACGTAGATCGCGTACCACTTGGCAGCCAAGGCAACATCGCCAGTGGAGTCGGCGGCAATCTCGGCCACCTTCTGGTTGTTGCCGTCGTACCAGCCCGCGAAGGTGTTGCCGCTCTTGGTCACATCGGTTGGCAGCGTTGCGCCAGTGCCATAGGTGTAGCTCGTGATGTTGCCGCTGTTGATGGTGCCGCCGTTGGCGTCCAGCGTTACGTTGTACTGCTTTGCCGTCCACTTGGCGTAGAGCTTGGTATCTGCAGCAGGCATGGTAGTACCCGTGTATTGCGCGGTAAGCCCCGAATCGCTGTACCAGCCACCGAAGTCGTAGTTCTCCTTTGCCGGGGTCGGCAGGCTCAGCGCCGTGCCATAGTCCTGCGTGATGGGGTTGATCGTTGTACCGCCATTCGACTCGAACGTGATCGTGTACTGGTTGACAGTCCACTTGGCCCAGTACGCCTTTATGCCCGCATCGCTGGTGCTGATTGTCGTCACGAGGTCTCCAGAGAAGGCACCGTCTGAGTACCAACCAGCAAAGGTATAGCCCGTCTTAGTCACGTCAGTTGGCAGCGTTGCACCAACGCCGTAGGTGTAACTCGATACGTTGCCGCTGTTAATGGTGCCTTCGTTGGAGTTCAGCGTAACGGTGTAAGAGTCGCGGGTGTAGTAGTAGTTCACCACGGTCTTGCCATCTGCCGCGATGCTCACAGTTTGAGTGTTTGGCGCGGTAAAGCCGATGTAGGACTTGACGGCAGGAGTTACCTCGGAGTCAGTCGTGCCAGTCAAGTTCTCAGTATCGCCCGCCACAAGCGTGAAGTTGGTATCGTTGCGCTCATCTCCGCCGTTGATGTTCTGCTGCCAGTGATTTACCACATAGGGGGTATTGGTGTTGGGAGTCCAATGGGCGTAGAGCATGGCATTGCCAGTAGGCACGCTTGCATCTGTAACCTGCGTACCGTCTGTCTTCGCGGTGAACCAACCCACGAAGGCATAGCCTTCTCTGCTGGGAGTCGGGAGCGCAATGCCGGCCGCCGTGTAGGTGCTGCCCTCGGGGACGTCGGCACTGGAAGTGCTGCAGCTCCCTTCATTGGCATCGAAGGTGATGCGGCTCACCCACTTAGACGTGGCGGCAACAGCCGCGCTCGGCATTGTGATTCGGTATTTATTGCCCTCTATCTTCGCGCCAGAAGTTGACACAACCCAGTCGCCAAACGTATAGCCCGACTTGTCAACGGGAGCCAGGGTAACCGTTCCGCCCGCCTTGCCGTAGGTCTTGCCTTCTTCAGGCGTAGAGATGTCTCCCGTTGCACTCGCATCCACGAGCATGAGCGGATAGTAGACCGCTCCGTTACCGCTACTCTCCACTTCGCCCGTGAGGGTGCCATCGACGTAGACAGCGCCGCTGTTGGCCAGCGTGCCGCCTTCCTTGATGGTCAGCGCGCTGCTGCTGGGGATGACGACCGTTGCGTTTGCGCCGACGTTCACGTTGGACAGGGTCTTGTCGCTTTCGACGGTCACAGTGGGGTCGCCGTTGGCAGCGCGGGCGACGACGAAGCCGCTGCCATCTGAAACACCCTCGATGATCACGCCGCTCCAGCTGCTCTTGTTGCTCTGGTCGGAGATTGTCTTGGCGAAAACCACCGCGTTGCCGCTGGCAGCGCCGTCTTCTTGGGTTTTGAGAGCGCAACCGCCGCCGATACCCCTGTCAATATCGGCGCAATATGCTGTGACTAGTCCTCCGCTGATGCACACGCTGCCGCCTTTACCGCCGATACCAAAGTATCCATCAGCTTGAGCCGTGACCACGCCGCCGTTGATGGCGATGGTTCCGGCGCTTCCAAAGTCATCGCCGTTGTTGCTGGCGTAGCCGCCCCCGATGCCCGCAGCGTATTCGCTGTCTGCAAAGACAACGCCGCCGTTGATGGTGATCTTGCCGCCGCTGCCTGCGGTGCCGCTAGTACCGCCGCCGCCGCCGATGCCCGCGCCGTGCCTAGCCTTTGCGTTGATGGCACCGCCGTTGATGGTGACCGTACCGCAGTTGCGCTTCCCTTCGTCTGCGCTGCCGCCGATGCCCGCGTTTTCCATCACACTGTTCTTGTCTGTGTACAGCGTACCCGTGCCGTTTTGCTGCCCGTAGACAGTCAGGCTGTTGGGGTCGCTCACCTCGATGCCGTATCTGGCTTCGAGGGTTGTGCCGTCTGCGAGGATCAGGTTGACGTTTAAAGTGGCCCAAATCCTTGGACTGCTGCAAGCGGCTTCTAACGAAAACCCAGG
>JBJEHN010000117.1:0-16138 GCA_051876105.1 Coriobacteriales bacterium | reverse complement strand
GACGCGCTCGACTATTACCTCGCCTCGCAGGCGTAGGGGCCGCAGCAGGCTGAAGCGGGTCCGCTGAGCCGCTGTCAATCACCGCTGCGGCCACTCGTATCGAGAACTACAAGTCCTTCGCAGACGAGGCGGTCTTCTCCATGGAGCCCGCGCCCAAGCAGAGGGGCCTCGACTACAGCATCCACTCCGCGAAGGCGGGGCGCGCCACGCACCTGGCGCACAGCAGCACATGTCACCCCTGCGAACACCTAGAGAGAACCGAAAACAATAGTTTAGGCTGTGTTAACCCAAAATGGTGTTTGAAAAAGGGCCCGGCTCAATATAACCAGGCCCCTGCCCCTTTCCAAACCAGATGGACTGCTTTTACTTAAGCGCACTCGCTATCAACTGCAGCAGCACGTCTGTCAATAGCATAAGTTCGCCGCACCCCTGTCCCGTCGGACGGGGGTGCGGCATTTATATCAAACGCGCTGCCGCTCGGAGATGTCCCTGTTGAAGACGCCTGCGTTGCGGCACTTTCAGATCCGCGGACACCGGGAAACCGGCCCGCACTTCGCATATTCGGCATGAGGATTGTCGCTTTGTGTAAGACACTCTTAAATGCAGTGGATGACGTACTCAAAGAAGTCACGGGCAACAGCGGCCGCGGGGGCCTCGGGAACAGAGGCACCGCAGTAGTAGAGCTGCCCGAAGCTCGGCTGGTAGACCTGCTCGATCTGGGGGTACTCGCCCCAGAGCATGGACTGCACGGCAAAGCCCAGCTGGCACTCGTCCTTCTCCAGCGCGGTACACAACACCTCCAAGCTCTTGCAGACCTGCAGCTTACCTGCCAGCTCGCTTGCGAACTCGCCACCGCGGCCGCTTTGGCTGGAGTAGAGCCCCCAGCGCGCCAGCACGCGGTTGGCCAGCATACCCTCTGTGAGCCCCTCGTCAGGTATGGCGATCCTGCCGTTGAACTGCGACAGGTTCTGCATGCGTGAGATCTGGCCGTCTTGCGAGTCCTCGCCGGTGGCGGTGCAGGCGGCGGGCATCTGAGCGCTGCCCCCGGCGGCGCGCACCAGCTCGAGCGTCTCGTAGAGCTGGCCGGTGAAGGTCCTCACCGAGGTGTTGGCGCTGCCGCCGTAGAGGCTGCCTGCATCGCAGGCGGCGAGCACGCAGTCCTCGAGCGCCACCACGCCGCTGGCGTCTGCAAAGCCGCCTTCCTCCTCAGCGCGCTCGCGCAGCTCCTGTGCGCTCAGGTACTTGATGGCAAAGGTCACCTGTTCACGCCCTGCCTGCTGCTGGTAGCGCTCGAAGTAATCCTCGACGCGCCCCAGGCTGCTGGAGGGCAGGCCGCGGCGCAGGGCCTCGTCTGCGTAGAGGAACACGGTCACCGGTCCGGCCAGGACCTCGGTGTCTGAAGCAAAGCCCTGCGAGGTGGCCCCGCTCTTGGAGCCCGCCCCCATGCTGCACCCGCACGCAGCGCAGGCGGCAAGGGCCGCGCACGCCCCAGCTGCCAGCCGGCACAGTTCGCGCCGTGTGATCGCCCTCATCGCTGCTCCCCTATTCCCCGGCGCCGATGTGCGGGACGTGTATGCCGCTCAGGATGTTGGCGATCACTTCGTCGGCGCTGCGGTTGGCGCTCTTGGCGTTGTGGCTCAGCGTGATGCGGTGGTGCAGCACCGGCGTCACCAGGGGCTTGATGTCGTCGGGGATCACGTAGCCGCGCCCGCTTGCCAGCGCCTTGACGCGCGCCAGGGCCAGCAGCGCCTCGGCGCCGCGGATGGACGAGCCGATGAGTATGCCCTTGTTGTCGCGCGTGGCGGTGATGACCTGCATGATGTAGCGGTAGAGCATGTCGTCCACATGCACGCGCTCGGCCAGGGCGCGCAGATCCATGATGCCCTGGGCGCTTGCCACGGGCGTCACGGCCTTCTTCGCGCGCTCGCCCAGCTTGAGCACCTGCACCGCCTGTTCGAAGCTGGGGTAGCACAGCGAGAGCTTCATCATGAAGCGGTCGAGCTGGGCCTCCGGCAGCGGGAAGGTGCCGAACTGCTCAACCGGGTTTTGCGTGGCGATGACGATGAAGGGCTGCTGCAGCACGTGGGTGGTGCCGTCGACGGTGACCTGCCCCTCGGACATCGCCTCGAGCAGGGCCGCCTGCGTCTTGGCGCTGGCGCGGTTGATCTCGTCTGCCAGGACCAGGTTGCCGAACACCCCGCCCGGCATGAAGCGGAACTCCTTCTGCTGCTGGTCGTAGAAGGTGAATCCGGTGACGTCGGTGGGCATGAGGTCCGGTGTGAACTGGATGCGCGAGAAGCTCATGCTCGTGGAGCGCGCCAGCGCCTTGACCAGCGTGGTCTTGCCCGTGCCGGGCAGGTCCTCGAGCAGGACGTGCCCGCCCGCAACCAGAGCCATGATGACGAGCTCGACCACCTCGTGCTTGCCCTGGATGACGCTGTCGACGCTGGCAGCCACCCGCTGGATCGTCTCGCGTGCGGCCTGAGCCTCCTGAGCGCTGAGCGCTCCGCCCGCCGCTGCCTGAACTGCCTGTTCCATAGATAACCTCTCTGCTTTGCCTGGCGGGGCCGCTGCGCCCCGCATCGTCCGTTGACTTCCTGCAGCCTGTGGAAGCGCTACCCGGCTGCCCCTCCCTGCGCCTGGGGCCCGCCCGAGGCAAGGCCCGCCTGCTCCTTCAGGAACTTCTTGAACACCGGCGCGCACATGCGGGTGACCTCGCCGTCGCGCGTGAGGAACTCCTTGGTCTCGACGTCCACGCCGTAGGCGCTCTGCATGTTCTGCTCGGTGATGATGTCTGCCGCGCGCCCAAACTGCATCGGCGCCGCCTTCTGCAGCAGCAAGACGTTGGAGTCGAGCATGAAGGCGTGGTCTGGGGAGTGCGTGGTCATCAGCACGCCGTAGCCGCAGGCTGCAAGCTCGCGCAGCTTGCCGATGACCCTCATGGCGTTGCCGTAGTCCAGCGCGGCCGTGGGCTCGTCGAGCACGAGGATCTGAGGCTGCTGCGCCAGGGCCCGCGCCGTCATCACCAGCTGCAGCTCGCCGCCGGAGATGTCTGTGTAGAGCGCGTTGCGCAGGTGGTAGACGCCAAGGTCGCGCAGGGCGTTGTCTGCGATGGCGTAGTCCTGCGCGCCGGGCTGCTGTATGCCCAGCTGGGCCGTGCGCCCCAGGAGCACCACGTCGCGCACGCGGTAGGCAAAGGGCGGCTGGTGCGCCTGGCTCACGTAGGCCAGCATGCGGCTGCGCTCCTTGGGGGACAAGCGCGCGATGTCGCGCCCGTCTATGGTGATGGAGCCGCTCAGGCGCGGTAGCAGCCCCAGCATGGTCTTGAGCAGCGTGGACTTGCCACAGCCGTTGGGGCCCAGGATGCAGCAGACCTCGCCGTTCTCTACAGAGAAGCTGATGAAGCGCTGGGTGGGGTTGCCCGCCTCCCAGCCGCATTGGACGTCTTTTGCCGTTAGCTTCATTGGTCCTCCTGCTCAAAGCCTGAACGAAGCGAAGAAGTACTTGAGGTTGCCCAGGTGCTCGCGTGCAGCCCGCCAGAAGCGCAGGTAGTAGGCCGTCATGAGGACGACCTCCTCCTCGCTGGGGGCGGCGCCGCTGTAGACGGCCGAGATGTAGGCCTCGGTCATCCGCGTGAACGGGACGCGCGTCACGCTGGTGATGGTGTCCATCTGCCGCGCGGAGCTGGCGGCGAACTCGCGCAGGCTCGAGCCCTGCGGCTGGGTGAAGCCGATGCGCTCGAGGCGCCCCAGGATGAAGCGGTAGAGCTCCTTGACCTGGGCGTTGGGCGGCAGCGCCAGGATGCGCCGCAGGCGCCGCATGCGCAGCCAGCGCCTCCCGAGGAAGTAAGCCGTCATGGTAAGCAGCAGCGCCAGCACCGCCGCGATCCACACCACTGCCCAGGGGAACTCGACGTCGTAGGAGACGGGGTTGTAGACCGCGTCCGTCGACTCCGCGCTGAAGTCCTGCTTGCTGCCGCCGCCGGCGGAGGCGCCCGTCCCCTGCCCCGCCTGGCTGGCGAGCACCTGCTGCTGCAGGGCGCTGGCGGCGTCAACGCGCTCCTCGGAGGTACTGTCCTCCTTGAGGTCGTCGGTGGTGTAGGGCTCGCCCGCCACCGTGGTGCGCGAGCTCATGTCGTAGTTGAGCAGTGGGTGCTCCTGTGCCGTACCCACGTACTCCTCGATGGGCAGCTGCTTGTACTCCGTGAAGAGCTTGATGCTCAGCACCCCGGGGGAAAGCGGCGCGATCACCAGCGCCCAAACAGCCAAGGCTGCCACAGCGCACAGCAGAGCAGGAGCGAGCGAGGCAGCAAAGGCATGGGCGCCGGCACCCTTGCTGGCAAGCTGCGCCCCGCGCACGCTCAGGGAGAAGTTGCGGTAGACCACCAGCGCGAGCGCGCACACGGCGGCGACGAAGCTGAGCAGCAGGTCCTCCCCCATGAAGAAGGCCTGCGCCATGGAGCAGATGAGGGACGAGGCGGCAAACCATGCCAGGCAGCCCGCCAGGGTGCGCGTGAGCAAAAAGCACAGCAGCGTGACCACGATGGCGGCGAGTCCCAGAGAGAGGTAATTGCCCTCTTCGTCTGCATAGGGCTGCGCTCCGGAGCTGAGCGCCATGCAGACCACGACGACCAGCGCCGCAGCCACGATGAAGAGCACCACCGCCCGAGCGATGCGCTGCCGCTGGTGCGCGCCAACATAGATCGCCGCCAGCAGCACGGCAACCGCAGGCAGAGCGAGCAGGGCGCGCACAGTGCGGCCGTAGTCCTGCGCCAGCGCGTCCAGGTGGAAGCCGTTGAGGCACACCGCGGTGACGGACCACGCACACAGCAGCACCAGCAGCAGCTCGCCCTTGCGGGCAGCGAGGTAGGCACCCAAGCTCACAGGCCCCTCACCTCCGTCCCCAGCTCGTTGGACTCGACCCAGTAGACGCTGACGCCGCCGCTGGTGAGGGCGGAGAGGTCCTCCCACATGTGCTCCCGCTCGCGACCCTCGAGCTCTGTGGGCACGGCGATGCAGGCAACGGCGTTGCGGCGCTGGCGGGCGATGTCGCTCAAGGCGTTGAGGCTGGGGCCGTCGAGGCGCGCGCTCACCAGCACCACGTTGCTCGCGCTGCCGCTCTTGAGGCCGGCGCTGCGCAGCAGCTCCTCGGCGTCGAAGGAGGCCTCCCCCACCGTGCAGATGCGGTGCATGCGCTCCACCAGCTCGGCGGCGGAGTCGCTGCCGGCAAGCTGCAGGCGGGCCGCCTCGCCCGCTGCGTCGAAGAAGCGCAGCTCGGCCTCGATGCCGGCCATGCGGGCCTGCTCGCCCAGGGCCACCGCGCACTCCACCAGCCCGTCGAAGAGGCTCATCAGGGTCTCCTCGGGCGCCTGGCGCGCGCAGCAGTCGACCACAATGGCCATGGTGGGGTTGACATACTCCTCGTAGAGGCGTGTGAAGAGCGTACCGTCCGGGTTGCGGCTGGAGAGGTTCCAGTGGATGGTCTTCATCGGGTCGCCGCGATGGTACTCGCGCACGCTCGCGTAGTCCTCGTTGTCGGAGGGCACGGGCTTGAGCGCGCGGCTTGCCTCGTCTGCCGAGGCGTCGCTCACCGCCGCCTCGCGCAGCCTCACCTTGGCGGGCTGCACCACCACCGCGTTCATCGAGCCGTCGCGGTGCGTGCGCTTGAAGAGCCCGAGCAGGTCGTAGACCGCGACCGAGCGGATGCCGGCCTCGAAGCTGCCCAGGTGGGAAAAGCTTACGTCGAAGGCAAGCTCGGTGCTCTGGTAGGGCCCCAGCGCGCAGCTCAGGCTGCGGGTGCTGGCCGCCTGCTGGAAGAGCGTCGAGACTGAGAACTCCAGCACCACGCGCGGAGCCGGCAGCGGGCAGCTGTTGGAGAGCAGCACCTTGAGCTGGGCCTGCTGCCCACGCGTGCAGGTGCAGCTCTCTGCGCATATGCTTGCCCGCACGCTGCGGTCGAGCACCTGCAGGTACGCCCAAGACACAAGCAGCATGAGCACCATCATCACAAGCGGCACGTAGCTCACCGGGTGCGCCAGCAGCAGCACCGGTAGCACCAGCGCCGCAAGGCCCAGCATGTAGAGCAGGTACCTCACCTACACCCACCGCCCCTTGGACAGCGCCACCGCCCACACGAAGAACGGCACGACGAGCACGCTCACGATGGTGCCGATGGGCGGCGTGATGAGCCCGATCACCGTGAAGTGCTGGAAGACCATGCAGATGAGCAGCACGCACGAGCCGATGAGGCAGTTGCCCATGAACTGGGTCTTGAAGTCTGCCGGCATGAGGAAGCGCGTGAGGAAGGGCACTGCCATGGAGAGCATGGCCACCTGGCCGATGGAGGCCAGCGCCGCCAGCTGCATAGCGCTGCCCAGCACCAGGGCCGCGCCGCGCAGCAAGCCCGTGCGCACGCCCATCATCTCGCCCTCGTCGTTGTTGAAGGCCACCAGGTTGAGCTTGAAGCGCAGGACGAACACCGCAGCGAAGGTGATGGCGAAGACCGCCACGACGATGGCCTGCAGCAGCGGCTCCGTGAGCGCGTTGGCCGCCTGCTGCACGTCGTAGAAGTTGGCCCAGGTGGCGTCGTCCATGACGAAGTTCTGTATGAACTGGTTCACGCCGCCCACGAGCTGGCAGATAACGGTGCCCAGCAGCAGCATGTCCATGATGCTGTAGCGCTTGCCGCCGCTGAGCACGCGCGAGAACAGCAGCACGAAGGCCACAACCACCGCGCCCATGCCGTAGACGAGCAGCGCGTAGAGCAGGGGCTTGTCTGTGATGGTGATGTAGCCCAGCATGCAGTAGATGATGCCGCCCAGGGTGACGCCGTCGCTCACGCCCAGCATGGTGGGCGCGGCCAGCGGGTTCTTGAACGAGGTCTGGAAGAGCATGCCGCTCAGGGCGAGCATGACGCCGCACAAGATCACCAGGAAGGTGACGCAGGCGCGGTTGACCACCAGCGTGTAGGTGCCCACCCCGTACTCCAACGCGAACTCCGTGAGCAGCTGGGCGCTCTGCTTGGCCAACGTGGGGTCGAAAAGCGGCAGCACGTTGAGCTCGAACCACAGCTCATAGCTGGCAAAGAGCACCTCGGGCGCGTACACGCCGCCGCTCTGCCCCTGCACGCCCACGCCGTAATAGGGCAGGCAGAGCGAGATGCCCGCCACGAGCAGCAGCGCCGCGACGAAGGCCATGACGATGCGGCGCGTGTTGCGCGCGTGCATGCGCGTGGTGCGCTGGGCCTGCTCGAGCGTGACGGCGCTTCCCACCTGCGCGGGCGCGGCCTCGAAGGCATCGCTTGCGTCGAGCTCGCGGGCGCGGGCGATGATGCGGTCTGCGTAGGAGCGCACGCCGCCTGCTGCGCGCTGCCTCTTCTTATCGCCAGCCACCGAGGCCCCCCTTCTTCCATCGCGCGGCCACCATCGCCAAGAAGAGGGCCGCCCCCAAGATGGAGCACACGGAGCCCGCCGCGTTCACCGAGGTGAAGGGCAGGCCGGATTCGCAGATATACTGCACGACGGTGAGCATGCCGGCCCCCGCAAAGAGGCTCGCCGGCAGCAGGAACTTGAAGTTTGGGCCCACGATGCGCCGCGCCAAGTGCCCGGAGATGAAGCCCAAGAAGGCCACGTGCCCGCAGAAGCTGATGGCGAGCGCCGTCATCACCGTGCATACGCCGACCATGAGGTAGCGGCTGCGGTTGACGTTGATGCCCATTGCGGCGGCCTCGTCGTCGCCGAAGGAGAGCAGCGTGAGGCGCCTGCCCATCAGCAGGGTTGCGGCGATGCACAGCGCGATGGGCAGCACGACGATGAGCAGGTCGTTGAAGTGGAAGGTGTTCACCATGGCGTAGTTCTCGATAGCCTTGAGCGCGTCTGCGGTATCGAGGTCGCCGTCGACGGTGTGCCAATAGCGTGCGAAGGCGATGAGCGCGGTGACAGAGGCCGCGAACACCTGCCCGAAGATGATCACGATGATGTTCGAGAGCCTGCCGCGCGAGAGCGCGCTGGTGATGGCGATGACGATGCTCACCACCAGGCAGCAGCCCAGCACAGAGCACAGGCTCATACCGTAGGTGGCCCACATCCACTCCATCGGGTTGAGCGAGGCGAGCCACTCCTGGCGCTGCAGGTAGGTGAACGAGCCGCTAGCGTTGGGCATCTGGGGGCCCAGCTCACGGAGAAAGACGACGTAGATGAGAGCGCCCAGCGCGCCGCCGGCCATGACGCCGAGGGTCTTGGGGGCGGCCAGCGGGTTGTTGAAGGCGCCCTGGTAGACGCTGCCGCACAGGCCCAGTGCCGCCCCGCTCACCGCGCAGACCAGCACCGCCATGAAGCGCGTCTCGAACTCCGCCCCGTTGCCCACGAAGACGCTCAGCAGGCCGCCCACGTTGGCGCTCACGCGACTGGCGAACACGCTGGGCGTCATCGGGCCGGTGTGGCTGTAGAACATGCTGGTGGGCAGGACCATCGCCAGCACGACGAGCACGGTCACCGCCGTGCCCAGGATCATCAGGTTGCGGCTCTCGTGGCGCATGGCCAGGCGCTCGAGCTCCAGGCGCGCCTCCTCGTTGAGGTCGTCTGCAAAGCTGATGCGCTGGCTGCTGGCAGCGGGTTTGCTCGTGCGCTTGGGTGCCATGGCGCTCAGAGCCCCTCGTCGGTCACGACGGCGCCGTAGTCCACCTTGCAGCGGTAGAAGGCGGAGTAGAACTCCTCCACCAGGGCCCGCAGGGTCTGCTTGGGGTCGCCGTTGTACGCGGAGCCGCTGATGGTCTTCTCGCCCACCGTCGCCTCGAACTGCGTCCAGTCGTAGGCGGCCTCGTAGGCGCAGCCCTCGGGGCTGCTGGAGTAGATGCAGGCCAGCCACGCGCACTCCAGCACGCTCTCAAAGCTGCCGGAGGTCCAGCTCTCGAGCAGGCCGCAGGGGTTGACGCGCACGGCGTCTGCGGCGCTCAGGCCGCTTTTGAAGGGGTTCTCCGCCTTGCGGAAGTTCGTGTCGCCGATGTGGCTCACCACGCTGCTGTCGTAGGGGGCGAGGGCCTCGGCCACGGCACCCGCGTACTCGAAGGCCGTGTAGGGGGTGTAGTGGCCGCTGCTCTCGATTGAGGCGACCACGGCCCTCTTGACCTCGCTGCCGCCCAGCTTGCCGTCCTTGCTGCCGCTCACGATGAGGTAGGGCATGTTCTGCGAGCCCAGGCCGCCGCCGAAGACCTTGCCCAGGCTGTCTGCACCCGTGCCCACGCCGCTGATGGCCATGTTGCTCACTGTGCCGTGCCAGTTGGCGTAAGCCCCGCCGGAGCCCTTGAGGTTCTTCTTGGTGACGCTGCTGTCCGTGCCCCAGAGCAGGGTGAGGAGGCTGGGCGAGCTGGCCGCGTCGCCAGAGCCGCTGGCGCTGTTCTGGTTGAAGAGCGTGTCTGCCACGCCGGCTGCCTGCATCCAGAAGCCCAGGGGGCTGTACTTGTTTTGCCCGTAGCCGGCGAAGAGCACGATGTCGCTTGCGTCTACCTGGCCCTTGTCGCCGGTGTAGCTCAAGGCGCGCTGGGCGTCGGTGGCGATGATGGTGTGGACGTAGGTGGAGCTGCCCGCCACCTTGGCGGCCGAGCCCTTGAGCTCGGTGCTCTTCTTGGCGCTGGCCTCGTTGCCGTAGACCCAGCTGCCCTTGGGGTTGCAGGCGATCACGCCCCTGATGATGCTGTCCACTGCCTCGACGTAGCGCTCGGCCATCGCGCGGCTGTCCCAGCCGCTCTTGAGCGCCGTGCTTGCGGCGAGCGCCTCACCGGTGAAGTAGGCGGCGTCGACGATGCCGTACTCGGTGTTGAGTGAAAGCGGCGCAAAGCCCACCACGCCCGCCGCGTAGAGCTCCTTGAGCTGCTCGTCTGTGAAGAAGTACTCGTTTGGGTCGGTGCTGCCGCCGCAGAGGTCCTGGTCGTAGAGGATGAGCGTGCGCCCCTGCAGCCTCTCGACGAGCGCTGCGGGGTCGACGTCCTTGATGGAGCTGTCGTCGCTGTCCCAGGTGACGACGCGCTCGGGGCACTCGGCGCCGAAGACCTCCTTGAAGCTCATAGCCTCTCCGCCCTCGCGCTTGCTGTAGGCCTGCTTGCTCATGGCGCAGATGGCGCCCTTGCCGCCTATGGCCTGCACCACTACGGCCGCGCGCTTGCCGATGACGGCGATGCTGTCGGCCTGGGGGATCTCCTGCTTGATGTTGTGCGGGTCGTAGACCGTGAGGCTGCCGCCGTAGCCGGCGTACTTGCTCGAGGTGTCGCCCTCGTCGTCGCTGGGGTCAGACGACTCGCCCTCCCCCTCGCCCTCGCCGGCGTCGTCACCGCCGGAGGAGTCCTCCCCTGCGTCCTCCCCAGCCTCCTCGGACTGCTGGCCGGCGCCCGCCTGCAGGGCCTGCCCCAACCCGCCTGTCGCGATGCCGACGCTGGCAGCCCCGCCGGTGGCTTCGGCGTCGCTGCCCTCCCCCGCCTGGGGGCTCGCCACGTTCACCGTCTGGCCGCTGGTGCCCGCGCTCACCGAGCTCATCGCGTCGTTGGACTCGCCGGTGGCGTTGTCGACGGAGTGGTCGAGCGCAGCGTCTGCGTTGAACACCAGGCGCACGCCGTCGCTTGCCTGGATACCGGGGAAGCGCGGCTGCAGCGCGTAGAGCGAATGATGGGTGAACAGCGCCGTGTTGGGCTCCATCGACCACACGACCAGGTTCTGCACGTCCTCTGAGCTGGCGCTCTCCTCGCTCCACTTGAGGGCGGCCAAGTCGCCGGACTCCTCCGCGGCGTCTGGCGAGTTGACGGTGATCTTGTCCGGGTTGTGCTCGTCGACCTCCGCGGCGTCTGGGGAGATGAGTATCTCTGTGAAGAAGTCCGTGGTCTTGCAGCCCGCGGCGCCGAGGGCGAGCGCTGCGGCGAGCACGGCTGCGCCAGCAAGCCGCGCGCCGCACTTGAGCAGGCGCAACAGCGCGCCCCTAGGCATGGGGTGCCTCCTCGGGGAGATCGTCGGTGTCGCGCCTGGCGCGCGTGGAGTAGACGATGGCCGCGGCAAACGCGAGGCAGCAGCAGGCGAGGATGGCGATGTTGACCGCAGGCGGGGTCTGCACGCTGGGCAGCAGGGAGGTGTCGGAGGCCTCGGCGCTGCCCGTGGGGGCGAAGTAGGTCCAGCCGTCGCTGCCGTCTGTGCCGGGGCCGTCGTCGCCTGTGTCGCTGCCAGCTGCTGCTGCAGCGCCTTCCTCGTTCTCGCCGCTGCCGTCTGCGCCGTGTGCGGGCTCCTCTTGGGGCGCCGTGATCTCAAAGCCCGCCGAGGCGCTGCCGGTGACGTTGCCCGTCCCCGTGACGATCACGCTCGCGCTGCCCTGCCCCACGTTGTCGCGGTACGTGACGCTGTAGTCGTCAGGTGGGATGCGCGCCCCGCCGAGAAGGCTCACGCGGGTGACGGCCGGCTTCACGGCGCGGCCCGTGTAGGGCAGCTGCTGCTGTGACAGCGCGATGCGCGCCCCCTTGAGGGAAGCGGGCTCGATGGACCACGAGATGCGCATGGCGGTGACGGAGCCGTCCTGCCAGCAGTAGCCCTCGCGCGGGGTGACCACGGCGGTATAGGAGCCGGCGTCGCGGGCCGAGCCGTTGGCGACGGCGGCGCCCTTGGTTGCGGGCACGCCCACCTGCGGGGTCGCGTTGTAGACCAGGCCGGCGGCCGCGATGGGCAGGCTCGCCACCTGGGTGGTGAACTCGTAGGGCTCCGCGAGGCTGAGGGTGAGCGGCAGGCCGTCGTCGCCGGTGCCGTAGGGGTAGCTGCCTGCGGGCACGCCGCTCAGGCCCCACAGGTGCACGGCGCCCCCGGCGTCCAAGCTGCCGCCGGCCCCGATGGAGAGCTGGGTGCCGTAGAGCTCGATGTTGTCGCCTGCCTGCAGAGCCGCGTCTGCGGGCAGCTCCTCGTCCCAGATGCGCTGGATCGCATCGTCGAAGCTGAAAGTACCCGAGCTGGCGGCTTTCCCGCTGCGGCCGAAGAGCCGCACGGCGCTCACGTCGTCGCGTTGGGCGTGGAGGTAGGCCAGCACGCGCTTGGCGTCTGCGACGGAGGCGAGGGCCAAGGCCGTGCCCCTCATGCGGCCGGCGAAGTTCATGGCAGAGGCGGCGTCGCACACGGCATCCGGGCCGCTCATCACCACGAGCGCCACGGTGCCCAGGCTGTTGGGTGCACCCTCGCAGCTGAGCAGCTGTGCCATGGCGATCGACAGCGCGCACGCGTTTCCGCGCTCCAACATACCGTTCGCCAGCTCCGCGCCCTGCAGGCGCTGCGCGCTGCCCTGGCCGCCCAGGGCCTCTCCTGCCGCCTCCAGGCAGCTGGCTGAAAGCATCTGCTCGTCGCCCAAGAGCAGCACGCGCTCGAAGCCCGCCAGGCACGCGGCCGTCTTGTCCCCCAGGCTGCCGTTCTTCTTGGTGTAGAAGACGGGCGCGGCGCAGGCGTAGGCGTAGCTGGCGGCGGCCACGGCGCAGTCGCCCAGGTAGGCGGGGTTCACCAGCAGGGCCGTGCTCCCCCACTGGAAGCCGGGGTCGACGCCCCAGCGCTCGCGGTTCTTGTTGAAGAGCTGGTAGCTGCTGGCGGCGAAGGCGGCGTCTGTCTCGCCCTCCCCGCGCTCGAAGCTGTCAATGGCGCCGTAGATGTCCCCCGTGGTGTAGTAGCTGCCCGGCCAGGCCAGCCCGAAGCCGTAGGAGGAGTCCGAGCTCACCGTGCTCAGCGGCCCCCTCACCAGGCCGGCGTAGGAGACGGCAGCCAGCGCGGCGGCTGCGTCGCCGGAGCTCACGGCAACGGCAAAGCCCTTGTCCACGTCGAACGAGACGGGGTTGGCATGCCCGCTGCCGTTGGAGTAGACCGCGCGGCGCCAGGTGTCGTGCGCGTCGTCCGAGTAGAGGGCCTTCACAGAGCTCGCCTGCCCCTTGACCAGCACCCACTCCTCAAGGCGGCTCTGGGTGCTGTAGCCGCTGCCCTCCAGGGGCTGGACGCACAGCAGCAGCGGGCCCTCCTCCACCTCCTGCAGGGAGGTCTCCTCGAGCGCGGCGGCCTGCGGGTTGTAGGTCTTCAGCACAACCTGGAAGCGCGTTTCGTCTGCCAGGTCCAGCGCCTGGCCGCTGCCGTCGTAGAGCTCCATCTGCGCGAGCAGGCCGCTCAGGCCGCGGCTGTTGAGCGAGAACCAGGGCGTAGTGCCTTCCCTGAGGTTGCTCTTGCCCAGGTCGATGAAGGTCTTCACAGACTCCTCGTCGAAGAGGTAGACGCTGTCATGCGCGTAGTAGCGCAAGTGGTCGAAGGCCGAGGCCTGGGTGCTGCCCTGGCTGAGGTTCTGGTCGCAGAGCTGGTAGAAGGTGCCCATCTGGTCCTCGCCGTCCGCCGGCGTGCCGAGCCGCCCGGCGCTCAGGTCGTCTGCATGCACCAGGTAGGCGCGGCAGGAGTCGCTCAGCCCGCCGCGGCGCGACTGCGTGCCGTCTAACATCCAGATCCAGCTGTGCTCGGCTGCGTCCTCGAAACCCGGCTCGCCAGCGGCCTGGGCGGCCAGCGCGCAGGCCTGCGGGCTGGGGGTGGTGCCGTCTGCGGGGGTGAGCGCGTAGGCTGCGGGGTCTTCGTACTCCCAGGCGGCCAGCGTGGCGGCATCGGCGCTCTGGATGGCGCCCACCGGCGTGCCGCGCCCGTACTCGACGCGCGCGATGCGCCCGGAGGCCACGGGCCCGTCGAGCTGCGCCTGCTCCTCAGTGGCGTAGAACTCGACGGCGTAGTAGAAGCTCGGCTCGGCTACCGGCGTGCCCGGCTCATCGGTGTCCGCAAGGCCCCAGACCTGCTTGGCGGTGCCGTTGTTGAGCGAGCGGTTGGGGTCGCCGTAGTAGGGCTGGGTGCCCTCGTACACCACGCTCTTCAGGGTGGGCAGGTAGCGCAGCCCCGCGCCCGCGGAGGACCAGTAGGCGTACATGCCGTACTCGTTGCCTGCCTCGAAGACGATGGTCTCGAGTGGGTTGTTGGCAAAGGCGCTGGCGCAGATGCCGCGCGCCTCGATGGCGAAGTACTCGAGCTTCTCGTGCCAGCAGCCCATGTAGCCCGAGGCGTCGCGGTCCTCTGGCTCGAGCTGGTAGTCGTGGTCGTAGTCTGCGTAGTAGTCGCCAGTGCGCTTGGCGCAGGTGATGGCGGGCACCTTGACGCTGGTGAGCGCGCAGCCCGCAAAGGCGCGGATGCCGATACCGAACGACTTGCCCTCGCCGAAGATCTCCAGCCCGCTTGCAAAGCTCAGGCTGGCGAGCTTGCCACAGCTCATGAAGGCCTCGTCGCCGATGCCGTTGACGCGCCCGCACGCGAACTCGACGCTCTCAAGCTGCGGGCAGCTGGAAAAGCAGCCGCTGCCCACGGCCCTGCACTGCGAGTAGAGCTGGCCGAACTTGGCGTCCGAGACGCCCGCGAGGTCGTGGGTGAAGACGACGCGCTGCAAGCTGGCGTTGCCCTTGAAGGCCTCGTACCTGAGCGCCGTCACCCAGTAGCTGCAACCCTCGCACTCGACCATCCCAACGCTGAGCTCGCTGCCGGAGTAGCCCCGGCCGTCCATAAGCTCGACCTCGCCGAAGGCGCCGCTGCTGGGCTCGGCGGGCACCGTCACCTTGTAGCTGATGCCGCTCGAGGCGTCGGTGAACTCGTAGCCGCTCGTGTTGGCCTCGGGTGCGGAATAGGCGGCGCAGGCAAAGGCCGCGGCCAGGGCGAGGGCGCCGCACAGGGCGAGCAGCGCTCGCGTCAGCGTCTGGCGCGAGCTGCGCCGCCTATGCCTCTTGCCTCCCATCGAGCGTCTCGCCCCCTCTCTCAGCCCTGCCCCCCGCGCGCGTGCGGCGCTTAGGAGAGCTCTACGTTGTAGCTCGCGCCCTCAGGCACGGGATAGTAGGTGATGCGCGCGTCTGCCAGCAGCTTTGCCAGGTAGCTCGTGCAGTCGAGCTGCCAGGCCTCCTGGGCTGCGGCGGCCTTGATGGCACTGAGCAGATCCTCGGGCACGTCGAGCGCCTCGAGCGAGCTCACGGCAGCGGCCTCCGGGAAGCTGTACTCCTCGTCGACGTAGAAGAGCTCGAGGGCGTTGCCGTCGGCCTCGATGGTGGCAAGCTCGCTTAGCTCGCCGGCCCCCATGCCGTCGACGACCTCGGAGACGTCAGAGCCGATGGCCCCGCTGCCCGTCCAGCCCAGCGCCCCGCCAGCGTCTTGCGCGCCCTCCTCCTCGGAGTACTGGGCGGCCATCTCCGCAAAGGACGCGGTGTCGAGCGTGCCGGCCTTCTTCATCGCCTTGAGCTCCTCGAGGCACTGCTCTGCCTTGGAGGACTTGCCCTCGTCGGTGTTGAACACGATGCGCATCACGTGCAGCTGGGTGGTGCCGGCAAGGTAGCTGGAGATGTAGCCGAGGGTGTCCTCCTCCCCGGCCTCCTCCAGCGCGACGTCCTCGGAGAGGACCTTCTCCTGGAGTATGTCTGCCCGGTAGCGCTCGCGCAGGTCGTCCTCAGAGACGCCCATGTTCTCGAGCGTGGTCTGCCACAGGCTTGAGTCGTCGCCGGCAACCTGGCCGTAGATGCTCTTGAGGCGGGCCTCGACCTCCTCTTCAGAGACGCTGAGACCCAGCTCAGAGGCGCGCTTTTCCACAAGCTTGGAGATGACCAGCTGGTCAATGGCGTTTTGGCGGTAGCTGGCCACGCTCATGTTCTGGCTGGCCAGCGCCTGGGCGAAGGAGGCGTCGTCTGCGAGGCCGTAGGCACCGCGGTACTGCTCGATCCAGGCGCTCACCTCCTGCTCAGAGACGCTGCCGCCGCTGTAGCGCGCGGCCGTGCCGAACAGGGGGCTGTTGCAGGCGAAGAGCCCGAAGAAGGCCACCGCCGCCGCCAGGGCGATGGCTGCCACAGCGGCCAGGGCCTTCTCGTGCCCGCTCATGCCGCGGGGCGCAGCCGCGCTCCCCTCGAGACCCTCTGCGCCGTTGTCCAAAGCCATCGCCTCCACCTTCCCTAGTGCCATCGGGCCCCCTCCAAGCGCGCTCTCGTGCCTGTTCAGAGCGCGTTGTTGGGCAAGCCCGCTCTTCTATCTCAATCAGAACTATACTTAATCAAGGATTAACAGCAGCTTTGGTTAATACTACGGGATTATCAT
>JBJEHN010000116.1:0-54460 GCA_051876105.1 Coriobacteriales bacterium | reverse complement strand
CAGGCGCGACGTGCTGCACCTGTCAGCGTAGTGCTACTTTTGGCCACATCTAGGGCTAATCCGATACAGTGGAAGCCTCTGGTTGGCGCGCGCGCGTGTGCGCAGCGTATGTGAGGGAGGGCGTTTGATGAGCGGTCGTGGCGCTGGGGTGCGGGGGCGCTTTGCTCCGTCGCCGAGCGGGCGCATGCACTTTGGGAACATCTTCTCTGCCTGCCTGGCGTGGCTTTCTGCACGCAGCGCAGGTGGCGAGTTCCTGCTGCGCTTGGAGGACATCGACCCGCGCTGCCAGGACCCGCGCAACGCCGAGCTCATCATGGACGACTTGCGCTGGCTCGGCATCGACTGGGACGCAGACCCCCTGCGCCAGTCCGCGCGCACCGAGCTCTACCGCCAGGCGCTCGACGAAGTCGGCCGCCGCGCGCGCCTCTACCCGTGCTTCTGCTCGCGCGCGGACCTGCACGCCGCCAGCGCGCCCCATGCCAGCGACGGCACCCCCATCTACCAGGGCACTTGCCGCACGCTGAGCCCGCAGGAGGCTCAGCAGCGCCGCGCCCTCAAGGAGCCGGCATGGCGCGTTGAGGTGCCGGCGGAGCAAGTCGCCTTCACCGACCGCCACATGGGCCCCTACTCACAGCGCCTGGACACCGAGTGCGGCGACTTCGTCCTCCTGCGCAGCGACGGCGCGTTCGCCTACCAGCTCGTGGTGGTGGTCGACGACGCCTCCAGCGGCGTCACAGAAGTCGTGCGCGGCGGCGACCTCATAGGCTCCACGCCCCGCCAGCTGTGGCTCTACAGCCTGCTCGGTCAGCCCGCACCCTCCTACGCGCACCACCCCGTGCTGCTCGCGCCCGACGGCAAGCGCCTCTCAAAGCGCGAGAAGAGCTTAGACATGGGCGCCCTGCGCGCGAGCCACAGCCCCCAGCAGCTCGTGGGGCAGGTGGCCTTCCTCGCCGGGCTTGCAGACACGCCGCAGCCCGTTGACCTGCGAGAACTCATCCCCTCGTTCAGCTGGGAAAAGGTCCCCCAGGGCGACATCGTCCTTCAGAACACCACCGCCCTCGCTTGAGCTCACACGAGTAAGGTTGCAGTCATGGCTCGAGAGAGGCTGTCTTGCAGCTCAACCTGAGATTTCTCCACTCCGGCACTTCGTGCCTCCGGTCGAAATGACGGTCCGGGGCGACGCCTTCGCCCTGTTGGCCTCGCTTGAGCACGGCTTAGTGGGTCATCTGGTTGTTGACATCGTAGGAGAGGCCGGCGGGCATGTCGTTGACGACGATGTCCTCACCTTCCATCGCCTCGTCCAACCAGGCGCTGAAGGAGTCCTTGCGCAGCTGGTCTGTGACGGCGGCGACGACCGCGTCGCGTATGTCGGCGGGGATGGCCTCGGTGTCGTAAAGGTCGTTTTCCTGGAAGAGGTAGGCCTCGTCGCAGAAGATGAGCACCCAGTGCCCAGCCTCCGGCTCGATTACCTCCGAGACAGTGCCCACGTCGAGCTTGTTGAGCGCGTTGGTGTAGGTGTTGTTGGAGTTCTGCGCGGTGTTGGTAAGCGAGCCCCAGCCGGCGTCCTGCATGCCGTTGGCCTGCGCGTAGGGCGAGCCCTCCCCTTCCTCCTGCGGCTGCTCGTCGTCAACATCGTCGAGCGGGGCCAGCGCGCTGTAGAGCTCGCCGACCTTCCTGAAGCCGCTCAGCTTGATCGAGGCCCCGGCGCCACCAAGCGAGGCGAGCGCTGCCTCTGCCGCGTCTGCGGAGTCGAAGGCGATGTAGTACGAGTGCTTGCCGTTGAAGCGCGGCGCGATCGAGGGCGCATAGTCCAGCAGCTGCTCCAGCGTGGGCTCGACGGTGCCCAGCACCTCGTTGGCCAAGCGCTCTTCCAAGAGACGCTCCATCTCGCTGTCGCGCCAGCTCTCCTCGTCGTAGCCGAACGAGGCCAGCACGCTGGTCCAGCTGTCTGCGCCGTACGCCTCCTCGTAGTAGGCTTTCTCGGCTGCGATCACGCTGTCGAGCTCCTCGTCTGTGACCGTAACGTTGTGCGCGGCGGCTTGGATCTTGACGCTGGCCGCGGGGATGAAGACCTCGTTGAGCACCTTGAGGCGGAAGCTCTCTGCCGTGTAGCCGTTGGAGGCCAGGTACTGCGCCCAGCCGGCGTCTGTGGCGCGGTCCTCGTCCTGGCTGCGGAAGCCCTCGATGTAGGCGGTGACGTCGGCCTCGCTGATGATGGTGTCTCCCACCGTGGCGGCCACCGTGACCTTCTTGGAAAGCCCCAGGCAGCCGCTGAGGCACGCAGCCGCCAGCGCAAGCGCGGCAAGGCAGCTTGCGATGGCGGGCAGGCAGGTTATGCGGCGGCTGGCGCGCATCTGCAGCAGGGCAGCGTGGGGGCCTTAGGCGCCCGCAGCCGCGCGCCCGGCCTTGAAGGCGGCTAGGTTGGCCTCGACGGTCTTGGGCGGCACGCGCTGGGCGATGACGTCTTCCCAGACCTCCTGGGCGAAGGGCAGGGCGGTGGAGAGCGCGCCCATCAGGACAACGTTGGTCGACTTGGGGCTGCCAGCCTCGCGCGCGATCGCGCCCGCGGGGATGAGCACGGCGCCCAGCTCCTCCAGGCGCTCGCCCACGCGCTGCGGCATCACGGCGTTGCCGATGTTCACAGGCACGGGCACGATCTGCTCGTCGTTGACGAAGAGCGCTCCGCCCTTAGCCAGGAACTGCTGGTTGCGCAGGGCCTCAACGGCCTCGAACGAGACGATGACGTCCGCGCAGCCCTCGTCGGCGATCATGGTGTGGACCTCATGGCCCATGCTCACCACGGTCTGGACGCTGCCGCCGCGCTGCGACATGCCGTGGATCTCTGAGATCTTGACGTCGTAGCCGCTGGCAGCGGCGGTCTTGGCAAGCAGGTCGCCGGCCAGGATGGTGCCCTGGCCGCCCACGCCCACCAGCAATACGATCTTGTTCTCCATGGGCTAGTCCTCCCTGCTCTGGATGCAGCCGAACACGCAAGTCTGCACGCACTGGCCGCAGCCGATGCAGCTGGCGGCGTCGATCACGGCGCGGCCCTCTTCGTCCTTGCCCAGGGCAGGGCAGCCCAGCTGCACGCACATGCCGCAGGCCTTGCAGCCGGTGATGACCGGGGCCTTCTTGCGGCTGCGGTCGATGAGGCGGCAGGGGCTCTTGAAGATGATGACGGTGAGCGTCTGCGCCGCCTGCGTGGCCTCCTTGAGGTTGCGGCGCACAGCCTCGAGGTCCTGGGCGTCCACCACGCGCACGTCCTCCACGCCGATGGCGCGGCACAGGGCCTCGAGGTCGAGGTCCTTGCCCTTGGGCACGTCGAGCGGGCTGAGCTTCTTCTGCGCGGACTCCATGAGCGTGACGCCGTTGCAGGGGTTGCCCTGGCAGCCGGTCATGGCAGTGGTGCGGTTGTCGAGTATGCACAGCGTGCCGGCGCCGCCGTTGTAGACGGTGCCCAGCAGGCTGGTGATGCCGCTGTGGGCGAAGGTGGAGTCGCCGATGACGCCCACCACCGGGCGGCCGTTGCGCGCGGGCACGCCGGCAAGCTCCATGCCGTGCGCCATCGAGAGCGAGGCACCCATGTCGATAGTGGAGTGGACGGCGTTGAGCGGCGGCATGGCGCCCAGGGTGTAGCAGCCGATGTCGCCGGTGACGGTGGCCTTGAGGCGGCGCAGCTCGGCGAAGACCAGGCGGTGCGGGCAGCCGGCGCACAGCGCGGGCGGGCGCGGCGGCAGGTCGTCTGCCGCGGGGGCGTGCTCGGGCTGCTCGATGCCGAAAGCGCTGCGGATGCGCCCCGGCGTCATCTCGCCATCTGGCGGCAGCGGGTGCGCGAGCGGCTGGGCCAGCTGCACGCCCATGGCGCGCACACGCAGCTCGAAGAAGTCGCAAGCCTCCTCGACCACGTAGCACTCGTCCACGCTAGCGGCGAAGGCGGCGATCTTCTCGGGCGGCAGCGGCCAGGACATGCCGAGCTTGAGCGTGGAGGCATCCGGCAGGGCCTGGCGCACATTCTCGTAGCAGGCGCCGCTGCAGATGACGCCCACCTGCGTGCCGCGCATCTCAACCCTGTTGAGCGGGGTCTGCTCGGCGAAGGCGGTGAGCTCCTTGGTGCGCTCGTCGACCACCAGGCGGCGGCGCTTGGCGTTGGCCGGCACCATGACCCAGCGGGAGGCGTCGTTGGCGTAGGGCTTGGGCTCGAGCTGGGCGCGCTGGCTGCCGCACTCCACCAGGGTCTTGGTGTGGGCGATGCGCACGGTTTCGCGCAGGAAGACCGGGGTGTCGAAGTCCTCGCTGATCTTGAAGGCCTCCTGCACCATGGAGTGGGCCTCTGCGGAGTTGGAGGGCTCGAGCATGGGCACGCGCGCGAAGGCGGCATAGTTGCGGCTGTCCTGCTCGTTTTGCGAGGAGTAGATGGAAGGGTCGTCTGCAGCCAGGATGACCAGGCCGCCGTTGACGCCGGCGTTGCAGACGCTCATCAGCGGGTCTGCCGCAACGTTGACGCCCACGTGCTTCATCGTGACCAGGGCGCGCACGCCGCCCATGGCAGCGCCGATGCCCACCTCGAGGGCCACCTTCTCGTTGGGGGCCCACTCGCAGTAGACGTCCTCGTGCTTGGCGAGGTTCTCCAGCGTCTCCGTCGAGGGCGTGCCGGGGTAGCCAACGCCCACAGCGACGCCGCACTCCCACGCCCCCTGGGCAATGGCCTCATTGCCCGAAAGCAAAACCTTACTCAACTCAGGACTCCTTTACGCGTTGTTCTCGCGGGCGACCAGGTTCTCGGCGTTGTAGAGCTTGCGCAGCGCGACCTTGTCGATCTTGCCGGTGGCGTTGCGGATCACGTTGTCGAAGATGATCTTGCGCGGGCGCTTGTAGCGCGGCAGCTCCAGGCAGAAGGCGTCGATGTCCTCCGCGCTGACCTTGCCCACGTAGTCGGGCTTGAGCTCCACGATCGCGGCGGAGATCTCTCCCAGGCGCTGGTCTGGCAGGCCGATGACGGCCACGTCCTTGATGGCGGGGTGCGCGGCCATGAAGGCCTCGATCTGGACGGGGTAGATGTTCTCGCCGCCCATGATGATGACGTCCTTCTTGCGGTCGACCAGCCAGTAGAAGCCGTCCTCGTCGCGCTGGGCGATGTCTCCCGTGAGCAGCCAGCCGTCGACCAGGGTCTCCTCCGTGGCCTGGGGGTTGTTGTAGTAGCAGGTCATCAGCGTGGGGCCCTTGACGCAGAGCTCGCCCAGGGCGGGGTTGCCCTCCTGCACGTTGCCCTCTGCGTCGATGAGCTTGGCTTCGCAGCCAAAGCCGGGGATGCCGATGGCGCCCACCTTGTGGATGTTCTCCATCCCCAAGTGCACCACGCCGGGGCCCATGGACTCGGAGAGGCCGTAGTTGGTGTCGTAGTCGTGATGGGGGAAGTACTCCTTCCACTTGGTCACGAGCGACTTGGGGACGGGCTGCGCGCCGATGTGCATGAGGCGCCACTGCTCGAGCTGGTAGTCCTCGATCTTGAGCTTGCCTTCCTCCAGGGCAAGCAGGATGTCTTGCGCCCAGGGCACGAGCAGCCAGCAGATGGTGCAGCCCTCGCTGCTGATGGCGTCGAAGATGGTCTGGGGGGTCACGCCGCGCAGCAGCACGCTCTTGGAGCCCACGAGCAGGCCGCCGAGCAGGTGGATCTTGGCGCCGGTGTGGTACAGCGGCGGGATGCAGAGGAAGACGTCGTCGTGGACAGTCTTGTGGTGCTCCTTCTCCATGCGCGCGGCGTGCACGATGGAGGTGTGGTCGTGCAGGATGGCCTTGGGAAAGCCGGTGGTGCCGCTGGAGAAGTAGATGGCGGCGTCCTCGTTGTCGTCCAAGGGGACCATCGGGTCTGCGCTGGAGGTGTTGGCGGTGAGCTCCGCGTAGTCCTCTGCGAAAGTGGGGCAGTCCTTGCCCACGTAGAGCAGCATACGGCAGAGCTCCAGGCCGGGCAGCGCGTCTTCCACGCGGCCGACGAACTCCGGCCCGAAGATCAGGACGTTTGCCTCCGAGACACCCAGGCAGTACTTGATCTCTTCTGCGGTGTAGCGGAAGTTGAGCGGCACGGCCACGGCGCCGGTCTTGAGCACGCCGAAGTAGATGGGCAGCCACTCGAGGCAGTTCATGAGCAGGATGGCGACCTTGTCGCCCTTGCCCACGCCGCGCTCGATGAGCAGGTTGGCGAGGCGGTTGGCCTTCTCGTCGAAGACCTTCCACGTTATCTCGCGGCGGTACGGGGTCGGGTCCGTGTGCTCGACCAGGCGGTAGTCGCGCCAGGTGACGCGGCGCTCTTCCTGGATCTGCGGGTTGACCTCGACCAAGGCGACCTCGTCGCCGTACTGCGCGGCGTTGCGGCGCAGGTAATCTGTGATAGGCAAAGCTAACGCTCCCTTCCGAGGGAAATGCAACCTGTTAATGATAACAGCAGTGGCGTGGGAGCGCGCGGCAGCTTAGAGCGGCTTGCGCTGGAAGACCATCTCGAAGGTGCCGATCTGCACGGTGGAGCCGCTGGAGAGCGGGGCCTGCTCCACAACCGCGCCGTTGACCCAGGTGCCGTTGAGCGAGCCCTCGTCCACGATCTTGGCGGAGTCGCCCGTGATGGTGATGGTGGCGTGCAGCCTGGAGACGGTCATGTTGTTGAGGAAGAGGTCGCAGGAGGGGTCGCGCCCGATGGTGAACGAGCCCTCCCTCATGGCGAACTCCTGGCCGTTGTAGGGGCCCTTGACCACCTTGAGGACGGGCACGCACGCCGCGGCCGCGGGCTGCTCGGCGGCCACGGGCTGGAAGGCCTCGGTGGCCCCGGCGAGCGTGAAGCCGCAGCGGGGGCAGCAGGCCATGCCGGGTGCGAGGGACTCGTTGCAGATGGGGCAGGTGACGCTCATGCGGGCCTCCTTTGGCGTGCGTGCGTGTGATGCGGGGACGGTACCGAGTACAGGCTACTCCAAGCCCAGGGCGCGTGCGCCCACAAAGTCGCGGACATCCCTGAGGTAGGGCTCCAGGCCGAGCTCAGCGGGGCTGTGGTAGCCCGGGTCGCCCAGCGCGGGGGCGATGCGGCCGGCCTCCATGAGCTGCTGGGTGTACTCGTCGAGCTTGAGGACCTCGACGTTGAGGTGCTCGTTGAGGAAGCGGCCCACCTGCGGCGCCATGTTGGGCGCCACGACGAAGAAGTGACCCGGGCCGCTGGGCACGGCGTAGGCGCCCGGGGCCAGGTTGCAGGGGATCATGAAGATGCGGCTCTCCTCGCAGGCGGCCTTGAGCTCCTCGAAGAGCGCGGTGCTGCCGGGGCCGTAGAGCATCATCATGGCGAGCTTCATGCTCTGGTCCTCGACTGCAACCTGCGGGAAGATCCTCCCCTTGTCGTCCTCGAGCTCAGCGTGGGCCTGCAGCCACATGAGGACCTCGCCCACGTTGTCGGTGGAGGTGATGACGAGGCACTCGTCGTTGCCGGTGCGCACGACGCCCACCATGTCGATGACCTCGCCCTCGCTGTTGAGGATCATGCCTTGCGACAGCCCGAAGAGCTGGTCGAAGGCCTCCATGCTGCCGGAATACATGGTGCGCACGAAGCGCGGGGCGTCTGCACCCACTATGCGGATGGTGCCCGCCATGCTCAAGTCGATGGCGTAGACGGTGGTTGCGCTGGCGGTGTTGGTGTTCTCAGTCACGTTGGATCACACATTCCTCGCTGCATCCTTGCGGATGCTCTCTTCCATTTCCTCGTCGATGACCTCGCCGTGCTCGGAGCCGGCGCGGGATACCTCGATCGTCTCGACATGCAAGACGGTGTCTGCCACGCAGTCGTCGCCGGTGAACCAGCCCACCAGGCGGCACACGGCCGTCCACACGGAGCTGATCGCCAGCGGCTTGCCCACGCGCTCCTTGGCCACCAGCGAAGCCGAGGCCACGGCCAACTCGCCCTGGCGCCAGGTGATGGTGCCCACGCGCTCGCCCTCGTCCGCGCCGTCTGGCAGGTCGACGAGCGCGATGTCGATGGAGACGTCGCCGTCATAGTCGAGCACCCGGGCGCTCACGTCCTCGCTGACGCCGGCCTTGACCGTGCGGTTGAGGTAGGCGCTGACGGGCACCTCTGCCAGCACGTCCTGCGCGCTGGCCAGCTGCAGGCTGCGGTAGTGCGAGAAGCCCCAGTTGAGCAGGCGGTAGCAGTCTGTGAAGCGCTGGCCCTCGTCCGCACAGCCCAGCACCACGGCGTAGAGCTGCAGGCCCTCCTTCTTGGCGGCGCTGGAGAGGCAGTAGCCAGCCTCGTTGGTGTAGCCGGTCTTTACGCCGTTGCAGTACTTCCAGGTGTTGAGCAGGGAGTTCGTGGAGCGGAAGGTGCTCGTGTGGCCACCGTAGTCGAGCGTGACCTTCTTCTTCTTGACGATCTTGCTGAAGGTCGGGTTCTGCATGGCGTAGCGCGAGAGCACGGCGATGTCGTAGGCAGACGAGTAGTGGTCTGCGTCATCCAAGCCGTGGGGGTTGGTGTAGTGGGTGTTCGAGAGCCCCAGCTCCTGGGCCTTGGCGTTCATCATCTCAACGAACGCGTCCACGCTACCGGCCACTCCCTCGGCCAGCACGACGCCGGCGTCGTTGCCGGAGTGTATGAGCAGGCCGCAGAGCAGCTGGTAGACGGTTGCCTTGTCTCCCTGCGCCAGGCCGGCGGAGGACTCCCCCACCGCAGCCGCGGCGGCGGAGACGGTGTAGACGTCGTCCAAGCCGGCGTTTTCCAAGGTGACCACGGCCGTCATGATCTTGGTGATGGAGGCCATGGCAGAGCGCGTGTCTGCGCTGCGCGACCACAGCACGTTGCCCTCGGCGTCTACCAGGATGCCGTAGGCTGCGTCGATCGTGGGGGCCTCTGTGACGGTGAGCTTGCGGTCTGTGACAGTGGTGGAGCCCACGTAGTCCGTGCCGCGGATGTCTGCAAGGGCGGGGGCAGCGCCGAGCACGAGGAGCGCGGCTGCCAGCAGCGCAGACAGCGCACAGCACCACAGTCTTCTCACGGCAGCTCCTCTCCCGCGCCCAAACGCGCGCGCTCGCACAAACACAAAAATGTGATTATAACGCCAAGCGGGCCGGCCGGGTCTCTCCCAGCCGGCCCGCATGCAAGCCGTTACGCAAGCAGCAGCGCGCTCTTTAAGCGAGGTCTGCCTGGTGCAGCACGGAATAGCCGGCCGCGCTGAGGGCGGCGATGGCCTCCTCCGGGGCCTTGAGGGCATCGACGGCCTTGCCGTTGGCAGCAAAGCAGTAGCTGTACTGCACGTTGATGCCGCGGTCCTCAAGCGCCTGGAACACGCCGGCGAGCGCGCCGGGGACGTCGGGCACCTCGACGGCGACGACCTTGGTGGTGGAGGCGCGGAAGCCGGCCTCCTTGAGCACCTCGGCGGCGCGGGCGGGGTTGTTGCAGATGATGCGGGCCACGCCGTAGTCTGCGGTGTCTGCCACAGAGAGGGCGTTCATGTTGATCTGGGCGTCTCCCAGGGCCTTGCACAGGGCGGTGAGGCGGCCGGTCTTGTTCTCGAGGAACACGGTTAGCTGGTCGATCATGTCTATCATCCTCCTAGAGTGTGCAGCAGCGGGCTAGTCGCGCAGGTCGACGATGCGGACGGCCTTGCCCTCGGAGCGCTGGATGGTATGGGGCTCGACCACCTTGATGACGATGGCGATGTTGAGCTCGGCCTTGAGGGCGGCCTTGACGCGGTCCTGCAGGTCTTGGATCTTGCCGACCTCGTCGAAGTCGAAGTCCGCCACGGTCTCGATCTTGAGGGTGGCGACGTCGAGGCCCTTCTCGCGGGTGAGCTCGATCTGGTACCAGTTCTCCAGCTCCGGGAAGGCGGTGCAGACGTTCTCGATCTGGGAGGGGAAGACGTTGACGCCGCGGATGATCATCATGTCGTCCGTGCGGCCGTGCAGGCGATCGATGCGGCGATGGGTGCGGCCGCAGGCGCACTCGCCGGGGATGATGCGGGTGATGTCCTTGGTGCGGTAGCGGATGACCGGCGTGGCCTCCTTGGTGAGGGTAGTGAGCACCAGCTCGCCCCACTCGCCTTCGGGGACGGGCTCGTGGGTGACGGGATCGAGGATCTCGGCCAGGATGTGGTCCTCGACCAGGTGCAGGCCGTTCTGCTCGACGCACTCCATGGCAACGCCGGGGCCCATGACCTCGGTGAGGCCGTAGACGTCGTAGGCCTTGTAGCCCAGCTTCTCCTCCAGGTTGTGGCGGAACTGGTCCGAGAAGGCCTCAGCGCCGTGGATGCCGGCCTTGAGGTTGAAGTCCTTCTTGGGGTCGAGGCCCATCTCGATGGCGGTGTCTGCGATGTGCATCGCGTACGACGGCGTGCAGGCGATGATGGAGGAGCCCATGTTCCTGAGCACGTTGATCTGGCGCGGGGTGTTGCCGGCGCTCATGGGGATGGTGGTGCACTTGCAGTTGAGGCCGCCGTAGTGGGCGCCCAGGCCGCCGGTGAACAGGCCGTAGCCGTAGCAGACGTGCAGGACGTCGTTCTCGTCGCCGCCGGCGTAGCCGATGCCGCGGGCAAAGCAGTCGCCCCAGACCTCGATGTCGTTTTGCGTGTAGCCGGAGACGGTTGCCACGCCGGTGGTGCCGGAGGACATGTGGATCTCGACGCACTCGCTCAGGGGCACGGCGAACAGCCCGTACGGGTAGGCGTCGCGCATGTCCTGCTTGGTGGTGAAGGGCAGCTTGGTGATGTCTTCGAGGGACTTGATGTCCTCGGGCTTCACGCCTGCCTCGTCGAACTTCTGCTTGAAGAACTCGACGTTGTCGTAGCAATGCTTGGCAGTCCACTGGAGGCGCTCGAGCTGGAGTGCCTCGAGCTCCTCATGGGGCATGTGGGTGATCTCGTCCTGGTAAGCCATGTCTCCCCTGCTTTCGATAGATGGTCGCAATGCGTTCCCTATAACTAAGTGTCACAAGGTTCTCACAATTATGAGCATTTCTGTACGCTTTGTTAACCCACTACGCAGGAAAGATCCCCTAAAGGCCCCTCATTTCAAGCCCGCTGTGTAATAACGGCTGGAGCAACGGCGCTACTCGGCTTCTGTGGATTTCTTCTTCTTGCTCGTGCTTGCTTCGTCTTCCTTGGGGGCGCCCTTGGTGCCCACGCGGATGATCTCGTTTTGCGCGATGTAGTAGCTGTTGAAGGTGATGTCGTGCAGGACCTCGCCGCCCTTGGAGACCACGTAGTAGCGGATCTGGATGGAGCGACCGTCGACGCCGTTCTGCTCGACCACGGTGGTGCCGTAGGCCAGGGTGTCGTCCTTCTCCTTGATGGTCTTGTACTTGGCGCCGGCCTTCCACGGGCCGCGCTCGCAGGTGACCTTGCGGCCGTCATCGGTGCCCCACAGCGAGACAACCACGTCCTCGCCGCTGGCGTCTGCCGTGAGCAGGATGTAGTTCTCTGTGTCGTTGAGCCACTCCAGGTCCGGAACGTCCCAGCTCACGGTTGCGTCTGCAAAGCCCTCGTCGTCGTACGAGGGGATGTAGAAGTCGTGGTTGGTGCGCGTGACGATGCCTAAGCCGGAGTAGCAGGCCGCGTTGAAGACACAGGTGGCGACCTGGCACACGCCGCCGCCGAGCTGGTCCTCGTGCTTGCCGTTGACGATGACGGGCGCCGCCTTGAAGCCCTTCTCCGCCGTGCGCTCGCCCGTGGTCTCGTTGAAGGACCAGGTGGCGCCCGGGGCGACGATGGAGCCGTCGATGAGCTTGCAGAGCAGCTTGATGTTGGTGATGCGCGCGCTCGTGCCCGAAAGAGGGATCGACCACGACGCCAGGCGCTCGCGGATGCCCATGGCCTCGGCGTCCTCGGTGGTGCGGGCCGGCTTGATGACCGTGTCCTCCATGGCGATGAGGGTGCCGTCGTCGTTGCCGAAGAGCATGTTCTGCAGCTGCAGGGCCGCGGCGTTGCGGTCTGGACCCTTGCCGTTCTTGGACTTGACGATCTTGACCGTCTCGCCATCTGAGGTGTCGAAGCGCGCGTTCTTGGCGTTGCCGGTGGCCTTGCTGCCCAGGACCTCTACGAGGAAGGCGTCGACCGTCTTCTGGTTGACGTAGCACTGCAGGGTGTAGCCGCTGGCCTTGTCAAGACCGGCGGAGGTGTCGTAGGGCAACTGGAACTCCGGGTCTGCCTCCTTGCTGGGGATCTCGGTCTTCTTCTGGGTGCCGTTGCCGATGGCCAGGTACTTGCCCGGCTCGAGCACCACCTGGCTCAGCATGTCTCCCAGCTTGAACTCGTCGAGCACCCACTCGTCGTCTTCGTAGGTGATGGTGATGTCGTCGACCAGGGCGGCGGTGACCTGGTCTGCCACGCGCTGGGCGGTGGCAGGCTGTATGCGCATGGGCACCGTCTCCATGGGGGCGAGCAGCGCAGTGGCCTGGCCGCCGTAGACGGCGCGCGTGATGAGCGCGCCCAGGCGCTCGCGGTTGATGAGCCAGCCGTCCGAGCCCTCGACCACAGAGCCCACGCCGGCCGAGACGCTGATCTTGCTGTCAACGACCTCCTTGCCACAGGAGTCGTCTATCTCGTCGCACAGGCTGTTCATGAGATCCGTGCTGAAGCCCAGCAGCGGCGCGCAGTCGCGCTTGCCCAGCCAGGCGCCCAGGCGCTCGAGGATGAAGTTGCCCTCGCGGCCCACCAGGTAGGCCTCCTCGGCCATGGCGTTGCCGTCTGGGTAGGCGCCCACCGTCTCCATGCTGACAGTCCACTTGTCGCTGCTGCCGTCGCCGTCCATGTCGGTGGCGGCGAGCTCTGCGGCCTGGGCCTTCTCGATGCCGCCGGCCTGCGCGGCCTCGTCTTGTGGGAGCAGGGCCGCGCCGTCTTGAGCGGCGTTGTCCTCAGAGGTGTAGATGGTGACGCGGGCGTCGTCGAGCGGGGTGGAGAGCTGCTCGGAGAGGAGCTGGGCGGCGTCCTCCTTGCTCATGCCGCCCACGTTGACGCCGTGCACGGTGACGCCGGGGTGGATCTTGCCAAACGAGCTGGCCACGTCGAAGACGCCGCCGACCACCACCAGCACCAAGGCGATGGTGATGGGCAGGCAGACCTTGAGGTTGCGGCGGAAGAAGCCGGCGAAGGCCTCGCCGTTTGAGCTGGTGCGCTGGGCCGGGCCCTTGGGGCGGCTGGCAGCGGATGGGGCGGCCTTCTTTGCGGAGGCGGCGGGCCTGGCGGGCTGCTTGGCGGAGCGCTTGGGTGCGGCCTGCTTGGCAGCTGCGGCGGCGCGGGGGGCAGCCTTCTTCTTGGGCTGCTCCGGGGCCTTGGCCGCGCTGCGGCCGCTGGGGCGCGCTGCAGCGGGCTTGGCGGCGCTGCGGGAAGCGGGCGCCGAGGCGGCCTTCTTGGCAGCGGCCTTGGAGCGGCTGCGGTACTGCGGGGTGTCATCCCTGCGGGAGGATGTGCTGCGGCGCGTTGCGCCAGAGGAGCCGGCACCGCTGCGCGCAGCACTCCCCGAGCCGCCCTTGGGCGTGCTGTGTGAGCCGCTCACGCTGCGGCGCTTGGGAGTGTTGTCATTCAGTGCCAAACGGGGTGCTTCCTCTGTCTATTCCTGCGATTGGACGAAGGTACACGATAGCACCTCACCATGCCACGGCAAGCGGGTGCTTTGCGCAACTTATGCGGCAGGCGGCGCAGGCTGCCGCACGGCCCTTGCTCAGGCGCCCTGGGCGTGCTGGCGGCGGTAGGCGATGTAGGCGCCCCAGCCTTTGACGTTGTACATGACGAAGACCGTGAGCGACAAGATGGTGCCGATGTAGACGAGGTACACGCCGAGCAGGGCGGGCTGGGCGCCCAGGCCGGGCAGCCACGGAAGCTCGACGAGCCCCAAGCCGCCCACCATGGGGGTCTGCAGCAACAGGAACGAGAACCCGAAGAGCAGGAACGCAGTGGCGAACTTGCCCACGTAGGAGACGCTCACCAGCTTGTGCATGAGGGCGATCATGATGCGGCCCTCGATGAGGAGGGCGATGTCCCTCACGACGAGGAGGATGACGATCCACAGCGGCAGGTTGCCCTCCACGCACACGGAGATGACGCCCGTTGCAAGGAGGAAGCGGTCGACGAGCGGATCGAAGACCTTGCCGATCTTGGAAACCTGGCCCGTGCGACGGGCCACCTGGCCGTCCACCCAGTCTGTGCAGGCGGCCACGGCAAAGACCACGAGGGCCGCTGTGTTGTGGACGGTGAAGAAGCGCAGGTAGATGAAGAGCGGGATGAGCATCAGCCTGCAGAAGGTGATGACGTTGGGCGCCGTGAGCACCTTGTCCGAGGCTTCCTGCTGCTCTTTCTTGATGTCCCGCAAACCCTGCTCCCTTCTTGACGTGCAATCCATCTTAATCCAAAAGAATCGGGGAGCACGAAGCTCCCCGGTTTTTTGCACAACTGTTGCCTGTTCGCCCCTGACCTGCGCAGATTCCCTTAAGAAAGCTTTTGGCAGGCTTAGGATTGGGGCTCTTGCTCGGCAGCGGCCTTGGCGGCGGCCTCCTTGGCGGCCTTCGCGGCCTTGGCAGCGGCGATCTTGGCCTTCTTCTCTTCCTCCAAGCGCGCCTTCTCCGCCAGCTCCTCGGGGGTCCACTCCGGCTTGATCACCACGGCGGTGGGCTTGGTGGTGACGGGCGGGTGCTCGCGCACCGTTTCCAGCACCTTCTTGGGGCAGGCGGCCACGCAGGCCTGGCAGGCCACGCACTTGTAGGGCTCGTAGGTCCAGGTCTCTTGCGCCTTGTTCACCTTGATGGCCAGGGCGGGGCACTTCTTCTCGCAGATGCCGCAGTGGATGCAGCCCTTGGGGTCGGCCAGGGTGACGCCGCCGCGCGTGCGCTCGAAGGGCTCGCGCTTCTCGTAGGGGTACTTGCGGGTGGGGGCCTTGGTGAAGAGGCTCTTCACCGTCATGCCGGCCAGCTTGAACACTCCCATGCTCGCCTACCTTTCAGTGCAGCTGATGCACGGGTCGATGGTGAGGATGATGTTGGGCACGTCCGCGAAGTCGCAGCCCTCGAGCGCGGCCACGAGGCCGGCGAGGTTTTGGCTGGTGGGGGTGCGGACCCTCATGCGCTCCAGGAACTTGGTGCCGTTGCCCACGGCGTAGTAGAATGCCTGGCCGCGGGGCTGCTCGACCGTGCTCATGGCGCGTGCTCCGGCTTCGGGCTTGCCCTTGACGGGGACCATGACCTCGCCTTCCGGGATCTTGGCCGCGAGCTCGCGGATGATGGCGATGGACTGGCTCACCTCGCGGATGCGCACGTCGCAGCGGGCGAAGCAGTCGCCCTGCTCGGAGAGCACCGGCTCGAAGGCGGCCAGCTCGCCGTAGGCGCCCAGGCCGTTGAGGCGCTCGTCGACCACCAGGCCGCTGGCGCGCCCGAAGGGGCCCACCAGGGAGTTGGCGCGCGCCTGCTCCTTGGAGAGGTACCCCACGCCCACCAAGCGGTTGCGGACGGAGCTGTCGTCGAGGAAGGCGCGGGCGATCTGGCGGTACTCCTGCTCGAGCTTCTCGAGGGTGATGACGATGCCGGCCAGGGTCTCGTCGGAGACGTCCTGGCGGAAGCCGCCCACATCGCAGGCGGAGAAGATCACGCGGCCGCCAGTGCACTGCTCGAAGATGTCGAGCACGCGCTCGCGCAGGCGCCAGCAGTGCATGAAGAGGGCCTCGTAGCCGAAGGCGTCGGCCGCCAGGCCCAGCCACAGCAGATGGCTGTGCACGCGGGAGAGCTCGTGGAAGATGGCGCGCAGGTACTCGGCGCGCTCGGTGATCTCGATCCCCATGAGCTGCTCGACGCACTGCGAGTAGCCCAGGCTGTGGCCGAAGGAGCAGATGCCGCAGATGCGCTCGGTCACGTAGACGAACTGCGTGTAGTCGCGCTTCTCGACGAGCTTCTCCAGGCCGCGGTGCACAAAGCCGATGCGCGGGATGGCGGTGACGACCTTCTCGTCTTCCATCACCAGGTCCAGGTGCACGGGCTCCGGCAGGACGGGGTGCTGCGGGCCGAAGGGGATGACGGTGCGCTTACTCATCGCTGGCCTCCTCTCCCTGGGGCTGCGCCGGGCAGGCCGCAGCGCGGGGGTTCATGGGGTAGGCGACGGCCACGGTGTAGAACTCGCCGCCGAAGTCGATGTTGATGCCCTCGAAGCTCACGCCGAAAAGGTCGTGGGACTCGTTCTCGAAGACGAAGGCCGCGGGGAAGACGCCCGTGACGGAGGGCACGGCCACCCCGTCGGCGACGAAGACGCGCACGCCCTCGAGGCCGGGGGCCTGGTAGCTCGGGTCGTAGTAGGCGTAGAGGAGCTCGACGCCGTCCTCGAGCGTGGTGGCGCAGATCTGCGAGAACTCCCAGCCGCGGGCCTTGTAGGCGGCGGCGATGTCGACGACCTGGTCGACGGGGGCCTCGATGAAGGTTGAGGTCTGGAAACGCTTCATAGGCACTCCCCTCCTACTCGACGCCGGCGCTGCCCGCGCCGGGGACGTCCGGGACGTTTGCGCAGGAGGCGTGCGCGCCGGTGGCGGCGTCCTCTGCGCTGCGGTTCTTCTTGCCGGCCTTGAGGACCTTGCGCTTCTCCTCCAGGATCTGCACACCCGCCACGACGGCGTCCATGACGGCCTCCGGGCGCACGGCGCAGCCCGGGACGTAGGCGTCGACGGGGATGACCGTGTCCGTGCCTCCCATGACGTTGTAGCACTCCTGGTAGACGCCGCCGCCGCAGGCGCAGGCGCCGCAGGCCACGACCACCTTGGGCTCGAGCATCTGGTCGTAGATCTGCTTGATGACCGGGGCGTTCTGGGCGTTGACGCCGCCCGTGACGACGAAGATGTCGGCGTGCTTGGGGTTGCCGGTGTTGATCACGCCAAAGCGCTCGGCATCGTAGAGGGGCGTGAGCGCCGCGAGCACCTCGATGTCGCAGCCGTTGCAGCTGGAGCCGTCGTAGTGGATGATCCAGGGTGACTTGCTGGTGTAGGACATGTGAGGCACCTCCTTAGATGAAGAGCAGGTAGACGATGTTCAGGCCGCCCAAGACGAGGGCCACGAGCCAGGAGCTCTTGAGCATGGTCTGCCACTTGACGCGGGCGAAGTTGTTGTCGATGAGGACCTCGAGCAGGTAGACCACCAGGCAGACCACCACGCACACGGCGATGGAGACCGGGGTGGGGCCGCCCCACAGCAAGAAGATGCCCACCCAGCCCAGGAAGAGGATGTTCTCGTACCAGTGGGAGAGCTCGATCATCGCGAGCGTCTTGCCGGAGAGCTCCGTGGTGAGGCCGCGGACCAGCTCCTGGTGGGCGTGGTGGCTCATCGAGATGTCGAAGGGGCTCTTGCGCAGCTTGATGGTGAGCACGTAGATGAAGCCGATGAAGATCAGCGGCGCATAGCGGACGGCAGGCAGCTCTGCGGCCAGCATGTCCTCCACGCGGAAGGTGCCGGTTGCCATGAAGAGGCCGGCGGCCACCAGCAGGACCATGGGCTCGTAGCTCATGACCTGGACTATCTCGCGCTGGGCGCCCAGCTCCGCATACGGGCTGCGCGACGCATAGGCCGCCACGATCAGGAAGAGCGAGCCCAGCGTGAGGATGAACACGCACAGCAGGAAGTTGCCGCCTGCGAAGAACACCACGCCGGAAAGCACGATGAAGACCAGGTAGAGCAGCACGTAGAGGTCCTGCGCGCCGTTGACGGTGGCGTCCTCCTTCTCAAGCAGCTTGCGGAAGTCGTAGTACGGCTGCAGCAGCTTGGGGCCCACGCGGCCCTGCAGGCCCGCGGAGAGCTTGCGGTCGATGCCGCTGAGCAGGCAGCCCAGCACGGGCGCCACAACGAGGAAGGCGATGATGCCGATGATGGATCCGATTCCAAAGCTCATGGTCTACTCCTCCCCGTAGTCGTAGCCGTCTGTGCCGGTGCCGTAGGCGGACTGCATCGCGTACTGCATGAAGAGCGCGTCCATGAGCTCCTCGCGGGAGTTGATGCCCATCTCGCGGTACTCGTCTGCGTACTCGTCGTATGCGGCGCCGTAATAGGCGTAGTAGTTGAGGTACTCGTCGAACTCAACGCCGCTCTGCTCCCAGAGGCTGCCGCGGTAGCAGGCCTGGGCGGTGACGGTGGTGAGCAGGTTGTCCTTGTTCTGGGCGGTGGAGTCGACGGCGTAGCCAAAGCCGCCGGCAAGCAGGGTGAGGCTGACAGCCAAGCCGATCAGCGTCATCTTCTTCTCGCCGAAGACATCCTCCATGTACCAGTTGCGCTGGGAGGCCTTGGCCTCGGCGCCGAAGGAGTTCAGATAGGTGCGCTGGTCGAAGTCGATGCCGGCGCCGGCCATGTAGACGGGCACCACGCGCTTCTTGGTGGTGCCCTTGAAGAGCAGGAACACCAGCGCCACCGCAAAGGAGAGCACGGCCATGATCCACATGTTGCCGTCTGTGATGAGCTCGTCTGCGCCGCCGAAGCTGGCGTCGAGGAAGGGCACCACCACGGCGCCGCTGATGATCGGGAAGCCGATGCACATGCCCAGCGCCAAGACGGTCATGAGGCCCATGGAGGCCCACTCGGAGCGGTAGACCGTGAGCTCGACGTTCTCGTCGCCCGCATGGGCGATGGAGAGGATCTTGCCCAGCCACTTGGCCCAGAACATGAACGTGGCCGCCGAGCCGAAGGCCAGCACGAGGATGAGGACCACGTTGCCGCTGACGATGATGGCCTGGAAAGCGGCCCACTTGGAGATGAGCATGCCGAACGGGGCCACGAACATCACCAGGATGCCCAGCGCCATGAGGCGGGCCAAGGTGGGCATCTTCTCGAAGAGCTGGTCGAAGGACTCGATGTCGCGGCTGCCCACATGGTGCTCAGCCGTGCCCACGCACAGGAAGAGCAGCGACTTGGCTGCCGCGTGGAAGACCAGCAGGAAGATGGCGGCCCAGATGGCGGCTGCGGTGCCGATGCCGGCGCACAGCGTGATCAGGCCCAGGTTGGAGATGGTGGAGTAGGCCAGCACGCGCTTGGCGTTGCTCATGTTGATGGCAGCCAGCGCGCACATGATGAAGGTGGTGCCGCCCACGAACATCACCACGTAGCCCGGCAGGTTGGAGCCCAGGCAGGGGGCGAGCTTGATGAGCAGGAAGACGCCCGCCTTGACCATGGTGGAGCTGTGGAGCAGGGCGGAGGTGGGGGTGGGTGCCACCATGGCGCCCAGCAGCCACGACTGGAACGGCATCTGGGCGGCCTTGGTGAAGCCGGCCAGGGCCAGCAACAGCACCGGCATGACGGTGAGGAAGCTGTAGCCGTTGGCGGTGTAGGTCTGGGTGAGCTCGATGAAGCGGTCGAGCTCCATCACGCCGTAGACGCTGCCAACCCACACCAGCGCGGCGGCGAAGGCCAGGCCGCCGATGAGGTTGAGCACGATCTGGCGGTTGGCGTTGTTGATTGCCTCTTGGGTACGGGTGTAGCCGATGAGCGCGAAGGAGCACACGGTGGTGACCTCCCAGGCGCACAGCATCCAGGTGAGGTTGTTGCAGACCACGATGGCAAACATCGCGGAGAGGAAGACGAACATCAGCGCGAAGAAGGTGGGGCGGCGGTCCTTGCCGCTGTTGTGGCGCTCGTGGTCGCGCATGTAGCCCAGCGCGTAAACGCAGATGCCGCTGCCGATGATGCCGATCACCAAGATCATGATCACGGTGAGGTTGTCGACGTAGAGGGCCTGGGCGACCTCGATCTTGTGGGCGACGGCGAGCTCGAACCACGTGATGAGGACGGCCTGGACCAGGGCGAGCACGGGGGCCAGGTACTTCTTGTTAGCCAGGCCCTTGCCGATCACGTAGACGGCGAGGACGAGGTCGATGGCCAACGTCACGTAGCTGACGGCGTGCGAGAGCCCTTCTGGCACCGCGTAGTAGAGGGTCCCCTGGCTGCTCTGGGGCAAGAACACCGCTGCCGCCAGGATTGAGAGGCAGGCGATGACCAGGGCACCGATGACGGTGATGAAGGTTCGGGGCTTGTCGGCGCGGACTGCGAGCAGCAGCGCGGCGACGACGGCCGGGATGACGATGAGGCCCCCCAGCACTGCTTGTGCGATGGTTTCCAAACCTCCTCCTTTCGATGCTGGGAATGTTCGGCGAGAACACTGGTGTAATCCTTCTCAGGAATATACGCAGCATTTGCAAACGCCGTTCACGGAAAGTGCCGGCATCGGTGAGCGGGAGCGGTTGAAATGAGCTTGTGAACGGGGAAACCCGCAGGTCAGTGGCCTGGTGTCCCGTCTGCCTCAAGGCCGGGGAAGCCCAGTTGGCGCAGGGCCTCGAAGAGCACGATGTTGGCTGCGTTGCTGAGGTTGAGGCTCACGGCCGCCGGGTCGGCCGGGTCGCTTGCGGGGCCGTGCGAGGTGGCCGGCGTGAGGCCCTCGCGCACCAGCTGCGGGATGCGCAGCCCCTGGCCGGGGTGGGCATCGAGGAGCTCCTGCGGCAGGCCGCAGCTCTCCTTGCCGAAGACCAGGTAGTCGCCGTCCTCGTAGCTCACCTGGGCATAGCTGTACGCGGCGCGGGCGCTGAGGAACCACAGGCGCGCGCCGGGGTTGGCTTGCTCGAAGGCCTCCCAGCTGGGGTAGCTGCGCACGTCGAGGTCGTGCCAGTAGCCCATGCCGGCGCGGCGGATCATGCGGTCGTCGAGCGAGAAGCCCAGCGGCTCGATGAGGTGCAGGCGGCTGTCCGTGAGCACGCAGCTGCGGCCGATGGTGCCGGTGTTGGCGGGAATCTCGGGCTCGTAGAGGACGATGTTGAGCATGGCGTGCCTTTCAGCTAGCAGGGTCAGCAGTGCGCACAGCATGATAGCCCACCAAAATGGGACAGTGGGGACGTAGCCTTCTGTCCCATTTCTAGCTGCGTCAAAAACTGGGTAACGGCTCCCCCGCGGCCCGCGCAGCCCGCCACCGCGCTGGGATAATGGGAGGTTATTGGAATCACCCATGCTGTAAGGAGTGCTCTTGGAGCTGTTCGAACTCATCGTCTTCTTGCTGATCGCCGTGCTCATCTCGTCGGTGCTCGACGAGATGCTCCCGCTGTTCAGCCTGCCGCTGGTGCAGATCGCCCTGGGCGTGTGCATCGCGCTGCTGGCCCCGCAGCTGGGAGACATACAGATCGACCCAGAGCTCTTCTTGCTGCTGTTCATCGCGCCGCTGCTCTACAACGAGACACAGCATGTGGACAAGCTCGCCCTGTGGCGCAACAAGGTGCCCATCGTCTCGCTGGCGGTGGGCCTGGTGCTGGTGGCCACGCTGGCAGCTGGCTTTGCGCTCAACCTGGCGCAGCCCAGCATCGCGCTGGCGGCGGCCTTCGCGCTCGGCGCGGCCCTGGGGCCCACGGACGCCGCCGCCGTGGTGGCGCTGGGCAAGGGCGTCAAGCTCAGCCCGCGCCAGAAGGCCCTGCTCTCCGGCGAGGCCCTCATCAACGACGCATCCGGCGTCGTCTGCTTCCAGTTCGCCATCGCCGCCGCCGTCACCGGGACCTTCTCTGTGGCAGACGCGGGCGTCACCTTCCTCGCGCTCTTCTTCGGCGGCATCGCCGTCGGCCTGGCTGTCGGGTTCGCCCTGCGCCAGCTGCGCGCGCTGCTGCGCGTCACCGGCCTGGCCAACACCACCGTCACCGTGGTGCTGGACGTGCTCGCCCCCTTCATCCTCTTCATGGTGGCCGAGTCGCTCCATGTGAGCGGCATCCTCTCCGTGGTGGCGGGCGGCCTGCTCATGAACATGGGCCCCAGCAAGGCCAACGTGGCCACCGCCAAGGCCAACATCGTGTCGTCCAGCGTATGGGAGGTCATCATCTTCGTCATCAACGGCGTGATCTTCGTCATGCTGGGCATGCAGCTGCCAGACGGCATCTCCCCCACCTGGGAGGACGTGCGCTTCTCCACCGAGCGCCTCATCGGGCTCATCCTGCTCATCACCTTCGTGATCACGGCGGTCCGCTTCATCTGGGTCTTCGTGCTGGAGCTGGTGAGCAAGCCGGAGCACGAGATAACCTCGGCCGCAACCGGCACCATCGTGCTCTCCACCAGCACGCACAACCCCGCCATGCCCGCCATCGACCCCTTTGCCTCGCCGGAGGAGCGCGAGCGCCTGCTGCGCGAGTCCAAGGCCGAGCTCAAAAGCAGCGTCGCCAGCTCGCCTGACTACACGCTCCGCGACAAGCTGCGCAACGCGCTGGTCACCACGCTGGCCGGCCCCAAGGGAGCCGTGACGCTCTCCATCATCATGACCACGCCCTACTACCTGGAAAGCGGCCTGGCCTTCCCCTTCCGCAACATGCTCATCTTCCTGGCCGCGGGCGTGATCGTGTGCACGCTGCTGATGGCCAACTTCCTGCTGCCGCTGCTGGCCCCCAACAGAGAGGGCGAGGAGGACCAAGCCCACACCAAGCAAGTACAGATCAAGATCCTGCGCCAGGTGGTGGCCCAGCTGCGCGAGGAGCGCACGCCCGCAACCGAGAAGGCCACCCAGGTGGTCATCCGCCGCTACCGCGAGCGCATACGCCGCCTGCGTGCCAGCGAGACCACGCCGGAGGCCACGCGTGCCCTGCGCCTGGAGGTGCTCGACCTGCAGCAGGAGGCCGTGCACCAGGCTATCGTGGGCGGCCAGATCGACAAGGACGCCGCGCAGGAGTTCGCAGACCGGCTCAAGCGCATGCGCAAGAGCGTTGCCGGCAGGCGCTACGTGTTCAGCAAGCTCAAGCCGCTGTCGCGCCGCACCAAGACGGCCTCCTCCCCCAGCATCAAGGAGCAGGTGCTCTACAAGGGAGAGGGCGACCTCGACCAAGAGCAGCTCGAGAGCCTGCACGCGCTCATCCAGCTCACGGAGAACAGGGCCATCGCCTTCTTGGAAGAGCAGATGTGCTCAGCAGACAAGGAGCGCGTGAACGCCGCCGGCCTGCTGCTGATGGAGCACCGCACCGCGCTGGCGAACTTCGAAGACCGCTACGCGCAGGACACCACGGCGCTGTTCGCCACCGAGGTCAACCCCCTCACGGGCCTGAGCGGCGTGATGCACGCGGAGCGCAACGCCGAGAACCTGCGCGTCAAGGAGGTTATGGCTGAGGGCTACCGCCTGGAGCTTGAGAAGATCCAGGACTTCCACGAGCAGGGGCAGCTGAGCCGCCGCGCCGCCCGCGACCTGCGCGAGGAGGTCTACCTCCTGCAGATGGACGCCTCCGACGCCCTGAACTAGCAGTGGAAATGGGACAGTGGGGACAGTCCCCACTGTCCCATTTCCACAAAAAAAGACCCGCTCGTGTGAGCGGGCCCTTTCCAGCTACAGTATGTGAAAACAGGAACTACAGCTTGACCACGTTGGAAGCCTGGAGCTTGCCGTTCTGGCCAGTGGTGACCTCGAAGGAGACCTTGTCGCCCTCGTCGAGGGTCTTGAAGCCGTCCATCTTGATCTCGGAGAAGTGGACGAACAGGTCGTCGCCATCCTCGCGGGAGATGAAGCCGTAGCCCTTGTCAGCATTGAACCACTTAACAGTACCTTCAGCCATTTGTAACGCCTTTCTTTATGCCCTTGCGGGCCGCTGATACACGGCAGGAAGGCGGCCAAGCCTGCCTACCGCTGAAACATAGCGCGTTCAAGCGCCAAGAAGTAAGTATAGGCTATGCGCAAGAACCCTTAAGCGGAAACTTTTGGCCCTTCACCCCCATTTTGTGGCATTGCCGGCAGCGCGGCCTACTCAGCGATCTCGACCTCGGAGACGAGCTCGTTCTTGATCTTGCCAACGAGCGCCTGCAGGCAGTCGACCACGTGGGGGCGGATGTCGCCGCCGATGAGCACGTACATGATGTCGTCGCCGAGCTGGAGGGTGCCCTCGTTGAGCCAGACGCGCACGTACTCGATGCCGGGCATCTGCAGGGCCTCCTGGCGGGCGGCCTCGACGCCGGCCTCGTCATACGAGAAGTTCATGCCGACGACCTTGGAGCCGTCGTCGATGCCCTGGCGGACGAGCTTCTTGGGCAGCTCGCGCACGGTGCCGTTGTGGGTGAGGTACATACCGCAGCTGGGTGCGGACTCGTCGGCCTTGGCCTCCTTGAGCCATTGGTCGACAGACGGGGACTCCTTCATAGACTTCCTCCCTTGTTTGATTTGTTCACGCCAGAGCATTATCGGCCACCCCTCCCCCACGCGCAAGCACGCGGCGGCGGGGCCTGTCCCCAAAAAGAGACGCGCCCGATGGGCGCGTCTCTGAAGCGTGCGTTGAACCTGGGAGGTTACTTGTTGTCGTACTGCGGGATGGGGGTCTCATCGGTTTCCTCCAAGTAGCCGTCGAAGACGTAGTGCTTGGTCTCGATGGCGATCACGGCGGAAAGACCCAGGACCGCGATGCAGTTGGGGATGGCCATGAGGGCGTTCATGACGTCGGCGAAGTCCCACACGATGGAGGAGAGGTTAGAGACGCTAGCCAGGTCGGATGCCGGGCCGACCATGATGCAGCCCCAGAAGACGAAGAGCAGGAAGACCACGTAGTAGGGCTTCACGGCGTGCTTGCCGAACAGGTAGGAGATGGCGCGGTTGCCGTACTGCGCCCAGCCGAGCATGGTGGAGTAGGTGAAGCACAGCAGGCCCACGAGCAGCACGATGGGACCGAAGACGGGGATCGCCTCGAAGGCCGCGGTGGCGAGCGCCGCGCCGGAGGTGATGCCGCCGGCGGCGACGGCAGCCGCAATCTCCGGGTTGGCGAGGATGGTGGTCATCAGCATGAGGCCGGTGATGAGGCAGACGACCACGGTGTCCCAGAAGGTGCCGGTCATGGAGACGAGCGCCTGGCGGGCAGGGTTGCGGGTCACGGCGGAGGAGGCGACCAGCGGTGCGGAGCCCATGCCGGACTCGTTGGAGAAGATGCCGCGCTTGAAGCCGAACTGCAGGGCCATGGTGAGGGTGGAGCCGATGGCGCCGCCCGCAGCGCCCGCGGGGGTGAAGGCGCCCACGATGATCTGGCGCACGGCCTCGCCCAGGAACTCGATGTTCATGCCGATGATGATCAGGCAGCAGATCACATAGAAGATGGCCATGAGGGGCACGAGCTTCTCTGTGACAGCGGTGATGCGGTGCAGGCCGCCCAGGATGACGATGGCCACCAGCACCACGACCACGATGCCCACGAGCCACATGGGGATGGAGGAGCCGTCGATGAGGCTGGTGGAGTAGAGGGCGTCTGCCAGGGAGTTGGACTGAGTGGAGGCGCCGATGCCGAAGGCCGCCAGCGCGGCGAACGCGGCGAAGAGCACCGCCAGCACCTTGCCCAGCTTCTTGTTCTTGAAGCCGCGCTCGAGCGCGTACATGGCGCCGCCGAGCATCTGGCCGTTGTGGTCCTTCACGCGGTACTTGACGCCGATGTAGACCTCGGCGTACTTGGTGGCCATGCCCAGGATGCCGGTGATCCACATCCAGAAGATGGCGCCCGGGCCGCCGAAGAGCAGGCCGGTGCCCACGCCGACGATGTTGCCGGTGCCGATGGTGGCGGCCAGAGCGGTGGTCAGCGCACCGAACTGCGAGATGTCGCCTTCGGACTTGTGCGGGTCGTCCTTGGTGACGGAGAGCTTGATGGCGGTGCCGATCTTGCGCTGGATGAAGCCGGTGCGGATGGTCATGAACACGTGCGTGAACAGCAGCAGCAGGATCATGATGGGGCCCCACACAAAGCCGTCGACGGCGTCGATTACGTCGAGGACGCCCGTTGCGGCGGCCAGGTTGCCCGCCAAGCCCGTGAAGGGCTCGATGAAGAACGAATACAGGAACTCTTCCATAAGTGTCTCCTCCCAGAGATCAGCGCTTGTTTCTCACCTGTGCCGCAACGCCTGCGGCGGCAAGCGGAACGGAAAGATTGGAAGAGATACTAGGTTGTTTCTTGCCAGCGGGCTGTTACACCCTCGTTAAACAGAGTAAACGGGGGCAAGCGCTGTGGCATCGGGGGGCAAAGCACCCCAGGCTGACCCCAAGCCTCACAGGTTGAGCAAAAGTCAGCTTAAAATACCTCGATGCTCACGGGGCAGTGGTCGCTGCCAAAGACGTCTGTGTGGATGGCGGCGGCGGTGACCTTGTCGCGCAGCTGCTCGCTCACGAGGAAGTAGTCGATGCGCCACCCCACGTTGCGCTCGCGGGCCTTCATGCGGTAGCTCCACCAGGAGTAGACCTGCTCGTTGGGGTGCAGGGTGCGGAAGGTGTCCACAAAGCCGGCGCCGAGCAGCTCGTTGAACTTGCCGCGCTCTTGCTCGGAGTAGCCGGCGTTGCCCTCGTTTTGCTTGGGGCGCGCCAGGTCGATGGGGTTGTGCGCGACGTTCATGTCCCCGCACACGATCACGCCCTTCTGCGCGGCCAGGCCGCAGAGGTAGGCGCGGAAGGCGTCTTCCCACGCGCAGCGGAAGTCGATGCGCGCCAGCTCGTTTTGCGCGTTGGGCGTGTAGACGCAGACGAAGAAGAACTCCGGGTACTCCAGCGTTAGGACGCGGCCCTCGTGGTCGAGCTCCTCCACGCCGATGCCGCGGGTCACGGCCAGCGGCTCCTCCTTGGCGAACACCGCCGTGCCGGAGTAGCCCTTCTTCTCCGCGTAGTTCCAGTACTCGTGGTAGCCCTCGAAGTCGATGGGGTTCTGCCCCTCCTGGAGCTTTGTCTCCTGCAGGGCGAAGATGTCGGCGTCGAAGGAGGCGAAGATCTCGTCAAAGCCCTTCTTGGCCACGGCGCGCAGGCCGTTGACGTTCCACGAGACGCACTTCACAGCTGGCTCCAATCTGATGGCGGCGTTTCAACAAGCCCGCCCATAGTAGCGCATCAAGAAGCCGCGGTACCGGCGTACTTGTCGGTGAGCTCGCCGCACTCCAGGCGCTTGAGGCGGCGCAGCTCCCACGCCAGGAAGCTGCCGGAGACGAAGATCGAGAGGAAGTCCGCAAACGGCCACGAGGCGTAGAGCCCGTAGAGGCCGTAGGTGCCGAAGAAGTTCTCTGCCACGAGCGGCATGAAGAACAGCGCCGGCAGCAGGAAGAGCAGCTGGCGGGTGAGCGAGAGCACGGTGGACTTGAGGGGCTGACCGGTTGCCTGGAAGTAGTTGCACGCGATGACCTGCACGCCGATGAGCGGGATTGCGAGCATCTGCACGAACAGCGCGAAGACCGTGAGGTCCATGAGCTTGTCCTCCACGCCGAAGACGGAGACGATCTGCTCCGGCCAGATGCGCGTGGCAAGCCACATGCACACGCCGATGCAGAAGGCGAAGGCCACCGCGCAGCCCAGCGCCTTGCGCACGCGCGCGATCTTGCCGGCGCCGTAGTTGTAGCCGATGAGCGGCTGCGCGGCGGCGGCGATGCCCACGATGGGCATGAAGGCCAGGTTGGCCAGGCGGTTGACGACGCCGATTGCAGCGAGGGCGGTCTCGGAGCCGATGGGGCACAGGGCGCCGTACTTCACCAGCTGGTAGTTGACCGCGATGGTGCTCACGCACGCAGCGATCTGCAGCAGGAAGCTGGCCAAGCCGAGGGTGAGGATCTCCTTGACCAGGGGCAGCGAGAGGCGCAGGTGGCGCCCGTGCAGCTTGAGCGGGGCGCTGGGTGTGACGAGGAAGTACCACAGCACGCTCACCAGTGAGACGGACATGCCCAGGATGGTGGCCAGCGCCGAGCCCGGAACGCCCCAGCCCAGCACCATGACGAAGAGGTAGTTGAACGCGATGCAGGAGACAGCGCCCACGACCATGGTGAGCAGGGCGCGGTTGGGTGCGCCGGCCGTGCGGATGAAGTTGTTGATGCCCATGCCGACGATCTGCGTGACGCAGCCCATGGAGAGGATCCACACGTAGATGCGGGTCTGCTCGTAGATGGCGGGCGTGGTGGAGGAGAGCGAGAGCAGCGCGCTCATGCACGGCGGGATGTTGCACAGCAGCGCGATGCCCAGCGAGATGATGACGGCCAGCGTGAAGGTGTTGCCCAAGACGCGCTCGGCCTCGTCTTTGCGGCCCTGGCCCAGGCGCAGCGCGGCCAGGGCGTTGCCTCCGTTGCCCACCAGCATGGCAAGCGACATGAAGAGTATGCCCGGCGGGAAGGCCGCGGTGGTCACGGCGAGGCCCACCTCGCCCACCGCCTGGCCCAGGAAGGCGGCCGAGATGATGTTGTAGGCGCTGTTGACGAGCATGCCGATGATCGAGGGGATGGCAAACTCCAGCAGCAGCTTGGGGACGGAGGCCGTGCCCATGCGCAGGGTCTTGGCATCTGCCTGGGAGCCCGCAGGCTTGTCAACGTAGATCTCCTCGTCGGGATTGACCCGCTTGAGTTCCTCTTTTTCCATACGTCCCTCGCAACACAACCGAAACAGTAACCTTTAATGGTAGGGGTCTGCGTGCAGAGGGCAACTATGTTTAAGGCATCTCCTCCAAAGCGTTAACTGCAATTCCCCAACTCCCCGCACATGCGGCACGCTTTTGCACAATCCAGGTCTTTGGGTATGTGAGCTGCCGGCCGCTCTAGGCGAGCACGGCGGAAAAGCCGGCCTCCTCAACGGCGGCAACGAGGGCCTCGGGGGCAGCGGCACCGGTGACGACAGCGCTGCCGGGCTCGAGCACGACCTCGGCCTTGACCACGCCGTCAACAGCCTCCAGGGCGTCCTTGACCTTGGCCACGCACTTGGGGCAGTGCATGCCGGTGACCTCGAGTGCAGTCTGGGGCTGCGATCCGAACAATGCCATAACAGTTCCTTTCTCTCAGAAATGGGACAGTGGGGACAGTCCCCACTGTCCCATTTTGGCGTCACTTGGGCTTCCAGGCGCGCAGGCGCAGGGCGTTGGAGACCACGCAGATGCTCGAGCAGCTCATGGCCGCGGCGGCGATCATCGGGTCCAGGCCGATGCCCCAGGGCGCCAGCACGCCGGCGGCCACGGGGATGCAGACCACGTTGTAGAACAGTGCCCAGAAGAGGTTCTGCTTGATGTTGCGCAGCGTTGCGCGCGAGAGCTGGATGGCCGCGGGCACGTCCATGAGGTCGCTGCGCATGAGCACCATGTCCGCGCTGTCCATGGCCACGTCCGTGCCGGCGCCGATGGCGATGCCGATGCTCGCGCGCGCCAGGGCCGGGGCGTCGTTGATGCCGTCGCCCACCATCACCACGGGGCCCTGCTCGGCCAGCTCGCGGACGGCCTCCTCCTTCTGCGCGGGCAGCACGCCGGCCACCACGCGGTCCACGCCCACCTGCGCGGCCACGGCTTGGGCCGTGCGCTCGTTGTCGCCCGTGAGCATGAGCGTGCGTATGCCCATGGCCTTGAGCTTGGCCACAGCGGCCGCGCTGCTGGGCTTGACGGCGTCTGCCACAGCCGCCATGCCCACCAGGCTGCCCGCGTAGGCGAAGAAGAGCGGCGTGGCGCCCTGCTCGGCGGCCTGTGCGCCCAGCTGCGCGAACGCGCCCAGCTCCACACCGTTCTCGCGCATCAGCAGCTCGTTGCCGGCCAGCACCTCCTGGCCCGCAAAGCGCGCCCGCAGCCCGCGGCCCGGCAGCTGCTCGAACGCCTGCACCGCCAGCTGCTCGGCGCCCCGCTCGCGCGCGTAGGCGCACACTGCCTGCGCCAGCGGGTGCTCGCTCTTGGCCTCCACCGCCAGCATCAGGGCCAGCAGCTCGCCTTCCTCCACGCCCGGCGCGCAGCTCGCGCTTGCAACCTGCGGCTTGCCGGTGGTGACGGTGCCCGTCTTGTCGAGCACCACCCAGTCCACGTTGTGGGCCGTCTCCAGGGCCTCGGCACTCTTGATGAGGATGCCCTGCCGGGCGCCGCGGCCCATGCCCACCATGATGGCCGTGGGCGTGGCAAGCCCCATGGCGCAGGGGCAGCTGATCACCAGGACGGAGATGGCGTGCTTGAGCGCCAGCCCCAGGTCCCCGCCGCTGAGCACCATCCACACCGCAAAGACCAGCACCGCGATGCCGATCACCACCGGCACGAAGACGCCGCTGATCTTGTCTGCGATGCGCTGGATGGGCGGCTTGGTGGAGCTTGCCTCGTCCACCAGGCGCACGATCTGTGCGAGCGTCGTCTCCTCCCCCACGCGCGTGGCCACCATGGTGAAGTAGCCGCTGGTTGAGACGGTGGCGCCCGTGACGGGGCTGCCCGGGCCCTTCTCCACGGGCGCGCTCTCGCCCGTGAGGGCGGACTCGTCCACCGCGGCGCTGCCCTCCAGCACGCGCCCGTCCACCGGCACCGCCTGGCCGGCCTTGACCGCCAGGACGTCGCCCTCCTGCACGCTGGCGGCGGGCACCTCCTCAAGGCTGCCGTCCCCGCTCACGCGCCACGCCGTCTTGGGGGCCAGGTCCATCAGGCTGGTGACGGCGTCTGTGGTGCGGCCCTTGGCGCGCGCCTCGAAGTACTTGCCCAGCGTGATGAGGGTGAGGATCATGGCCGCGCTCTCGAAGTAGAGGTCCATGCCCGCCTGTATGGCTTCTTCCATCTGCATGGCGCCCAGCGCCGCACTCATGCGGAAGAGAGCCGCCACGCCGTAGACGGTGCTGGCCGCAGAGCCCAGGGCGATGAGTGTGTCCATGGTGGGGCAGCCGTGCAGCAGGGTCTTGAAGCCGTTGATGAAGAAGCGCCTGTTGAGCGCGATGACCGGCAGCAGCAAGACGAACTCCGCCAGGGCCCGGGTCATGACGGCCTCGTGCGAGCCCAGCGCGGGCGGCAGCGGCCAGCCGAGCATGTGGCCCATGCTCAGGTAGAAGAGCGGCAGCGTGAACACGACGCTCAGCACCAGACGCCAGAACACGCGGCGCTGCTCGGCGGCGGCGGTGTTGCCGGCCTGCGCCGCGGCGGCCGGTGCGGCAGGTGCGGCGGCAGCGCCCTGGCCGCGCGGGCGGGCACCGTAGCCGGCGGCCTCGATGGCCGCACACACGGCGGCAAGGGTCTCATCGGAGCCGTCGTAGCCCAGCTCCATGCTGTTCTTGAGCAGGTTGACGGCCGCGCTCTGCACGCCCGCCACGCCCAGGGCGGCCTTCTCCACCCTGGCGCTGCAGGCAGCGCAGCTCATCCCGCTGATGTCGAAGCTCCTCTTCTCCATCACACCACCTCTCAGCGCTGGAAGCGCGCGATCAGCCCGAGGGCCTCGTCGACCACCTCGAGGTTGCCGCGCTGTATCTGCTCGACCACGCAGGTCTCCATGTGGTTCTTCAGCACCAGCTCCGAGACCTTGCGCACAGCGCTTTGCACGGCGGCGAGCTGGGTGAGCACGTCGCCGCAGTAGCGGTTGTCGTCGAGCATGGCCTTGACGCCGCCGAGCTGCCCGATCGCGCGGTTGAGCCGCTTTTGCAGGTCTGCCTGCAGCTCCTGCAAGCGCGGCGTCTCCTTGTGCTTGCAACAGCATTCCCGCTGCTCCATGTGATTGGTCCTTTCCATTAGCTGCCCTTGGTTGCTGGCAGTATATACCCCCTGGGGGTATGTTGCGGCGTTATTCCCGCAGGTTCTCGGCCAAGCGGCGCGTTCGAACACTTATGCTGGAGGTTCACGTCCACCCATCCACCCAGAGCATGAGGAGGCAGCAGCGTGATCCCGGAGTCCGCCATCGCACAGGAGTGCTTCAACAAGACCTTCGCCCGCGCGCGCGTCGTGGCCAAGAACGGCGGCTTCGTCTACAACCGGCGCTGCAACTACGAGCCGGACTTCACGGAGCTGCGCGCCAGCATCGAGAGCAGCACCTGGAGCGACTTCCCCTACGACGTCTGGGTCTCGTTCAACGAGGAGCGCGGCGAGATACTCGACTTCGCCTGCTCGTGCCCGGCCAACTACCGCTACCCCGGCATGTGCAAGCACACGGCCGGCCTGGCCCTGCTCTTCAACGCAGAGCCGGAGAGCTTCAAGGGCTACTGCGCCACCAAGCAGACCATGACCTCGCCCTCCATCACCGGGCTGCTGCGCCGCATGAGCGCCAAGCGCCCCGCGCGCGTGCAGCAGGCCGCACCCAGCACCGGCGGCATCGACTTCGAGCTGAGCATCGAGCAGACCGACGCAGACCGCTTTGGCGCAAGCTTCAAGCTCTGCTCGCCTGCCGCCTCCTACGTGCTCAAGGACATCGCCGCCTTCCTGGAGGACGTGGAGCAGACCGCCTACCGCGAGTACGGCAAGCGGCTGGGCTTCACGCACGAGCGCGCCGCGTTCACCGAGCACGGCTGGCAGGTGGTGGAGTGGATACAGCGCTGCGTGAACGCCAACAGCTCGTGGTGGCGGCGCGACAGCTGGTCGAGCGCGCGCAACTACCGCATCCTGCACATCGGCACCTTCCAGCTGGTGGAGCTGCTCGACCTCTACCTGGGGCGCAGCGTGGAGTTCACGCCGCTCGATCCTGGCAGCAGCAAGAAGCCCAAGCCCAACGAGCTGCAGGTGGTGGAGCGCGACCCGCGGCTGCAGATGGAGCTGCTGAGCCTGGAGGACGGCGGCTTTGAGCTGCAGCGCGGCGGCACGCTGGGCTTTGCGGCCTTTGGCGGGCGCCTCTACGCGTGGGACGAGCGCTGCGCCTACCGCTGCAGCGCGCGGCTGGCCCAGTGCGCGCCCTTCCTCTGCGAGGCCTACGGCGACGGGGAGGACCGCCTGCTGCTGAGCGCGGCAGACGCGCCGGTCTTCTGCAAGACGCTGCTGCCGCAGCTCAAGGAGAGCCTGGAGCTGGACGTGCCAGAGGAGCTGGAGCGCCTGAGGCCCGTCGAGGGCCGCCTGGAGTTCTACCTGGACGCCGCCAACGGCCGCGCAGAGTGCCGCGCCAAGGCCCTGTACGGCCAGGACTCCTACGAGCTCATGCTCCCCGGCAACGAGCCCGGCAAGCCTGCGCGCGACGAGCAGCTCGAGGAGGCCGCGCGCGAGGCCGTGACCCGCTACCTCCCCCAGCTCGACAAGCGCAGCGGCACGGCCCTCACCGCCAACGACGACGACATGGCGCGCCTGCTGTTCTACGGCATCGACGAGCTGCAGCGCTGGGGCGAGGTCTTCGCCACAGACGCGCTCAAGCGCCGCAAGGCCGCCAAGAGCGCCGGCGTGCAGGCGGGTGTCTCCATCAAGAGCAACCTGATCAACCTCAAGGTGAGCGCCGACGAGCTGAGCCCGGCAGAGGTCGCCGCGCTGCTGCAGAGCTACCAGGCCAACAAGAAGTACCACAAGCTCAAGGACGGCAGCTTCATCAACCTGGAGGAGCCGAAGCAGGCCGCAGAGCTGGAGCACATCAGCGCCATCGCCGCCGAGCTGGGCCTCTCCGCGCGCGAGCTCGCCCGCGGCGAGCTGGAGCTGGCCCCCTACCACGCCTTCGTGCTCGACGCCCTCACCTCGGAGGCGGAGAAGGAGGAGGGCTTCCAGCGCTTTGTGGAGGGCTTTGCAGACCGCCGGGGCCTGAGCTACCAGCTGCCCGAGCCGCTGCAGGGCGTGCTGCGCCCCTACCAGGTTGAGGGCTTCGAGTGGATGAGCATGCTGGCAGACAACGGGCTTGGCGGCATCCTGGCCGACGAGATGGGCCTGGGCAAGAGCCTGCAGGTGATCAGCCTGCTGCTCAGCCGCCGCGAAGAGCTGGCGCAGGAGCCGGCCCTGGTGGTCTGCCCCGCCAGCCTGGTCTACAACTGGAAGGCCGAGTTCGCCAAGTTCGCGCCCGGGATGCGCGTGGCCGTGCTGGCCGGCGCCAGGGCCCAGCGCGCCGAGCTGCTTGAGCAGGGCGGCTACGAGGTGCTGGTTGCCAGCTACGACACCCTACGCATCGACATCCTGCTCATGGCGGAGCTGCGCTTCTCCTACCAGGTCATCGACGAGGCCCAGTTCATCAAGAACCACACCACCAAGGCCGCGCGCGCCGTCAAGGCCGTGCAGGCCGCGCACCGCCTGGCGCTCACCGGCACCCCCATCGAGAACCGCCTGAGCGAGCTGTGGAGCATCTTCGACTACCTGATGCCGAGCATGCTGGGGCCCTACGCGCGCTTCCGCGAGCGCTACGAGACGCCCATCGTCAACGGCGACGAGGAGGCCTCCGCGCGCCTGGGCGCCAAGGCGGGGCCGTTCATCCTGCGCCGCCTGAAGGCGCAGGTGCTCCAGGACCTGCCGGAGAAGCTGGAGAGCGTGGTGCACGCCAAGCTCGAAGGCGAGCAGCTCAAGCTCTACAGCGCCCACGAGGCCCAGCTGCGCCGCTCCCTGGCCGAAGGCGACGAGCAGGACCTGCGCGAAGGGCGCATCGCCGTGCTGGCCGAGCTCACCAAGCTGCGCCAGCTGTGCTGCGACCCGCGCCTGCTCTACAGCAACGCCAAGGGCTGCGGGGCCAAGCTCGGCGCCATCGCGGAGCTGGTGCAGAGCGCGCAAGACTCCGGGCAGAAGGCGCTGGTGTTCTCGCAATTCACGAGCTTCTTGGAGCTGATCGCCGCCGAGCTCACCGCGCGCGGCTGGCGCTACTACACCATCACCGGCGCCACGCCCAAGGAGGAGCGCGTGCGCCTGGTGGAGCGCTTCAACGCAGACGAGGTGCCCGTGTTCCTCATCAGCCTGAAGGCCGGCGGCACGGGGCTCAACCTGGTGGGCGCCAGCGTGGTCATCCACGCGGACCCGTGGTGGAACGCCGCCGCACAGAACCAGGCCACCGACCGCGCCCACCGCATCGGCCAGAGCCGCGATGTGAGCGTGTTCAAGGTGATCGCAGACGGCACGATCGAGGAGCGCATCCTCCAGCTGCAGGAGGCCAAGAGCAGCTTGGCAGACGCGGTGCTGCAGGCAGACAGCGCCAGCTTGGCGTCGCTGAGCCGCGAGGAGCTGATCAGCCTGCTCGGCAGCGACTAGGCCCTCCCCGGCCGCGGCTGCGGCTGCGGCTAGTCGACGACCTTGTCCAGCGCGCCGGAGTCGAAGAGCGGCAGGAAGGCGTCGAGCAGCTCCGGGTCGAACTGCGTGCCGCGGCCGGCGAGCAGCTCGCTGCGGATGCGCTCGCGCGAGAGCGGCTCACGGTAGACGCGCGCGGAGCTCATGGCGTCATAGGCGTCTGCGATGGCGACGACGCGGGCGCACAGCGGGATCTGCAAGCCGGCCAGGCCGTCCGGGTAACCGGCGCCGTCCCAGCGCTCATGGTGGCTGCGTGCGACGACCTTGGCGTCAGGGATGTTGCTCACGTTCTTGAGGATGTCCGAGCCCCAGAGCGTGTGGTTCTTGATGATGGCGTACTCGTCCTCATCGAGCGAGCCGGGCTTCTTGAGGATGGAGTCCGGCACGCCGATCTTGCCGATGTCGTGCAGCAGCGCGGCGTTTGAGAGCTGCTCGACGTGCTGCGTCGCCCAGCCCAGCGCGCGGGCCAGCTGGCGCGAGTACTGCGCCACGCGCGTGGAGTGGCCCCTGGTGTACTCGTCCTTGGCGTCGATGGAGAGCGCCAGCGCGTGCACCGTGTCAAGCGACATCTTCTCCACCTGCAGCTCGCGCTGGCGGGCGAGCGCGGTCTGGCGCTCGACTTCGCGCTCGAGGTTCTTGTGCAGGTACTCCAGCTCTTCAAGCGCGCGCACGAGCCTGGGGTAGTCCTTGGTCTCCAGGCCGAAGAGCAGCATCAAGATGCCCAGCGAGGTGTTGAAGACGGTGAGCAGCACGTCTGGGTAGAAGAAGCATGCAGCACCATGCCGGCGGTCATCATGAAGACGAAGCCCAGGTTGCAGAGCATCTCCTTGAGCGTGTAGGCGTGGTGGGTGCGCAGGACGCGGGCAAAGCCGTGGAGCAGGAAGTAGCCGGGCATGAGGTAGACGATGAGGTGCGCCGGGCCGAAGATGTAGGCGGAGTTGGCGACCGAGTAGACGAGGCCGGTCCAGACGTTGGAGACGAGCAGCACCGCGTAGCCCAGCAGCATCACGCGGTCGAGCTGCAGTAGCACCGAGCTGAGGGCACTGTGCTCGCCACGAGTGCGCGTGTACTGCATGAGAAAGTAGCCGGAAAGCGCGGCAGAAAAGTAGTAGCCGCTGTTGAAGAGATGCAGGAGCAGGGGGTCGACGTCGCAGCGCAGGATGAGAACGGAGGCAACGTCGAGGACCTCGGCCAGCAGCGTTGCCGCCGTGAAGGTCATGAAGCTGCGGCGGCGGGGCCCGGAGTTGGTGAAGTGGATGCCCAGGGACGCGAGGATGATGGCGAGGACGAACGCGCCCGCGACCTCGAACGAGACGTTGTAATCGCTCACCTTCACCTGCCTTTAGCTGCGGTTTTGCTCGAGAAACAAGAATGGACCAATCCCTGCGCGCACGCAAGTGCACAGGGACACATTAAGGACACACGTCTTGTTCGCGCGCGCTTTCCCCTACCCTTCACTCCCACCGCCGCGAGAATGCATGTCCATTAAACGATGCGCTCGCTATGTGCGTTTACTGAACGCACCCAAGCGCCCCTTAGGTACGCCCGTTAAACGATCCGACCTCCCCGGGGCCCCTTAACCCCGCCGGTTAAACAATTCGAGGGGGTCTGCGAAAGCTTAAGTGCGTTTACTAAACGCGGCTAAGGCCGAATCCGCCTCTTAGCAGCGTTTACTAAACGCGATTAAGGCGAAAAATCGTTTAACGGGCGCACCTAAGGATTCGCGGAGGGGCTGGAATCGTTTAACCGAGGGACCTAAGCTCCGTTAGCGTCGTCCGTTAAGCGCCGCCGCCGCAGCGCATCGTTTAACCGAGGGAGCTAAGCTCCGTTAACCCCGCCAGTTAAACGCTGCCGCGGCGCGCCGATTAGCAGGCGCAGCTAGGTCCTTTTATAGCAGTGCGGCATCGTTTAGCAGGAAACAACCAAGCTCCTGCGAAAGGGCCGGAAGAGGAACCTGGGCAAGCCTATGCCCGCTCGCAGAAAGCGCCCGCCCTCTCTTCCTTGCCTGGGTTTTGGCTGTGCATGCCCATCGTGGTGCCGGCCCCCTGCCTGACATCGCACCAAACGATCAATGGCGCCCAAGCTCATGCGGCAGCGCCCCGAGGGCTCAGCTGTTCCCCGCTCGCTGGCTCAGAGGGTTTGGCGCTCGTAGTCGGTAAGGGGAGCGGTGAAGCCGGCAGCGCCCAGAGCGGCTTCAATCTCGTCGAGCTGCTCGGGGGTGGCGGCGCTGATGTGGTGAAAATGATAGCCGTCTGTGAGCGTGCACAGCGGCGAGGAGATGCCCGCCTCGAGCTCCGCGATGAAGCGCTCGACGTCGCGGCGCGTGCGAACGCCCAGGGGCGCGGTCATGGTGCCGTAGGTGCGGTGGTTGACCATCACGTCCTCAACACAGCCGCCGCAGTCGACGACCGCGTCGAGCTCCTCTTTGATCTGCGCGCGCGTGTGACGCACCTTGACCAGGCGCTGCGGCAGGGCCTGCGGGGCGGCTTGCAGCACATAGCCGCGGTTGGTTGCCTGGATGACGCTGCCGCCGCTGCGCAGCAAGGCGATGTCTTGGACGATGACCTGGCGGCTTACGCCCAGCTGGCCACCGAGTGCCGTGGCAGAGACCGGCGCAGACGCAGCCTTCAGGGTCTGGAGAATGGCTGCGCGTCTTTCGTCCCCCGTCATCTCCGCCTCCTTTCGCCTGCGCATTCCCGGTATCCAGCGATTCTACCCAAAAAGCCCCCGCTCAGGATAACGAGAAGATGAGCACCTAACGTTTTGGCACTGTTAGACCACAATGGAGCTGCTGAGTCGCCCCCATCCGTCATCCTGAGCGTAGCGCCGAAGGCGCGGAGTCGAAGGATCTCGAGCGGAACCGCTAGAACGCAGCTCGAGTGCGTAGGTCTCGCGCCTCAACTCGAGATCCTTCGACTGCGGCGCTTCGCGCCTCCGCTCAGACGAGAGGGAGAGCTCCATTGCGGTCTAACAGTGCCAATGTTTTCGTGTATGCACGAAAAAGTGAACGTTTTCGCTTGTATCCTGTGCAAAGAAGCTGTATGTTCGTTTATATGCAAAGCGTTTGAGCGCTTTGCGGTATGCGCGGGCAAGGGCCCGCATGCTGCCGAATGGAGCTGGGCGGGAGCCCGATGAGCGAGGGGAGCATCTGATGACGAGGGAGTACACCTTTGTGTCGCTCAGGGGCGAGGACCCGGAGCGCTCGCTTTCGCCAGACGAGTTGTGTGCAGACATGTCTGCCAGCTTCTCTGCGCAGGTGCACGCACGCTGCAAGGAGCTGGGCATCACGTTCACGGAGCTAGCGCATCGCTGTGGCATCAAGCCACCTACGCTTTCAGAAAAGCTGAACGGCCGCAACCTCACGTTGAAGAGCATGGCGGCGATGGCCGTGGCCCTTGGTTGCAGCATCGACGGCCCAAACCTTGTTCCGCTGCCTAACCTTGTCGAAGACGAGGGCGATGATTCCAGCGCTAGCGCACCAAGCGACGAACCCGCCTCTTCGGCCGAAGGCTGAGCGAGAGCCCCATGCAGCTGTTCATCTCGCATCAGAGCGCGCTCGAGTACTGGCGCAGCGGTCAGGCACGCCCCTCGGCTGATCCCGTGCAAATCGCTCAGCAGCACGCCCCTTCGCTGGCTGCGCATGAAGCCGAGTGGCTCGAGCAGCGCTGGGGGATCACGGCTCCCGTGCATGCGTGCGCTGCCTTGCAAGAGAAGATGCGGCGCCCCAGCACGATCGCCTGCCACTTGGAGAAGGCTCCTGTCACCGGCACCGGCTACCTGCATTTGGGGAAGGACACCTATGTTGCCGCCCCGGAGCTCACAGCAGTGCAGCTTGCCAAACTTGCATCTTCGGCACCCTGGCCTGCGGCACAGCGGCTTGCCTCCCCGGCAATGGGGGCAAAGCTCCCCGGCGTGGTGCTCACCGTGATCTTGTGCGAGCTGATGGGGAGCTATCGCTTGGCCGCAACTGAGCCTGACGGCTTCATCGAGGCTCCGCCGTTGCTCACCCGCCGGGCCCTGCGGGAGCTACTGGAGAATAACCGCAGGTTTCCAGGCAGGCGAGCACTCGAGTTTGCCGTGGAGCACGCGCTCGAGGCATCGGCATCACCGGCCGAGACCGCACTTGCGCTGTTCGAGACGCTACCGTTCTCATACGGCGGCATGGGCATTGCTCAGCAGCCAGCCCTCAACCAAGCGGTGCAGACGAGCTTCAAACAGCACAGCCGTTCGCTGCGCCCAGACCAGCTGTTCGCTGACGCAGGCATCGTAGTCGAGTACAACGGCATCTACCACGTGGGCGCGCGTGCCAATGCAGATGACCGCCGCCGTTTGGAGCTTGAGAGCAGCGGCTACACGGTGAAATCGATCAACAGCGAGCAGCTCTTCGATTCGCAGGCGCTAGACGAAGCACTCAAGCCGTTGCAGGGTGCGGTCGGGACGAATGGCCGCCGCCCAGCAGACTACAAGAGTCGCTGCAAAGACCTTAGAGCAGCTGTTTTCGAGGCATGCAGCACGCGCTGCGCAGAGAACACCGGCTCCTTGCTTCCAACTGGTCTGACTCCCGGTGAGTAATGAGCCTCAGGCGAGGGCGTGCCGATTCCAACCCCTCCGTGGAAGCTTAGATGCGCCCGTTAAACGATTTTTCGCCTTAATCGCGTTTAGTAAACGCTGCTAAGAGGCGGATTCGGCCTTAGCCGCGTTTAGTAAACGCACTTAAGCTTTCGCAGACCCCCTCGAATTGTTTAACCGGCGGGGTTAAGGGGCCCCGGGGAGGTCGGATCGTTTAACGGGCGTACCTAAGGGGCGCTTGGGTGCGTTCAGTAAACGCACATAGCGAGCGCATCGTTTAACGGGCGTGCTTAAGGACCGCTCAAGCCCGCCGGTTAAACGCCGCCAGATCGGGGATCGTTTAACCGGCGTACCCGAGGCGGAGCCGCGGGAGGCGCGCCCGCCCCTCTCCTTGCCGATCTTCCTAGACACAGCCGCCCGCGGCCTCTCTCCCTGCCAATCCTTCTAGACACGAGCGCTCGCGAGCCCCTCCTCTCTCCCTCTCCTCCTGCGTGTGAGCATCCCCGCTCCCGCGCGTTTGCCTCGCCACTCCACTCGCGATCCTTCGACTCCGCTCGCTTGCGCTCGCTGCGCTCAGGATGACGCAGGGTGGGCATCCCGAGCGCCCGCTGCCCACGGTCTCTCTCCCTGCCGATCTCCCAGGGCTCGAGGCCCTCAACCCTGACTCTCTCCCTGCCCCCCTGCCGCGGCGTTCGCCACTTGCCCACCGCCCCATACACGAAGGGCGGGAGGGTCTCCCCTCCCGCCCGCGGGTGCGTGTGGTGTTGGGCGCGGCTTAGGCCTGGCCGGGCTCCACGACGAGGGTGTCCTCATAGTCGGCACCGTAGGTGTCGAGCAGGGTCTTCTCGTAGGCTGCGTGGAAGAAGTTCTGGCTGCCGAGCTTGACCATCTCGTCGTTGATCCAGGTGAGCAGGCTCTCGTTGCCCTTGGCGACGGCCGGCGCGATGGTGTCGGGGTTGCCCAGGGTCTCGATGCCCACGACGTACTCGTCAAGGTCGGCGTTAGCGAAGGCGATGACCTCGGTGTTGTCGTTCAGCCACAGGGCGTTCTTGTCGTTCTCGAACGCGGTCTTGGCGGCTGCGTAGGTGTCGAACTTCTGCTGCTTGATGTTGGGGTAGTTGGCAGTCAGGTAGGTCTCTGCGGTGGTGCCGGAGATGACGATGACCTGCTCGTCCTTGACGTCGTCAAGGCTGGTGATCACGTGGGACTTGTGGGACACAGCGCCCAGTGCCACGTTCATGTAGGCCTCGCAGAAGTCGACGGCCTCGGCGCGCTCCTCGGTCACGGTGAAGTTGGCGAGGATGAGGTCGACCTTGTTGGTCTTGAGGTACTCGACGCGGTTGGCTGCCTCGGTGGAGACGAACTCGACCTCGACGCCCAGGTCGGTGCCGATCTGGCGGGCGAGCTCGATGTCATAGCCCTGGTACTCGCCGTTCTCGTCAACATAGCCGAAGGGGTTCTTGTCGGAGAACACGCCGATGACGATCTTGCCGTCTGCCTGGATGTCCTCGACGGTGCGGGTTGCGCCGTCGCTGCCAGAGGCGCCGCTGTTGGAGCCGCTGCCGCCGCAACCGGCCAGCAGGGAGGCGCCGAGGGCAAGCGCGGCAACCGCCGCGATGATGCCAGTGAGCTTCTTCTTCATGCTAATCCTCTCTCCTAAAGGACCGGGCGCTGTACCATGTGGCTGCGCTCCGGATTGCTGGTATCGAAGATACCGCCCAGCGCAAGAGAGGGTCAAGTAATTCCTACCAAAATACTATGAATTGTTTCCCATTGGCAGGCTATCGGTTATTCCGATGGCTGCGTTAGCCTGCGCCTATTGCCCCTGCCAAGCGGAATGGGACAGTGGGGACTGTCCCCACTGTCCCATTTTCGGTCGAGTTGGGAGCCTGGGCGCTATGCCTGCGGGGCGAGCTCGTGTTCGCGGACGGCCTCGAACTCGAAGGTGTGCAGGAACTTCTGCGCGCGCTCCGTGCGCGGGCTGGTGAAGAAGCGCTCCGGGATGTCCTCCTCGACGATCTCTCCCCCGTCGAAGAAGAGCACGCGGTCGGCCACGGCGCGGGCAAAGCTCATCTCGTGCGTGACGATGATCATGGTCTTGCCCTCGCGCGCCAGGTCCAAGATGACGTCGAGCACCTCGCGCACCATCTCCGGGTCGAGCGCGGCGGTGATCTCGTCCAGCAGCAGGACCTCGGGCTGCATGGCCAGGGCGCGCGCGATGGCCACGCGCTGCTTCTGCCCGCCGGAAAGCTCGCGCGGGAAGCTGCTCGCGCGGTCCTTGAGGCCCACGCGGTCGAGCAGGGCCAGCGCCTCCTCGTGCACCTGCGCCTTGGGGCGCTTCTGCACCTTGAGGGGGCTCAGCATCACGTTGTCGATGACGGTCTTGTGCGGGAACAGCTCGTAGCTCTGGAACACCATGCCGATGCGCTGGCGCAGCTTGGAGATGTTCTTGGACTTGCCGTCCACCTCTTCCCCGTCGATGCGCACGCTGCCGCCCTGGATGGGCTCCAGGCCGTTGATGCAGCGCAGGAAGGTCGACTTGCCGCAGCCGCTGGGGCCGATGACCACGATGACCTCGCCGGGGGCAACGTCGACGTTGATGTCCTTGAGGACCACGTGGTCGCCGTAGGCCTTCTTGAGGTGCTCAATGCGCAGCAGGGGCTCGCTCATCGCTTAGTTCCATTTCTTCTCGAGGTGGTTGGCCAGCATGCTGATGGGCCAGCAGATCAGGAAGTAAAGCAGCAGGATGGTGCCGTAGATGCCGAACACGGCGTTGGGGCTCACCATGCGGTTGGCCTCGATGATCTGCTGCCCCACCTTCATGACCTCGACGACGCCGATCATCATCACCAGCGAGGTGGTCTTGATCATGCGCGTCACCAGGTTGATGCTCATGGGGATCAGGCGGCGCGCCGCCTGCGGGATCACGATGTGGTAGTAGACCTGCGCCTTGTTCATACCCAAGGCCTCCGCGCTTTCGTACTGGTGCTTGGGTATGCTCACCAGCGCGCCGCGCACGAGGTCGCCCATCTCGCCCACGCCCCAGAAGGAGAAGACGATGACGGCGGAGACCTCGGCGGAGAGGTCGAGCCCAAAGGCCGAGCTGAAGCCGAAGAACACGATGAACAGCAGCACCAGCTGCGGCATGATGCGCACGATCTCCAGGTAGATGCGGCTGATCACCTTGGCGACCGGGTTCTTCCAGGTCATGAACACGCCGAAGAGCAGGCCCAGGACGATGGAGATGGCCACGGAGACGAGGCTGATCTCGACCGAGACCCACAGGCCCTGGAGGAGGCGGAGCATGTTGGTGCCCTTGAAGAGGACGTCAATCCCCAAAAGCTCCATGGCGCAACCTCCTCTCCACAACCGTGCCCAGGATCGAGACGGGCAAGATGATGATGAGGTAGAAGATCACGAGCATGACCAGGCATTCCGTGGTCTTGTAGTAGAGGCCGATGAGGTCCTTGGCCACGAACATGAGGTCGAGCAGGCTGATGGCCGAGAAGACCGAGGTCTCCTTGAGCAAGAAGATCACGTTGGCCACGAAGGACTGGATGGAAAGCGTGACGGCCTGGGGCAGCACCACGTGGCGCATGACCTGGGCGCGGCTCATGCCGAGCGAGAGGGCCGTCTCTGTCTGGATGGGCTCGACGGCCTCCAGGCCGGCGCGGAACGACTCGGCCATGTAGGCGCCGCCCAGCAGCGCCACGCCGAGCATGCCGCATGCCTCTGCGCTGATAGAGAGGCCCAGGCGCGGCAGGCCGAAGTAGATGAAGAAGAGCTGGATGAGCAGCGGCGTATTGCGGAAGAGCTCCACATACGCGCGGCAGAGCTGGTGGAGGACGGGGACCTTGAAGTGGTTGACGAGCGCCACCACGAGGCCGATGGCAATGGAGCCCAAGATGCCGATCCAGCCGATGCGCAGCGTGAGCCACATGGCTGTCTCGTACAACGGCAGGTACTGCGCCATCGCAGCAAAGTCCATCCGCCATCACCTCCTTTAGCGCACTATGGTAGCGCTCTAATTCCTACTTTTTCTTAGGAATTGTGCACTGGCCCGCCTTTCGGGCACAAACGCCCGCCATTGTCTCACACCTGGCGCCCCCCTGCGGGGAACGCGAGCGTAACGGCGCGCTGGAGTGGAATAGGCGCCGCTAGACCACAATGGAGCCGCTGAGGACCTGCGGACCGTCATTTCGACCGGAGGCGCGAAGCGCCGAAGTGAAGAAATCTCAGGTTGAGCTGCAAGACCGTGTCTCGAGGTTCGGTCTCCTGGCTCAGCCCGAGATTCTCCACGCGCTCCCTGGCGCTTGGTCGAAAATGGGACAGTGGGGACTGTCCCCACTGTCCCATTTCTTTCAACGTGGGTGCTATTCGGCGTCTTCGGCCTTGGGCTTGGGGCGGATGGCGAACTTCTGGAAGAAGGCCTTGGGGCGCTCGAGCTCGTGGGTAGAGGTCACGTCCTTGCCCAGGATCAGGCCGCCCGTCCAGTCGCCGAAGATGCGCAGCCTGCGCTCCCAGGTGGGCATGGCAAAGCCGTGGTAGCCGCGGTGCATGCACCAGGCCAGGGGGCCCTTGATGATGAGCTTCTTCTGGCCGGAGGCGAAGATGCCGATCCACGCGCCCAGACCGGCCACGCAGCCGGCGTTCTTGTGGAAGTAGTCGCCCAGCTGGCCGCCGCGCAGGGTGGCGCACAGGTTCTTGACCAGCTGGTTTGCCTGGCGCAGGGCGTGCTGCGCGGTGGGGGCGCAGGAGCCGTCGGGCAGGCCGCCGCCAGAGAGGTCCTGGCAGACGGTGGCGTCGCCGCAGCCCCAGATGCCCTCGACAATACCCTCGTCGCCCTCGACGCGCAGGTCGGTGCGCACGCGCAGGCGGCCGCGGCCGTCAAGCGGCAGATCGGAGTCGCGCAGGACGGGGCAGGCGGAGGTGCCGGCGGTCCAGACGATGAGGTCGGTGGGGTACTCGGCGCCGTCCGAGGTCTTCACCACGCCGTCGACCGCGCTTTCCACGAAGGTCTTGAGGTGCACGTGGGCGCCGCGGGCCTCCATCTTGTCGATGGCGTACTGCGAGTGCTCAGGCGGCAGCTCCGGCATGATGCGGTCCGCTGCCTCGATGAGGTGCAGCTCCAGCTCCTCGAGCTTGATGTTGCGGTGGGTCTTCAGCAGCTTGTGGCAGAGGTCAACGATCTCTGCAAAGCCCTCGCCGCCAGAGAAGCCGCCACCCACCACGATGAAGGTGAGCAGGCGCTTGCGGCGCGGGTCGCCGGCAGGCAGGCTGTCTGCGATGGAGAAGTTCTCGATCACCTTGTTGCGGATGTAGACCGCTTCCTCGGTGGTCTTGAGGCCGATGGCGTTGTCTGCGATGCCCGGCGTGGGGAAGGTCTTGGTCACGGCGCCCAGGGTGATGACGAGCTGGTCGTACTCCAGGTCCCACACGTGGTCGCGCTTCTTGACGGTGACCTTCTTGTTGACCGGGTCGATGACCTTGGCCTTTGCCTCGACCACGTTGGTCTTCTTGAGGTGGCTGCGCAGAGGCACTTGGATGTGGCGCGACTCGATGGCGCCGCTGGCGACCTCTGCCAGGAAGGGCTGGTAGCACATGTGCGTGCGGATATCGACGATGGTGACCTCCGCCTCACCGGGCTTGAGCTGCTTTTCGAGCCCCTTGGCCACGTGGTAGCCGGCAAAGCCGCCTCCCAGGATGAGAATCTTCTGCATGCTGTCCTCCAAGTAGAAAGCAAAAAGGACCGCAATCGCGGTACCTGATTTTCGAGCTTTGTGTTTCAAGTGCATTTCAAACGAAGTCTGCCCATTAAACCACTCTCCGCCCCGGTTTGGGGGAGTTCAGTGCGCCCAGCGCTTGTCTACGGCGGCGTGCGGTATGAAGGAGGGCGGAGCAGGAGGACCAGGGATGCAGAAACGACGAGGGCCTCAGCGCAGCGCCGAGGCCCCCACTCACCCTAGCGGGTTGGACTTAGAAGGTCACGCCCTTGTCATGGACATGGGAGGTGCGGCAGCCCTCGGCGCACTCGATCAGAGCGACGGGGTCGGCGTTCTTGAAGACCTGGCGGCAGACCATGCATGCGCAGGTGTAGTTGTCGCCGTCCTTGCCGATCTTCTCGTTGTCTGCGTACCACTGGATGGTGGCGGGGGCGACAACCTTGGACTCAGCGGCGCGGGCCTCGATCTCGGAATAAGCAACCATGATGAACTCCCTCTTGACTCTCTCTTGACTTGCCTTTTGCAAATCAACTTGCAAACGAGTCTACGGGGGCCGCCTTTACCGAGCCTAAAGTTGCGCGCGTTGTTTGCAAAATCTTTTGCAAACGCGCGGCAGGCTTGCAAGCTAGCGCGAGAGCCAGCGCTCCACACCCTGGAAGGCATAGCTGCCGTCCGTGCCCACGACCAGCCAGTTCTCCTCGCCGGCGAACTCCTCGTCAAGGCAGCTGATGGCGTAGGCGTTCTCGAAGGCCTCGAGCAGGATCTCCATGAAGGTGGTGAGCAGGCCGGGCTCCTCCTCTGGGACCACGGCGTTGAGCAGGTAGAGGCCGCCGGGCACCATGCAGCGTTTGGCCTGCTCCAGCGCGCCGCTCGTGAGCAGGGCCACGGTTGGGTCCGCGCCGCCAAAGGAGTCGTTGATCACCACGTCGTAGAAGCCCGCGGGGGCCTGGCGCAGGTAGTCGAGCCCGTCTTGCTCGAAGCAGCGCAGCCGCCCGGTGCCGGCCGGGCCGTGTGCGCGCTCCAGCTCGTCGACGAAGAAGTGCCGGCGCGCGATCTGCACGATGGCCGGGTCAATCTCCACCACGTCGATGGAGGGGCCGCCTGCGCAGCTGGTGAGCAGGTGCTTGGGGTACGAGAACCCGCCGCCGCCCAGCATGAGCACGCGGTTGACGGGGATGCCCGGATCGAACATGTGGTCGAAGCCGCGGTAGTACTCGAAGACCAGCTCCATGCGGCGGCGGCCCAGGTAGGTGGCGGATTGGAAGCCGCCGCCCACATAGAGCACGCGCACGGGGGTGCCGTCTTCGGTCTGCATGGTGAAGACCTCGGCATCGCCGAACATCGAGGGGTAGCTGTGCTCGTCGCGCTGCATGCGCCCCCACAGCCGCCTGCCCGCGAGGAACACCGCCGTACCCGCCGCGGTTGCCGTCGCCAGCGCCGCCACCTTCCTGCCGATGCCCCTGCCCATAACGCCTCCCCTGCTAGCCGATGACAGCATTCTCCCACAAGATAATGGGACAGTGGGGACTGTCCCCACTGTCCCATTATCTTGAGCGGAGGCGCCATGTGGGCTAACAGCGCACACAAAAAACGAGGGGAGCGGTTGCTCCCCTCGCATGGCGCTCTGTGGTGCGAGCGATTAGTTGTGCTGGTGGTTGGTGGTGTAGCGGCAGATGCGCAGGGACTCCTCGCCGTGCTCTGCAGCGCCCTCGGCGTGACGGTAGCCCAGTCCCCAGTACCAGTTGGGGTCGATCTTCTTCTGCTCAGCGGTGATCTCTTCGGCCATGACATGGCTCCTTTCCTCTTGACCCGGCCCCCTTTGAACCAGGTTTATTGTCCTTCCTTATGTTTAATCTCTTCCCTAAAGATTCTTTGCAACAGCAAATGCGCTGCGCTCACATAAGGAACTTAGACCTCTACTAGAGTAGAGGAAGATGTTTTGAGGATACACGAGATTCTGTAAAAAATCGTTAAACGAGATTTTAGGCTGAATTAAGGGTATGAATATACATGTGCAGTCACGAATCGGTATGAAACGGCCCGGGCCGCTGCAATGCTGCCCGGGCTGCCTTATCAGACGCTCCTGACCTGTCTAGAACTTGGCGGCGAGCTCCTGCGCGAGGGCCTTGATGGCGGTGCGGGAGCGCTCGTCGAGCGCGCCGGTGACGGTCACGCTGTTCTCCGCAAACTCCAGGCCCTTGCAGCCCTCGAGCAGCTTGCGCATGCCCTTGGCGGCAGAGGGCGCCCACGAGCCGTTCTCCACCAGCGCTACGGTGCGGTTCTGGTAGTTGTGCTCGGCCAGGCGGTAGATGAAGTCGACCATCGTGGGGAACACGCCGTTGCGGTAGGTGGTGGTGGCGAGCACCAGGCAGTTGTGGCGGAAGGCGTCCTCGGCGGCCTCGGCCATGTCGTCGCGCGCGAGGTCGGTCACCACCACGCGCGGGCAGCCGGCGGCCAGCAGCTCCTGCTCCAGCAGCTCCACGGCCTCCTTGGTGTGGCCGTAGACGCTGGTGTAGGCGATGACCACGCCCTGCGTCTCAACCCCGTAGGAAGACCAGGTCTGGTACTGGCCCAGGTAGTGGCCCAGGTCCTCGCTGAGCACGGGGCCGTGCAGCGGTGCGATGACCTCGATCGCCAGCCCCTCGAGCTTGGCCAGCGCCTTCTGCACCTGCGCGCCGAACTTGCCCACGATGCCGAAGTAGTAGCGGCGGGCCTCGCAGTCCCAGGGCTCGTCGGTGTCAAGCGCGCCGAACTTGCCAAACGCGTCCGCCGTGAACAGCACCTTGTCCTGCGGGCTGTAGGTGAAGATGACCTCCGGCCAGTGGACCATGGGCGCGGCGATGAAGCGCAGCTCGCGGCCGCCCAGGCTGAGCGTGCTGCCCTCCCCCACCTCGACGCGCCTGCCTTCGAACGCCGTGCCGAAGTAGTTGCCCATGATGCGGAACGCGCCGGCGCTGGCCACCACCTGCGCGGCCGGGTAGCGGTCCATGAAGAGCTTGATGTTGGCGCTGTGGTCCGGCTCCATGTGCTGCACCACCAGGTAGTCAGGCGTGCGGCCGCCCAGCTGGGCCTCGATCTTGCCCAGCCACTCCTGGCCGAAGCGCGCCTCCACGCTGTCCATGACGGCGACCTGCTCGTCAACGATGAGGTAGGAGTTGTAGGCCATGCCGTTGGGGACCTCGTACATGCCCTCGAAGAGATCGATATCATGGTCGTCGACGCCCACGTAGAAGATGCCGTCTGCGATCTGCATGGAATGCCGCCTTTCGCTCGGGATGCTGCTTGAAGAAGTGACTAGCGTAGTCGATGCCGCGGCGCCCCGCAATGTGCGCGCGGCGCATTTCGCCCGCGATACGCGGCTGTCACCTTGCAGGCGCTGCGCGTGGGCGATAATGGGGCGCTAGGAAAACCCGCGCACAGAGGGAGGGCACATGATCATCAGGCAGTTCCAGGGAAGCGACGTCAGCCTCTACGGCATGGGGTGCATGCGCCTGCCAAAGCTGGCGAACGCCGAAGACGACGCCGCGGTGGACGAGGCCGCCGTCCAACAGATGGTCGACCTGGCCATGGAGGAGGGCGTCACCTACTACGACACAGCCTGGGGCTACCACAACGGCGTCTCCGAGGAGGTCATGGGCCGCTGCCTGGCCAAGTACCCGCGAGAGAGCTTCTTGCTGGCAGACAAGTTCCCCGGCTATGACAGCGCCAACTGGGGCAAGCACGAGGAGATCTTCGCCCAGCAGCTGCAGCGCTGCCAGGTGGAGTACTTCGACTTCTACCTGGTGCACAACGTGTGCGAGATGAACATCGACGCCTACCTGGACGCCAGCGGCCAGTACGGCGACGTAGCCTACCTCAAGCAGCTGCGCGATACAGGCGCCATCCGCCACCTGGGCTTCTCCGTCCACGGCCACTACGACGTGATGAAGGCCTTCCTGGAGAAGTACGGCGAGTGGATGGAGTTCGTGCAGATCCAGCTCAACTACATCGACTACAGCTTCCAGGACGCATGCCGCAAGCTGGAGCTGGCCGCCGAGTACGGGCTGCCCGTCATCGTCATGGAGCCGCTGCGTGGCGGCATGCTGGCCCGCGCCACAGAGGCCGAAGAAGCACAGCTGCGCGCGCAGCGCCCGGAGCTGGGCGTCGTGGGCTGGGCGGAGCGCTACCTGCAGGGCTTTGACCAGGTGTTCTGCATCCTGAACGGAGCCTCCAGCATGGAGCAGCTGCGCGAGAACCTCTCCTACTTCGAGGAAGAGCAGCCGCTGAGCGCTAAGGACCTGGGTGTGCTGAACGCGATGGTGAGCGCGCGCTTGGCCAGCGGCGTGGAGCCCTGCACCGCTTGCCGTTACTGCACGCCGCACTGCCCCCAGGGCATCGACATCCCCAAGCTGCTCAAGGCCTACAACGAGCACAAGTTCACGGGCGGCGGGTTCTTGGTGCCGATGCTCATCCCCACCATCCCTGCCGGCCAGCGCCCCAAGGACTGCACGGCCTGCGGCAGCTGCGCGGCCGTGTGCCCCCAGGGTATCGACATCCCCGGCACGCTGGGCAAGCTCTCCGCCATGTTCGACGGCGCGTTCTAGCGCGGGCCGGATGAGCCTGTGAGCTGCGGAAACGAGAGCAACGGCATGGAGCGCGAGGGCGGGGTTGGCGGCGTGTGCGCTGCCGGCGGCCAGCTGCACGAGCAGCCGGGCTGCGGTCTGCCGTACGCGCAGCCCGACCTGGACCGCGCGCGCCGCCAGGGCGCCGGCGAGGTCATTTACGGCGCCTCGAAGAGCGCCGAGCAGATCGCCGGCATCACCCGCGCGCTGCGCGAGGGCGGCCAGCCGCTGGTCATCGCAACGCGCGTGGACGCGGCCAAGGCGCTGGAAGCGCAGGCCCTGCTGCCGGCGGAGCTGGCCGGCGAGTGCACCTACCACGAAGACGCGCGCATGCTGCTGTGCGGGCCGCTGCCGCAGCTGAGCGGCGCAGGCGTGATCGCTGTTGTGTGCGCCGGCACGAGCGACATCTACTGCGCGGAAGAGGCGGCGCTCACGGCCGAGGCCCTGGGCAACCGCGTCACGCGCATCTACGACGTGGGCGTGGCAGGCATACACCGCCTGCTGGCGCGAGAGGCCGAGCTGCGGCAGGCGCGCTGCATCGTGGCCGTGGCGGGTATGGAGGGCGCGCTGCCCAGCGTGATCGGCGGGCTAGTGAGCTGCCCGGTGATCGCGGTGCCCACCAGTGTGGGCTACGGCGCTTCCTTCGGCGGGGTGACGGCGCTGCTCGCCATGCTCAACAGCTGCTCCAGCGGCGTGAGCGTGGTCAACATCGACAACGGCTTTGGCGCCGGCTACCAAGCCAGCCTAATCAACCACCTGCCCTGATCCCCGAAAATGGGACAGTGGGGACTGTCCCCACTGTCCCATTTTCGGCGTCCTCGCTGGCCAAACTGGGCGCTCGGCGCCTTGCGCGGCGAGGACCTGCCAGTAGTCCTCGCGGTTTTCGCGCAGGAGGCGCGGGATGTCGAGCTGGTAGGGGCAGCGGGCCTGGCAGGCGCGGCACTCGGTGCAGTTCTCGCTGCGGCGCACCTCGTCTTGCCACTTCTGGCTCAGCCAGCCCTGGGTGGGCATGCGGCGCAGGAGCATGTTCATGCGCGCCAGCTGGAAGATCTGGATGCCCTCCGGGCACGGCATGCAGTAGCCGCAGCTGCGGCAGAAGCCGTCTGCCATCTGGGCGCGGTCTGCGTCGATGACGGCCTGCAGCTCGGGCGTGAGCTGCGGCGTTGCGCTCATGAAGCCCAGCCACTCCTCCAGCTCCTGCGGGCGCTGCACGCCCCAGATGGGCAGCACCGGGTACTGCGCTGCAAAGGCCATGATCGCGCGGGAGTTGGTGAGCAGGCCGCCGGCCAGCCCCTTCATGGCGATGAAGCCCATGCCGCGCTCCTCGCACAGGCGCGCAAGCTCCAGCTCGCGCGGGCTGGAGAGGTAGCTGAAGGGGTACTGCAGGGTCTCGTACAAGCCGCTTTCGACGGCCTCGTAGGCGCGGTCGATGGAGTGCGTGGTGATGCCGATGTGGCGGATCTTGCCCTGCTCGCGCGCTTGCAGCATGCACTCGTACATGCCCGTGCCGTCGCCCGGCCTGAAGACCTGCGTCACGTTGTGGAACTGGTAGAGGTCCACACATTCGGTCTTGAGCAGGGCAAGCGAGGTCTCGAGGTCTTGCCAGAACGCATCCGGCGTGGTGGCCTGGGTCTTGGTGGCGACGTAGAGCTGGCTCCACATGCCGGCGAAGGCGGCGCCCATCTTCTGCTCGCTGTCCGAATACGAGCGCGCTGTGTCGAAGAAGCGCATGCCGCCCTCGAAGGCGCGGTGCAGCAGCGCCACCGCCTCCTGCTCGCTCACGCGTTGGATGGGCAGCGCACCGAAAGCGTTCTGGGGCACGGTGATGCCCGTGCGCCCAAGCGTGATCTCTCTCATGGCGTTCTCCTCTCTGGCAAATGGGACAGTGGGGACAGTCCCCACTGTCCCATTTGCTAGTCGGCGGCTTTGGGGGCGGCGAGCTTCTTGGGGACCACCCAGCGGTCGAAGGCGGCCATCATGCCGGGGAGCACCAGCAGCACCAGGATGACGGAGGCGGTGGCGCCCTCGCTGATGACCAGGCAGATCTGCCCCGTCACGCCGCCGGCCGTGAGGCCCAGCGTGAGGCACACCAGCACCAGGATGCTGCCGGACATGGCGATCGTGCGGATGGAGTTGCGGTAGGCCTCGCCCACGGAGCGGCGCACGCCGTGGCTGCGGCGGGCCTCGCGGTAGTTGGTGGTGTAGAGGATCGCGTAGTCGATGGTGGCGCCCATGAGGATCGCCTGCACCACGATCAGCGCGATGTAGTAGATGCCCTCGCCCGTGAAGATGCTCAGCGCCAGGTCCCAGTTGAAGGCCGTCTGGATGAGGCTCACCAGCAGCGCAGGGATCAGCACGTTGCGGAAGGTGAGCAGCACGATGAGGAAGATCGCGCCCACCGTGACCCAGCTGATGAAGTTGAACTCGTCGGTGAAGCTCCAGGTCATCTCCTGGATCATCGGGCCCTTGCCCACCAGCCAGTACTCGCCCTGCAGCTCGCCGCCGAGCAGGCCGCGCAGCTGCATGCAGAACATGTCCATCTCCTCGGAGTCCGGCGCAAAGGCCACGGTGCAGATGATGCGCCCGTAGTCATCGCTCACCAGGCTCTCCTTGCCCTCCTGCAGGGTATCGCGCGCATCGAGCAGGCCCTGGCGGGTAGCGCCGTCGAAGGCGGAGTCGAAGGCCGGGTCTTCCAGCACCTGACCCACCAGCAGGTCCATGAGCTGCTCCATGGAAAGCGTCCAGCTGGGGTCGTAGCTGTAGCGCGCCTGGTAGGCCAGCATCATGAGCTTGAGGTTGCCGGGCTTGATGCTGGGGTGGTCCTCAAGCGCCGCGGCGGCCTGCGCCAGCGTGTAGCTGCCGCTGCCCAGGCTCTCCTCCAGCATGTCCGCCAGCGTGCCCAGCTTGTTGGCGGTCGATTCGTCCAGCAGCTCGCCCATGTCCTCGGCAAAGCCACCGCGCACGTAATCCGCCAGCGCCTGGCCGCCCACGCGGCCCACGCTGCCGTTGTGGTAGCCGTAGTAGTAGAGCATGCGCACGAGCGGGGCGTCCATGCCCACCTCGCGCGCCATAGAGCCGGCCTTGCGCTGCTGGCCGATGCTCGTGGCGTAGCTCGTGACAGAGGTCACGCCCGGCATCTTCTCGATCTGGCGCGCCAGCGCGGCGGAGCGCTCCTGGTCCTGGCTCTGGTAGAGCGCCACGACCTGCTCCTCCACGCCGAACTGCTCCTGGATGGCGTAGGCGTCTGGGTTCTTGGAGGGCGTGATGAAAGCCGGCTGCGCCATGCCCTTGAACACCAGGCCCGCAGCCAGCAGCCCCACGAACACCACGATCAGCACGTAGCGGCACTTGTAGGAGTACGCGGTGAGCGCGCGCATCTTGGGGTACGGCGTGGGCTTGCGCGTGCGCTCCATCGCGCCGTCGAACCACAGGATGAGCGCCGGCATCACGCCAAAGGTGCACACCAGGCTCAAGAACACGCCCTTGGCGAGCACGAGGCCCATGTCGCGGCCGATGGTGAAGGTCATGAGCAGCAGGCACAGCAGGCCGGCGATGGTAGTGAGCGAAGAAGACGAGATGGCGCGCACGCCCTGCACCAGCGCACGCTCCAGGGCCACGCGCGGGTCGATGCCGTCCACATGCTCCTTGCGGTAGCGGTTGAGCAGCATGATGAGGTAGTCCATGGAAAGCGCCATCTGCAGGATGGCGCCGCAGGCAGCCGTTGTGTCCGAAATCTCGCCCAAGGGCAGGTTGGTGCCGAAGTTGATGAGCACGGCCACCAGGATGGTGAAGAGCAGGAAGAGGGGCTCCAGCCAGCTGGCCGCAAGCACGAACAGGATGATCATCGCCAAGATCACGGCCACGACGAGCACGCCGGTGAGGTTGTTGGTGGCGTTGTTGAGGCTCTCTGTGTCTGCCCAGCACTCGTAGCCGCGCACCTCGCAGGCGCCGCGGGCCTCGTTGATGGCGCTGGTGACGTCTGCGCTGTAGGCGGAGCTGTTGCAGGTGAGGGCGTAGCGCGTGTACTCGCCCTGGTTGAAGCGCTCGCTGCCGGCATCGTAGCTCACGGCGCCGATGTGGCTGAACTTGAGGAGGTCGTCTGCCAGGGCCTCGCGCTCTTCGTCGGTCTGCGGGCCGCGGACCATGAGGTTGATGGGCGTGGCATCGCCGAACTCCGCGGACATTATGTCTTGGCCCTGCTTCATCTGCATGGTGGCGGGCAGGTATTTGGTGAGGTCGCTGTTGATGCCCACCTGCACGGCCATGAAGCTGCACACCACGGCAAGCGCCATGAACACGCTGAAGATCTGCCCGTGGAAGCGGACTATGAAGGCGGCGATGCGCTGCATGGGCTCCCTTCGGGGGTGGCGGGCGGTGCGGGCGCGGTTGCGGCTGCGGCGCACAGGGCGCGGCGCAAGCACGCAACACAAGCAGTGATTATACCGCCCGCGCAACGCGGCGCGCAGCGTCTGCCCCGCGCGGTTAAGCAACAGTCAACCAGGCAGAGAGGGATGGCAGCGCTAGGGGCGGGGCAGAGCCCCGCTATCGCCTGTTTTCTGTACAAAAGTGCGAAAAGAAGGACGTACTTTCGCACTTCTGGAAGATTGTCAGGCGGAAGTTGCTTCTTCCGTCCGTCGTCCCAAGAGAAGCGCGCGCTAGCGAGCGGAGTCGAAGAGCCCCGGTTGCAGCTTGAGGGCCATGCGACCCGTAGCGCCCAGCTCGCTGAACCCGAAGTGCTCGTAGAAGGAGCGCGAG
>JBJEHN010000115.1:0-16501 GCA_051876105.1 Coriobacteriales bacterium | reverse complement strand
GCGAGTTCCGCAGCTGCGGCGCCGGAGTGAGGGCTCGGGTGCGCAGGCCGTCCCCCTCAGGGCGCCCCGCCGACCCCGCTCCCCCGCAGGTGCAATGCCCTCGCCTACAGCCTGATCGGGTCCCAGAGCCCGTAGCGCGGGGCCAGTGTGCGTGCCCAGCGGAGCCGCAGCGTCGAGTTAATGCCCGAGGAACGAGGGCATAGTAAAGACCTTGAACGAGTCGGGGCGGGCCTGGCAGATGAGCGTGAGATCGTACTCGCGGGCGAGCCTGATGGTGGCGTCTGTGGGGACGGCCTTGGTCACCAGCACCGGCACGCGGCTGCGTATGGCCTTAATCACCATGTCAACGGGGATGCGCCCAGACGTGTAGACGATCGCCTGCGAGAGGTCGACCTCGTCCAGCAGCGCCGCCCCCACCACCTTGTCGAAGGCGTTGTGGCGTCCCAGGTCCTCGCAGCAGTAGAGCACCTCGTCGCCCACCGCCAGGTAGCAGCTGTGGGTGCCCTTGGTGCGGCGGTGCAGCGGCGTGTCCTGCGCGAAGATGCGCGCCAGGGCGAAGATCCAGCGCTTGTCCCAGGGGATGGGCGCCAGCTTGGCCAGCGGCTCGCCGGCCTCGAAGTAGCTGTTGAGCGTGCGGTTGCCCGTGCAGCACGAGGGCACGCTCTCCACGTGCGTGCGCGCGAGGTCGGCAGAGCGGCCGCGCAGGAACACGCGGGCGCGCGTGGCATGCTGGCAGATGTAGATGCTCTCGACCTCGTCCACGTCCGCCACCAGGCCCTGGGTGTACAGGCGCCCCAACACCAGCTCGACCAGGTGGTCGGGGCTGCACACGATGCTGAAGGTGTGTATCTCGTTGACGAACACCTCCATCGTGTGCTCGACCTGCACGTCCTCGAAGGCCACGACGTCGCAGGCATCCGGCGTGCTCAAGGTCACCGGGTGCTTGAAGATCTCCTCGTCGGCGTTGTACAGGTTGACGATCTCCATGCTCTGCCCCCTCAAGGCCTCGCGCGGTGCCTAGCGGCTCAGGCGCGGGTCGTGCGCGACGGCGTCCAAGCGCGCCATGACCACGTCCTCGACCTCGAAGGAGACCGGCGCCAGGCTGCCCTGCTCGCTGAAGAGCGTGCGCATGTAGCCGCCGCAGTCATCGCAGAGGTGCAGGCGGTGGGCGTCGTCTCCCTCCAGCGAGAAGTAGTGCAGGTGACCGGGGTTGGACTGCCCGCAGCGGGCGCAGCGCACGCGCTGGAACTCCCAAGCAGCACCGCACTGCAGGCAGGCGAGCAGGCGGCCGCGACCCTGGCTGGAAGTCTGCCCGCCCACGTGCGAGAGCGCGGGCTCGCTGCCGCAGCAGGGGCACAGCAGCGCGTGGCAGGTCTCGAAGAGCCCGGCGGCCTTGAGCGCGGCCAGCGCGCGCTGGGCCGGCTGCTCGAGCTGGCAGCGCAGGGCAAGGCTTGCCACCTGCGCCGCCGCCACAGCCGCCGGGGCCGCGGTGCCGGCGCCGACCATCCCGGCAGCGAGCTCGTCGAGGAAGGCGGCCGGCTCGCTGCCCGCCAGCTCCATGCCCGCCGCACCCAGCAGCTGGGCCCACTCGGCTTGCCGCAGCACTGCGGCAACCGCAGGCTCCATCAGGCCCTTGCCGGCGATGCAGGCCGCGATGTCTGCCGCGTCGCGCGCCAGGCGCTGCGCATCCAGCTGCACGGGGAAGAGCTTGAACAGCGGCAGCTCGCGAGTGCAGGCATCGCGCAGCTCGGGCTCGGCAGGGGCCTCCCACGCGCAAGCGCACTCCTGCGCAGAGGCGGCCTGCAGGCCCCACACGCTGCGGAAGAACACCAGGCGGTTCACATCGTCTTGGGGCAGCTCCGCGTAGGAGTCCATGGCGGCGTCGATGAGTCTCAGGTTCATGGGCAGTGCTCCTCGGGAATGGTACGCGGCCCGCCGGGCAGGCAGGCCGCCTTCGTGTCTGTACGCAAGGATACCAACGGGCCGGGCAACAGCTCAAACGATGTTGCCCGGCCTGCAGGTATCACCTGGCAAGCGCAACCCGGGGCGCCCCACGCTGCTGCGCAGGAGCGCCCGTTACGGGCTGCAACAAGCGCCGGACCCGGAGGTTTGGCGGATGGGAGCGGGCTTGCGTGCGGGTGATGCCGCCCCGCTCCCCGGGGGCTGGCGCCGTCTGGCGCGCACCCCCGGGGTTGCGGGGAGCCAAGCGGATGGGGACGGGCCGAGCCCTAGTCCTCGATGCGCTTAGTGGTCTTGGCGTCTGCCCAGAAGAGCTCGTCGGAGTTCTCCTTGTGCAGCTTGCGGACCCAGTGGGCCCAGTGGTACAGGGCCTCGCCCTCGGAAAGCGAGCCGTCGCCGAACATGACGCGATGCATGCCGCGGTAGGGGCCGATGATGCCGCCGCCGAGCAGGATGTGCGCCATGCCCAGCACGCAGATGGCGAAAAAGCCCAGGTCGTGCAGGAACAGCCACACGGCATGCGCGGTGACGCCCAGGCTGATGAGGCCCACCACGTTGGCGGTGAGCACCAGGCCGGTGACGCCCATGAGGATGGCCACCAGGATGATCATACCGTCAGACACGCGCTGGCCAGACTTGGTCTCGCTCGCATCGGGCATGTGCAGCCACTTGCAGGTGAACAGGTAGGGCATGAAGAGCTTCATCCACATCACGTCGTCGTGATCCCACTTGACGGTGTTCTTCTTGAGGATGTGCAGGGCGCCCTTGGGAGCCAGGATCAGGCTGATGATGGGCACCAGGCAAAAGATCAGGCCGAGGATGCGGTGCGCCATGCGCATGACGAAGACAACGTCGGGCCCTGCCAGCTTGGTCAGGGGCGGGACGAAGACGAACAGGCCGGTGATGGCCAGCAGGATGCAGGAGATGGCCACGGTGCCGTGGGTGAGGCGCGCCTGAAGGGTGGTGCGCTGCACGCGCAGCTGCTTGCCGCTCTCCTTGCGCTCCTGGATGAACTCCTCGTTCTTGCGAGCCTGCTCGGGGCTCACAGCGATGCTCTCATGGCTACTCATGGTCGTCCTCCCCCCACTTCTTGAAGATGGGCACCTGGCTCATGTACTGCTTGAAGGTCTTGGTGCCCTGGCCGTCGCCGTGCTTGATGACCTCTCCGGTCTCCATGTCGAGGGTGTCGGTGGTCTCCGGGTTGTAGACGACCTGGTCGTGCTTCTCTGCACCGGCGGAGAGCGCGGTCATGCCCGCAAGGCCCAGCAGCACCAGGCCGGCCACGCCGCCCACGACGGGCGCGGTGTAGTCGTGGATGGTGTTGAGGACGCTCTTCTTGGGGTTGGCAACCTGGCCGTGCTCCTCGATGCCGTACTTGAGCACCTGGATCACGTGCAGGCCGCCCATCTCGCCCTCGCCGTAGACCACGGCGTCCGTGAAGCCCTTGGCTTGCAGGCGGTCGACGGACTCGTGGGCCAGGCGGATCATCTCGTCGCGGTCGCCGAACTGCAGGGCGCCGGGCTGGCAGGTGGTGACGCAGGCCGGGGCCATGCCGTTGTGGATGCGGTCCACGCAGCCGTAGCACTTGTTGATGACCGGGTCCGGGCGCCCTTCCAGCTTGTCGTAGCGGGGGACGTCGTAGGGGCAGGCGGTGGAGCAGTACTGGCAACCCACGCACTTGGAGGCGTCGTGGGTGACCATGCCGGTCTCCTCGTCGTGGAAGAGCGCCCCGGCGGGGCAGATCTCCACGCAGCCGGCGTCAGTGCAGTGCTGGCACGAGCGGCGGCCGAAGGCCCACCCCACGCGCTTTTGGCTTTCTGGGGCCTCGAACTCGTTGAAGGTCATGATCAGGCGGGTGGTGCCGTTGATGTCTGCGGGGTTTTGGTAGCACCCCGTAAAGTCCATCGAGCTTGCGCAGTCTCCGTTGCCGGAGGGCAGGTTGTTCCAGCACTTGCAGGCAACCTGGCAGCCCTTGCACGCGGTGCAGCGGGCGGTGTCGAACAGCATTGCTTTCTCAGTCATCTTCAGTCACCTCCTCCTTATGCCTTTGCCTTCTCGATGTTGACCAGGAACGCCTTGTACTCGGGCGTCTGGCTGTTGGGGTCGCCCACGTTGGGCGTGAGGTCGTTGACGGCGCCCTGCAGCGTGTTGCCGTAGAGCTTGCCCCAGCTGTAGTGATGGGTCATGCCCACCAGGTGCTGGGTCTTGCCGTTGACCGTGAGCGGGCGGATGCGCTTGGTGACCACAGCGGTGACCACGACGGATGCGCGCTTGTTCCACACCCTCACCTTGTCGCCGTTGGCGATGCCCTTCTCGGCGGCCAGCTCGGGCGACATCTCGATCATGTCGCCGGGGAAGGCCTCGACCAGCGCAGGGCAGGAGCGGGTCTGCCCGCCGGTCTGCCAGTGCTCGGTCACGGAGTAGGTGGTCGCCACGATCGGGAACTCGCTCACGCTGCCGCGGCGGGTGGAGTCCAGGCTGAACATGGTGCCCAGCTTCTTGTTGCCGTCTGCAGACGGGCGGCCCAGATAGCACGGCGAGTTGAGGCGGCCGTTGAGCAGGTTCTCAGAAAGCGGCGTCTCAAAGGGCTCGTAGTGCTCGGGCAGCGGGCCGTCGACCATGCCGTAGGACTCCAGGCGGCCGTTTTGCTCCCAGAGCATGAAGAACGCCTTGTTGTTGGGCTCGACGGCCTGGACGGTGCCGTCTGGCAGGGTCTTGCTGGCGACGAAGTCCGGGATGTCGAGGCCGTTGTCGTAGCCGGTGAGCCACTTCTTGGCCTGCTTGTCCCACTTGACCAGGGCTTTGTCGGGCGCCCAGGGCTGGCCCTGCATGTCTGCGGAGGCGCGGTTGTAGATGATGCGCCTGTTGTTGGGCCAGGCGAAGGCCCAGTCGGAGTACAGGCCCAGGCCGGAGGTGTCCTTGTTGTTGCGGCGCCCGATGGCCTGCTGGGCTGGGTCGAGCGGCGCGGCGCTGTTGGCGTAGAAGCCGGAGTAGATCCACATGCCGCAGGCGGTGGAGCCGTCTGCGCCCAGCTCGGAGTAGCCGGCCAGGAGGTCGATGTCACCGCTGGCCAGGGCCCCGTTCGCACCGGAGGCAAAGCCGCTCTTCCAGTCGGAGCTCTTCACGCGGTAGCCGTTGAGCGCCCACGCCACGGCGCGCGGGTCGATCTTGCCGTCGATGTAGTAGTCCCACTTCATCTTCATGATCGGGTCCGGGTTTGCGCCGCCCTGCTCCTCGTAGAGGCGGCAGATCTCGCGCCACAGCAGGTCGCAGATCTCGTAGTCGGGCTTGGCCTCGTCCCAGGGCTCGACGGCCTGGTAGCGCCACTGCATCCAGCGGCCGGAGTTGAGGATAGTGCCGGGCTTCTCGTAGATGAGCGCGCAGGGCAGGAAGTAGCAGGTGGTGCCGATCTGGGTGGCGTCCATGTCCGGGGCCTCCCAGAAGGATGCGGTCTCCGTGATGACCTGGTCGACCACGACGTTCCAGTCCAAGTTGGCCATGGAGCGGCGCACGTTGGAGCTGTTGGGGGCCGAGTGGCAGGGGTTCATGCCCCAGGCGAAGTAGCCCTGGATGGTGCCGTCCTTCATCTTCTCGAAGGAGGACATCTCGGTCCAGTCGCTGCCGTCGTGGCTGGGGACCTTGGGCCACCAGTCGTAGCCGTAGTCGTTTGCCACGGTGGCGTTGTCGCCGTACCACTCCTTGAGGGCCGAGACCATGAACTTGGGCTTGTTGGTGTAGTAGCCGTCCGAGTAGGTCTGGCTCTCGAGCCAGTGGGCCAGGGTGTCGCGGTCTGTGGTGTTGGACCACTTGAGGTAGGCGGGCTGCTCGTTGACCAGCATGCCCATGTCGGTCGCGCCCTGGACGTTGGGCTCGCCGCGCAGCGCGCACACGCCGCCGCCGGGGACGCCCACGTTGCCGCTCAGCAGCTGCAGGACGGACATGGCGCGGGTGTTCTGCGCGCCGTAGGTGTGCTGGGTCTGGCCCAGCGCGTAGAGGATGGCGCCTGCCTTGCCAGGGGCGCAGCTGGTGCACCACGCGGCGTAGACGGTGCGCAGGTCTTCGATGTCCATGCCGCAGACCTCGCAGACCTTCTCCATGGTGTAGCGGGAGTAGTGCTGCTTGAAGACCTGGTAGACGCAGCGCGGGTCGCTGAGCGTCTTGTCCATCTTGGGGACGGTGAGCACGGGCTTCTCGAACTGCGGGACGCCGTCCTTGACCGCCCATGCGTAGGCTCCGCCCTCGGAGGTGTCCCAGGGCTCCTCGTGGTCGGTCTCATAGTGCCAGGAGTGGGAGCTGTAGGTCTCGGTCTCGGGGTCCCAGCCAGAGAACAGGCCGGTCTCGGGGTCGAACTCGTAGTCCTTCTCCAGGATGTAGGAGGCGTTGGTGTAGTTGATGAGGTACTCGAAGTTGTACGCGCCCATCTTGCCGCTGGCCAGGTACTCGTCCAGACCGGGGTCGATGAGGTTCTCGATCATGTAGTTGTACAGGCCGCCGTAGAAGGCGATGTCCGTACCAGAGCGGATGGGGCAGTAGATGTCTGCCATCTCGGCGGTGCGGGTGTAGCGCGGATCCACCACGATCCAGATGGCGCCCTTCTCGTGCGCCCTGTTGAGCCACTTGGAGCTCACGGGGTGGTTCTCAGCGGAGTTGGAGCCGATGTTCAAGATGACGTCGGCATTTTGCATGTCGGCCCAATGGGTTGTCATCGAGCCTCTGCCGAATGAAGCCGCCAGACCGGCGACGGTGGGACCGTGTCAAACACGGGCCTGGTTGTCGATGGCGACTATGCCCAGCGCCCTCATCATCTTCAAGATGAGGTACTCCTCCTCGGAGTTCTGCTGGGAGCCGCCCAGGCTGGCGATGCTCTCGCAGCGGTTGACGGTGAGCTGCTTGCCGTTGACCTCCTGGGTCTCGACGAAGCCCCCGTCGCGGGTTTGCTTGACCTTGAGCGCGATCTCCTTGACAGCGTCTTCCCAGGAGATGGGCTCCCACTCGGTGGAGTAGGGGCGGCGGACCAACGGCTTGGTCTGGCGGACCTTGCTCTTGGTCACCTCGCGCGTCTTGGGGTCGACGACGTTGCGCAGCTGGAACATGGTCGCGCCCTTGGGGCACAGGCCGCCCTCGTTGATGGGGTGGTCCGGGTCGCCCTCGAGGTTGACCAGCTCGCCGTCGCGCACAGAGCACAGGGAGCCGCATCCGCCGGCGCAGTAGCAGCAGATGTTGGTGTACTCCTCGGTGTTCACGAGCTTCCAGTCGTCTTGGACCTCGACGGCAAGCGCCGGGGCCGCGCTGGACAACCCGTAGGCCATGCTGGCGCCGGCAGCGCCCGCAACGCCCTTCAGGAAGCCTCTGCGTGAGAGTTCCATACACACGCTCCTTTCTTTTCCTCGAATGCCTCGAGCGCCTGCCCCCGCGGGCGGGACGCTCTCCTTCAACATACGAAGCTACAGGACGCGGCAGGTAGTTCAACAGCAGGAAGCGTCTGTTTTCGATGAGTAGATTATCTTACATAGAGAATAAAGATTTGCAGGGCGCCCTACGCCATGCGGATGAGGCCGCTGCCGGGTTCGAAGCGGCCGATGCGCCAGGGCCTGCGGCCGGCGCGGGCCTCGAACTCGCGCTCGAAGGCGCCGGCTGCCCGGGGCGGCAGGGCCACGAGCAGGCCGCCGCTGGTCTGGGGGTCGCAGAGTATGCCCATGCGGTTGTCGAACTCCTCGTCGTCGAGGGCGCCCTGCACCACGAAGGGCTCGGCGAAGTCCATGATCGAGAACGTGCGGTTGGGGCGGCAGTAGGCGCAGCAAAGCTCCCAGGCGCGCTCGAAGAGCGGCAGGGCGGCAAAGTCGAGCACGGCGTCCAGCCCGCTGCCCTCGAGCATCTCGTGCAGGTGGCCGGCCAGGGCAAAGCCGGTGACGTCGGTGGCGGCGTGGGCGCCGGCAGCGAGCATGGCCTCCGCGCCCGCGCGATTGAGCTCCTCCATGGAGGCGATGGCGGGCTCGAACTCGGCCGCGCTGGCCTCCCCTATCTTGTAGGCGGCGCTCAGCAGGCCGGTGCCCAGGGGCTTGGTGAGGTAAAGCAGGTCGCCGGCCTGGGCGCCGGTGTTGCGCATGATGCGCTGCGGGTCCACCAGGCCGAAGACGCACAGGCCGTACTTGGGCTCCGGGTCGTCGACCGTGTGGCCGCCGCAGATGCTGGCGCCGGCCTCAGTCACGGCGTCTGCCCCGCCGCGCAGGATCTCTGCGGCCACGTCCGTTCCCAAGGCGCAGTCGAGCGCGAGCACGTTGAGCGCCACCAGCGGGCGACCCCCCATGGCGAAGACGTCGCTCAAGGCGTTGGCCGCGGCCAGCCGCCCAAAGCGGTAGGGCTCGTCGACCAGCGGGGTGAGGAAGTCGACGGTGAGCACAGCAGCCTGGCCGCCGGCCAGCCGGTAGACGGCGGCGTCGTCGCTCGTCTCAAAGCCCAGCAGGAGGTTGGGGTCTATGGCTCCCTGGATGGCGGGGAGTATGCCCTTGAGGTCGCCCGGACCCCACTTGGCGGCTCAACCCCCCTTGGAGGTGAGCTTGGTGAGGAACACGCGCTCCTTCTGCGTCATGGCGACCCTCCCCTCTTCCTGCGCGGCGGACTGTTGAATCCGATTATACGCAGCTCAAGGCGCCCGGGGCCTAGACGTAGTGCCAGGCCGCCTGGGCGCCGATGTTGGGGTCTTGCTGCAAGCGGGCGTGCGCTTGCTCGATGAGGTCATCTTCCAGGCGCAAGGCGATGCCGCAGGTAGCCGTGATGTCGACGGGCGTGGGGATCACGTCGAAGCGCAAGCCCGCCAGCAGCTTCTGCGCCGCCATGGCCGCGTGCGTCGACTCGAAGGAGATGACGATCATGAACAACCCCAGCCTTCCAGGTCCAACAAAACGTCAGCGAGGGTTGCGTGAGTGCGTGCAGCAGGCGTGAAGCCGCGCCCGTAGCGTACTTTGCTACGTGAGGGCGCGGGTGAGCGCCTGATGTGCGTGCTCACGCAACCCGCAGCGTCGAGCCAAAGCCCGAGGAACGAGGGCTTATAAGGTGATCACTTTTGCAGACTCGTGCATGCGCTCGAGGATGTCGTACATGTTCGAGACCTCGCCCACCTTGAGCTGCTCAGCCACGCCGTAGAAGTTGAGGCAGGTGCCGCAGACCAGCACGTCGGTGCCCTTGTCCATCATCTCGCGCACGGAGTCGATGATCTGGGGCTCATCCGAGCACAGGAGGGTAACGCCGCTGTTCATGAACAGGAGGTTCATGGGGGGCACCTCGGCCTGGTTGAGGGTGAAGATGGCCATCTTCATGAGGTTGCGGCCGAGCTCCGGGTCGCCTTCGCCCACGTGGTCCTTGCCGATGAAGACGCTGTAGCCGCAGGAGCCGCCCTGGATGCTGCAGGCGGCCGGGGCTGCGGCAGGTGCCTGGGACTGCTCGGCGCTCAGCTCGCCGCCCATCGTGATGAGAAAGCCGCCCTCGATGTCTGCCACGGCAAAGCCCAGGCCCTTCTTCTTGGCCAGGCGGGTGATGTTCTTGACGGCGGTGTCGTTGTCGACCTTGATGGCGATCTCCGTGTTGCCGGCGTCGATCTCCTTCTTGCACATCACCAGGGGCATGGGGCAGGGCTTGCCGAATCCGTCGAGTTCAGCCATTTGTCTCACCTTTCTCTGAGCGGGGCGGTTGCCCCGGGGTCGTACGCAGGCGGGGCCGAGCCGCTAGCGGCGCGAGGCGGCGATGCGCTCGAGCGCCACGAGAGCCTGGTCGACCTCGTCTTCTGTGTTATACCAGCCAAAGCTGAAGCGCACGGCCCCCTGCTCGACCGTGCCCAGGGCGCGGTGCATGAGCGGGGCGCAGTGCGCGCCGGCGCGAGTGCAGATGCCGTACTGGTTGGCCAGGGCGTCTGCGACGGAGCCGGAGTCGAGGTCTGCGATGTTGAGGGCGACGATGCCGGTGCGGTCGGCGATGGCGCCGCCGTAGTGCTTTGCACCGGGGATGCACTCCAAGCCGTCTGCAAAGCGCTGGGCGAGCCTGCGCTCGTGGGCGCGGATGGCCTCGATGCCCACTTCCTGGATGAAGTCGAGGCCGGCGGAGAGGCCGGCGATGCCGTGGCCGTTGAGGGTGCCCGCCTCCAGTGCCTCCGGCATGGCCTTGGGGTGGATGAGGTCGAAGCTGTGGGTGCCGGTGCCGCCCACCTTCAGCGGCGCCACCTCGAGGTCGCGCGCGAGGGCCAGGCCGCCGGTGCCCTGGGGGCCCATGAGCCCCTTGTGGCCGGTGAAGCACACGCAGTCGAGGCCCATGGCCGCCATGTCGATGGGCTCGCAGCCGGCGGTTTGGGCGGCATCGACGATGATGCGGGCGCCGTAGGCGTGGGCGACCTCGGCCAGGGCGGCGACGTCGTAGAGGTCGCCGGTGAGGTTGGAGGCGTGCGTCACGACGCAGAGCTTGGTGCGGCTCTCGAAGGCCCTCTCGAACTCGCCGAGGTCGAGCGAGCCGTCGCGGCCCACCTTGACGGCGGTGATGCCGCAGCCGGTCTCCATGTTGAGGTGGTAGAGGGGGCGCAGGACGGAGTTGTGGCTGGCCCAGGTGGTGACAACGTGGTCGCTGCCCTTGACCATGCCGCGTAAGACGATGTTGAGGGCCTCTGTGGCGTTGGCGGTAAAGCTCACACGGCTGGCGTCGGGCGCGCCGAGCAGGCTGGCGAGCTTGCTGCGGCACTCGTAGACGGCCATCCCCGCGGAGAGGCTGGCACCGTGGACGCCGCGGCCCACACCGCCGAACGAGGTCATCGCATCCGTGACAGCCTGCACCACCTGAGGGGGCTTTGCCATGGTGGTGGCAGCGTTGTCGAAGTAGATCATGGTGCGGTTCCCCCTTCAGACAGACCTCTGGCGAGCGCTTCCCCTTTAGCGCGCGTTCCGCTTGAGGGTACGCCTTGTGCGGCGCGCTCCGGTGGCAGGAGCGCTTCAGCGGCGGCAGATGGCGCGGGCAGCCCCGCGAAAAAGGGGCCGCCGTACCGGGGCGCCCGGGGCGGGCAGCGCAGGCGGCGGGGTCAGAGCTCCCGGATGGAGCCCAGCAGGCGCGCAGCGAGCGCGCCCCACGACAGGTGCGCGCAGCTGACGGCGCGCGCCGGGGCGAGGGCGGCGTCCTTGATCGCCTGGGCCAGGCGCTCCTCGAAGGCGGGAAGGTCGCGCTTGACGGGCTCGTCGACCTTCTGCATGCGTGGCAGCGCCACGTACCACACGGGGGCGCCGGGGATGTTCTCCTCGACCCAGGGCCGCAGCCCGGGCAGGTCGCTCACCACCGCCTTGCAGCCGCAGGCCAGTGCCTCGACCAGCACCAGCGGCAGCCCCTCGTAGAAGCTCGGCAGCACGAAGACCTGGCTGGCGCGCATCTGCTCTGCCAGGGCGGCGGGGGCGAGCTTTCCCAGCAGCTCCACGTTCTGGCGGTTCTCCTGGATGAGCAGCTCGATGGCCGCCTTTTGGAAGGAGTTGCTCACGCCGCCGCACAGGCGCAGGTGCACCGCACCCGGGCGGCACGGCAGCAGGTTGAGGGCGTTGAGCAGGCTGTGGACGCCCTTCTTGTAGGTGATCTTGCCCGCAAAGCAGAGCTCGATGGCCGGCTCGTCGGCCTCGTGACGCTCCGCGGCGGCAGGATGCGGGGCCGGGTGTGGGGCGGAGCGGAAGAGCTTGGAGTCGTAGCCGGTGCCGATGGGACGGACCTTGCCGGGGTCGATGTCAAAGGCGCGGCAGATGCGCTGAGCCTGTTCTTCGTGCAGGGCGAATACGAGGTCGAGGCGCGGGATGGCGGCGCGGATGAGCTCGCGCTCCAGGCCGTGCTGCTCGAGCTGGCGCAGGCAGGTGTTGTGGCAGATGGCGACGGCGGGGATGCGCTGCGGGAGGGCTTGCAGCTCCTCGACGACGAGGGCGGTGAGGAGGTAGAGGTGGTTGCAGACGACCACATCGGGCTTGAAGCGCCCGAGGGCCTGGCGCAAAGCGGAGCGGTAGGCGCCTTTCCAGGCGGCGAGCATGCCCGGGGTGAGGTCGCGGTAACGGGTCGAGGGGTAGGGCATCTCGTCCGACATCCCGCAGAGGTGGAAGGGGAGCTGGGGCGTGTTGAAGGCGACGGGGTAGACGTCGACGCCCGGCGGCAGGTCGATGGGGTCACCGCTGTCGATGCCGCAGAGGACGGCCTGGTCCTCGCCGCGCTCTGCAAGCGAGCTGACGAGCTGGTGGAGGTAGATGCCGCTGCCCGTGCTGTCCGGCTTTTGGGCGGTGATATGCAGGATTCTCACAGAGTCCGCCTTCCCCAAGAACGTTTCTGTGCGCTGGCCGGCTATGGCGGAGATGCGTGCGAATCGAACACACCCGAGACGTTCTGCGCGCCTCACAACGGCTTTGAAGGCCGCGGGGGCCACCAGACCCCAACCATCTCCGTGTTCCGGCCGCTCTATGGTAACAAGCGCAGCCTTTGTTACGAGCTAGGCTTCTGCGAGTATTCCGCGAATTGGGAAAACCCCAGCTCAAGCCCCCGCGCGAGCGGTACCCTCCCCCCGGAGGGTCTACGCCAGGGTGCGGAGGTCGCCGCTTCGTTTGGTGAAGGCCTGGGCGTCGAGCCATTCGAGGACGGGCATCATGTACTTGCGGCTGGTGCTGCATGCATCCTTGAGCTGGGCGGCCGTGGCAGGGCCGTTCTCGTCGATGAAGGCGGCGATGGCAGCCTTCCACTCGCCGATGACGGCAGCAGAGAAGACGAGCTCGTTGGTGATGCGCACCGCCCTGCCCTGATCGAGCAGCTCCAACAGCCCCTTTCGGGCAATGCCGGGGTTGAGGCCCGTCCCCTTGAGCAACGCGTCGAGCGCCGGGGGCGCGCCGGCCGCCTCGTCGAGCGCAGCCCCGATGACCTGGGCGGCCTTGAGCACCTGGGCACGGGCGCCGGCACCGGCCTTGGGGTGGCTCAGCTCGCCGTCGACCTGCACGCACGCGCCCTTGGCCTCGGCCTCCTCCAGCAAAGCATCGAAGCAGGCAGGCTCCATCCTCAGCCCCAGCTGGCGGCGCAGCTCCTCCTTGGCAAGGCCCGTGGCGTCTGGGTTGGCGTTGTGGAAGCGCATGAGGCAGCTCTCGACCTTGCTCACCATCTTGGCGTGCAGGGGCGCCGGGGCAAGGTAGCGGCCGGCTGTGCCCAGGAACACGAGCTTCTTGGCCGCCTGGAGCTCCTCCAGGCGGTGGCTCACCTGCACAGGCGGGAGTCCCAAGGCAGCAGCGGCCTGGGCGGGGGTGAAAGGCTCCTCGGCTCCGAGCGCATAGGCATCTGCCGCAGCTGCCACATCTCCGGCGGCAAGCGCGTTGAGGGTGGCGCTCTCAGCGGGGCTCAGCGTGGTGCGGCGGCGCGGGTGCGCAGCCAGCACCGTTCCGCCCGCGATCACGTGCACGGGCGAGAAGCTCCGCACGATGAAGCGGTCGCCGTAGCTCAGAGGCAGCGGATCGTCCAAGCGGATCTGCACCTGCGCGGTCTCGCCCGGCTCAAGGCACGGCTTGCCGTCCATGCACAGCACGCGGCCCACCACCTCGCGCGTGCCATGGGCGATGTGCGCGCGGCTGCCGCTCTCCAGGGGCTTGCCGCTCGCAAACGGGTCCTTGTAGGTGAGCTGCGCGTCGAAGCGGTCCGTCGCCTGCAGGCTGCCCGGCGCGGCGATGAAGTCGCCAGGGCGCACGTCTTCTGTGGAAAGGCCGCTCAGGCACAGCGCCACGCGGTTGCCCGCCTGCGCGGCGTCGCGGTCCCTGCCATGGACCTGGATGCTGCGGACCTTGGTGCGCAGGCCGCGGGGGAGCACCTCGAGCTCGTCGCCCACGTGAACGGTGCCGCTCCACAGGGTGCCGGTTGCCACAGTGCCAAAGCCCTTGACGGTGAACACACGGTCGACGGGGTAGCGCAGCCCGCCGGCAGGCTTGGTGCGCTCGGCGCTGGCAACGGCCTCGTCAAGGGCCGCCCTCAGCTCGTCGAGACCCTGCCCGGTGACGCTGCTGCATGGGACAACGGGCGCTCCCTCGAAGGGCGTGCCCTGCAGGGCGCTGGCAACTTCGTCTTCCATGAAGAGGAGCCAGTCCTCGTCCACCATGTCGGCCTTGGTGAGGGCCACCACGCAGCTGCGCACGCCCAGCAGCTCGAGCACCGCCATGTGCTCGACTGTCTGCGGCATGACCCCGTCGTCTGCGGCGATCACCAGCAGCGCGAGGTCCATGCCGGTGGCGCCGGCGACCATCTGGCGCACAAAGCGCTCGTGGCCGGGTACGTCGACCACGCCCAAGCGCCTGCCGCTGGGCAGGATCAGCTGCGCAAAGCCCAGGGTGATGGTGATGCCGCGCTCCTTCTCCTCGGCCAGGCGGTCGGGATCGGTGCCGGTGAGGGCGCGCACCAGCGACGACTTTCCGTGGTCGATGTGGCCGGCGGTACCCAGGATGCAGTCTGTCTTGGCCATGGCGGGGCGCTCCTCTCGTGCGGGCGTTTCCTACAGGGTGCGCGCGTACTCGGCCACGGCCCGCACCGCCTCGTCCTCCTCCTGCTCGCTGAGCAGCGTGCGCAGGTCAAGGAGCAGGGCCTCGTGGCTGATGCGGCCCACAACGGGTAGCTCGCGGCCGCTCACCATGTGGCGCTGGCAGTCCTGGGCGCTGCCGCGCGCGAAGGCAACGGCAACAGCCCAGGTGTCGATGTCGCACATGGGCAGGGCGCCGCCTCCTGCGCGGCTCACCTCCTGCACGCAGTCGAGCTGTGCGACGCCGGCGGGCAAGGCGGCTTCGAGGGCGCTGCGCAGGCGCTCGGCACGGGGGTGCAGCTCGGCGGCCGGCGTGGCGAGCATGCGGAGGGTGGGGATCTCGCGCAGGGCGCGCTGAGGGTCGAGGTAGAGGCGCAGGGTGGCCTCGAGGGCCGCGAGCGTCATCTTGTCCAGGCGCAGGGCGCGGGCGAGCGGGTTGCGCTTGAGCTGGTCGATGAGCTCCTTGCGGCCGGCGATGATGCCCGCCTGGGGGCCGCCGAGGAGCTTGTCGCCAGAGAAGCTCACGAGGTCGGCGCCGGCCTGGAGGCTCTCGCGCACAGCCGGCTCTGCATAGCTGCCGAAGCAGTCCAGGCGCACGAAGGCACCCGAACCCTGGTCCTCGTAGACGAGCAGCTGCGGGGAGCCGGGCGCGCGGCGCGCGTTCTCTTCAGCGGCGATGGCGGCCAGCTGGGCCACGCCCACCTCCTCGGTAAAGCCCACCAGGCGGAAGTTCGAGCGATGCACCTTGAGGAGCATGGCGGTCTGGGCGGTGACGGCGCGGCGGTAGTCGCTCTCGTGCGTCTTGTTGGTGGCGCCCACCTCCACCATACGCGCGTGGCTTTGCGCCATGATGTCCGGGATGCGGAAGGAGCCGCCGATCTCTACCTCTTCGCCGCGGCTGACAACAGCCTCGCAGCCAGCGGCGAACTGGCTGAGCACCATCATCACGGCAGCGGCGTTGTTGTTGACGGCGATGGCCGCCTCTGCACCGGTGAGCGCGCAGATGAGCTGCTCGCAGTGGGCATGGCGGCTGCCGCGTGCCAGGGAGGCGGTGTCGTACTCGAGCGTGGAGTAGCCGGCGATGACGTCGTTGACGGCCTCGACGGCGCTTGCGGCCAGCGGGCTGCGGCCGAGGTTGGTGTGGACGATGACGCCGCTTGCGTTGACGACACGGCGCAGCGAGCGGCGGCCCAGAGCCAGGGTGCGCAGCTGCGCGGCTTGGGCGATGGCGTCTGCGCTGGGTGCGCAGGAGGCGTTGCCGGCAAGGATGGCCTGGCGGGCGTCGTCGACTGCAGCGCGAGCTGCGTCGACGACTGCCTGGCGGGGCAGAGATGCAAGCGCGGCCTGCAGGCAGGGGGTCTCGAGCAGCTCCTCAACTTGCGGCAGCGTGCGCAACAGCGCGTTCTTGTCCTGCATCCCGCTCCTCCTTCAGGTCGGTGGCGCGCGCCGAGAGCAAGCGCGCTTAGTTCGCTCGTCTGAATATACGTCATATACGAGGGAAGGCAGCCGCCCCACTCCCCCAAAGCCGCAGAAGGCCCCCGGGGCCTGTCCCCCAATCGCCCCGGGGCCTGTCCCCCAATCGCCCCGGGGCCTGTCCCCGAATCGCCCCGGGGCCTGTCCCCGAACACCCGCCGGGGCCTGTCCCCAAGCACGTACCCGCTCACACGGCGCGGGCCTGTCCCCAAATGCCACGGGGCCTGTCCCCAAGCACGCACCACGGGGCCTGTCCCCCGAGAGCACACCCCGGGGCCTGTCCCCCAATCGCCCCGGGGCCTGTCCCCGAACACCCGCCGGAGCCTGTCCCCAAGCGCGTACCCGCTCACACGGCGCGGGCCTGTCCCCAAATGCCACGGGGCCTGTCCCCAAGCGCGCGGGGTGTGGTTTTATGGAGTTGTTGCATGCAGGAGGCTGGCGAAGCGGAACCGCAGTGCGTATCGTGTGCTGTAGGAATCCCGCGCCAGATAGGCGCTGTTGAGAGGAGGCCAGATGGCTGGCTACTTCAGGACC
>JBJEHN010000114.1:0-54501 GCA_051876105.1 Coriobacteriales bacterium | reverse complement strand
TTATCCTTGCAGACGATAATCAACGCAGGCAGGGTGGGGTGTGGCATGGCTAGACGCTGCGACGCCAGCGCGTGGTGCGGCGCTCGAGCACGTCGAAGAGCTCGTAGACGATCACGCCCAGCGCACCCAGGGCGATGATGCCGGCGAACATGCGCGGGTAGTTGACCATGGCCCAGCTCTCCATGATGAAGTAGCCCAGACCCGTGGAGCCGGCGATCGCCTCGGCGAAGAAGAGCACCGCGATGGCCACTGCAGAGCTCACGCGCAGGGTGGTGAAGAGCTCCGGCAGGGTGGCGGGCAGCACCACGTGGCGCCACTCGTCCCAGCGGCTGGCCCCCAGCGAGCGCACGGAGAGCAGCGTGGCCTGCGGGATGGCCTTGGCGGCGTCACGCATGACGACCACCACCTGGAAGAACACCGTCAGGCTGATGAGCGCGATCTTGGGGGCGTCTGCCAGGCCCAGCAGCACCAGCAGGATGGGCAGCAGGACGATCTTGGGCAGCGGGTAGAGGATGTAGAGCACCGGCGCGAACAGGGCGTCGAGCCGCGGGCTGCGGCCCAGCGCCAGGCCCACCGGCAGCCCCAGCCCCACGCCGATGACGAGCGAGACCGCCACGCGGTAGAGGCTCACGGCAAAGCCGGGGGCGAGCTCCGGCGCAAAGCGCATGAAGATGGGCACGGTGTCTTGCGGAGTGGGCAGGGCGGGCGTGTTCAGCAGCAAGGCCGTGAGCTCCCAGCCCGCCAGCACGAAGACGACGGCGAAGACCATGCAGAGCACTGGGTTGAGGGGCCTAGGCACGGCGCACCCCCTCGTCGAGCGCAGCACGCACGGCATGGCAGCGCTGGTAGAAGAGCTCGGTGTCGCGGTAGGAGCGCTCCCCCATCTCGAAGTTGTCGATCTGGGCCACCACGCGCCCCGGGCGCGGTGCCATGACCACGATGCGCTGGCCCAGGTAGACGGCCTCCTCGATGGAGTGCGTCACCAGCAGCTGGGTGTAGCCGCCCTGGCGCCACTGCTCGAGCAAGGTGTCCTGCAGCTCCTCGCGCAGCAGGGCGTCGAGCGCGGAGAGCGGCTCGTCCATGAGAAGGGTGTCCACGTCCATGGCCAGCGCGCGGGCCATGGCCAGGCGCTGCTGCATGCCACCGGAGAGCTGGCGCGGGTAGCTGTGCTCGAAGCCCTTGAGCCCCACGCGCTCCAAGGCCGCCATGGCGCGCTCGCGGCGCTCCTGGGCGGGGAGCTTGCGGATCTTGAGGCCCAGCTCGGCGTTGTGGAAGGCGTCCTTCCAGGGCAGCAGCCCAAAGTCCTGTAGGATGAGCGCCGTGCCCGGGCGGGTGCCGCGCAGCGGGGCGCCGCCTTCGAGCACCTGGCCGCTGCTGGGCGCAGCCAGGCCGCTGGCAAGGCGCAGCAGCGACGACTTGCCGCAGCCGCTGGGCCCGATGATCGCCAGCGCCTGCCCGCGCGGCACCGAAAGGCTCAAGCCCTCCAGCGCACGAAGGGAAACCCCGCCGTCACCGGCGGGGTAGTCCAGGCTCACATCGCAGAACTCGAGCGCCACACAACCTCCCTAGCGGCCGCTGAAGCAACCAGTGGAAGCATCATAGACGATGGAGCCGTCCAGGTAGCCCTTGCCCTTCATCCAATCGAGGACGCTGTCGACCTGCTCTTGGGTAGGCAGCTGGCAGAGCGGGTACTCGCTCACAGGGTAGGTCTGGGCGATCTCGTCGGAGAGGGAGGCCTTCTCCGCCAGCAGGGCGCGGTAGGCCTCCGGGTCCGCATTGATCTTGCCTGCCGCGGTGTCCCACACGCCCTTAAGGGCCTCGAGCGCGGCCGCGCCGGCCTCGGAGGAGCACCACTCGCTGTTGGCGATCATCACAGACTGCGAGATGTTGTCGCCCTCGGTGTCGTCGGCCACCACGGTGCAGCCGCTGGCCTCGCCCAGCGCCAGCAGCGAGGCGGGCAGTGCTGCAGCCGGCACCTGGCCGGAGACACAGGCTTGGTAGCGGACGGGGAGCTTCTGGAGCTCGGCGGTGACCACCTGGTCGGCGGGCACGCCGGCGCGCTCCATCAGGGTGTCGAGCACGTACTCGAGCACAGTGTTGGAGCCCACGCCGACCTCCTTGCCGGCGAGCTGCTCCAGGCTGGTGATCGAGGGGTCGGCGGTCAGGATGCCAAAGCGCCCCTGCTCGGCGCTTGTGCCCAGGGTGACCCACTCGACCTGCACGTCCGTGCCGCTGGAGTAGATGCTGGCGGTGACCATCGGGTCGGTCATGGCCATCTGGACCTCGCCGGCGGTGACGGCAGCGATGAGCTCGGTGGCAGACTGGAAGGTCTGGACGCTGGCGTCGACGCCCGCCTCCTGGAAGAGGGCCTCGTCCTCGGCCGCCCAGAAGGGCAGGATGTCCTCGGTGGCAAGCGTGCCGATGACGACCTTCTCCGCCGGCTGCTGGCCGCTGCCGGCGCTGCTGCCACCGCAACCGCTCAGGCCCAACGCGCCCGCCAGGGCAAGCGCCAGCGCTGCCGCTGCTGCGATGATCTTCTTCCTCATGCTCAGGTACCTCCAAGATGCTCGAACGCGGCCAAGGGCCGCGCGTGTTTCCAGCTCCTGATGCTAAGCGGCGCGGCGGTGCGCTTCAATCGACAATGAGGGCGCGCGTGTCGACTTTGGGGCCGCGGGGGCGCGGGCAACGGTGCTCCGCAGAAATGTGGCGCGGGCGTTGCCGCGCAGGCTGGGGCCCTGACGTATCATGCTCGCCATGGAACACGCGCACATACATATCAACGGCATCGTGCAGGGGGTGGGCTTCAGGCCCTTCGTCACGCGCCTCGCCCGCGAGCTGGGCGTGCGCGGCACCGTCCTCAACAGCACGAGCGGCGTGGACGTGCAGGCCTGGGGCAGCGCCGAACAGCTCGACGAGCTGGCCCGCCGCCTGGTGCTCGACGCCCCGCCCGCTGCGCTCATCCTCTCGCTGGAACGTGAGCCCGGGCCTGGCGCCGAGCCCGCACCTGAGGGCTTCCAGATCGTGCCCAGCGCCGCAGACAGCAGCCGCAGCACCCTGGTCTCGCCCGACCTCGCCACCTGCCCTGACTGCCTGGCCGAGCTGCTCGACCCCGCAAACCGGCGCTACCGCTACCCCTTCATCAACTGCACCAACTGCGGCCCGCGCTTCACCATCATCAACGACCTCCCCTACGACCGCCCGCTCACGAGCATGGCGCCCTTTGCCATGTGCCCCAGCTGCGCCGATGAGTACGCCTGCGAGCAGGACCGCCGCTACCACGCCCAGCCAGACGCATGCTTCGAGTGCGGGCCTATGCTGCGCGGCGGCAGCCCATGCTCCGCGCCCGCCGCAAGCCGCGAGGAGTCCGATGCATTGATCGAGGAGGCAGCACAGCGGCTGCTGGCGGGCCAGGTCATCGCCGTGAAGGGCCTGGGCGGCTGGCACCTGAGCGCAGACGCCACCAACCAGCAGGCCGTCCAGGCGCTGCGCGAGCGCAAGCGCAGGCCGTCCAAGCCCCTGGCCTGCATGGTCGCCGCCGCGCAGGACGCCCGCCTGCTCTGCCAGGTCTCTGCAGAAGAGGAGGCCCTGCTGGAAAGCCCCGCCCACCCAATCGTCCTCATGCCGCGTCGCGAGGGCGCGCAGCTGGCGCCGAGCGTGGCAGGCGAGCTGCCCGAGCTGGGGCTCATGCTGCCCAGCACGCCGCTGCAGCACCTGCTGTGCCGCGCGGTTGGCCGCCCCTTGGTGATGACCAGCGGCAACCGCAGCGGCGAGCCCATCGTGGCAGCCGACGAGGAAGCACAAGACGCCCTGGGGCACATCGCCGAGTGGTTCCTGGGCAACAACCGCGCCATCGTGGCGCGCTACGACGACTCCGTGGCCCGCGTGCTGGCAGACGGCAGCACGCAGATGGTGCGCCGCGCCCGCGGCTACGCACCTGCACCGCTCTTCGTGCCCGGCGTTGCGCCTGGCGGCGGCGCCCCGGTGGTTTTTGCCGCCGGCCCCGAGCAGAAGGCCACGTTCTGCCTGCTCAGCGATGAGAGGGCCTTCGTCTCCCAGCACCTGGGCGACCTCGAGAGCCTGGGCTCCTGGCAAGCTTGGGAAGAGGCCCACCAGCGCTACCAGCGGCTCTTCGGGCTGGAGCCGGCCGTGCTGGCCTGCGACCTGCACCCCGAGTACCTCAGCTCCAAGTGGGCGCGCGCCCAGGCGGCCCAGCTGGGCCTGCCGCTGGTCGAAGTGCAGCACCACCACGCCCACATCGCCTCCGTCATGGGCGAGCACGGGCTTGACGAGCCCGTCTTGGGCGTGGCGCTCGACGGCACGGGCTACGGCACAGACGGCACCATCTGGGGCTGCGAGCTGCTGCAGGCGACGCGCAGCGGCTTCGAGCGCCTGTGGCACCTGCCGGCCTTCGCCCTGCCGGGTGGCGGGGCCGCCGTGCGCGACCCCCGCCGCACCGCGTTTGCCCTGCTGAGGGCCGCCGGCCTGGAGGAAGACGAACGCTTTGCCGCCTTCCTCGACGCCCTGCCCAACCGCACGCTCTTGGGCCAGATGCTCGACAAGGGCATCAACAGCCCGCTGTGCAGCTCGGCCGGGCGGCTCTTCGACGGCATGGCCGCGCTCATGGGCCTGGTGCAGGAGGCAGGCTACGACGGCGAGCCCGCGTGCCTGCTGGAGGCCCGCGCCCGCCAGGAGCTGCTGCACGACGGCTGCGCGGGGCTCTTCGGCGCTGGGCTGCAGCTGCCCGCAGAGCTGCTGCAGCCCGGGCACGGCGCCGAGCTGCTGTGCTGGCTGCTCGCACCGGCGGGCAGCGCCCCGCTGACCGCATCGGGCCTGCACGCCCGCCTTGCGGCGGTTATCATCGCTGAGTGCGAGGCCGCCTCGCAGCGCACCGGCATCCGCGCGGTCGCGCTCAGCGGCGGCTGCATGGTCAACCGCCTGCTCTGCTCGCTGCTCGTGCAGGGGCTCCAGGACAGGGGCCTTACTGTGTATCTCAACCGCGAGCTGCCGCCCAACGACGGCTGCATCGCGTACGGGCAGGCCGTGGTGGCCCGTGCCCGCCTGATGGAGGTGTAACTATGTGCTTGGCAATCCCCGCCCAGATCAAGAGCATCGAGCCCGGCGCCCTGGGAGAAGTCGACATCCTGGGCGTGACCCGCACCGTGGCGCTCGACCTGGTCCCCAAGGCGCAGGTCGGCAGCTGGGTGCTCGTGCACGCCGGCTACGGCATCGAGGTGGTCGACGAGCAGTACGCGCAAGAGACCCTCGACCTCATCCGCCAGTTCCCCGACCTCATCGCCGAGGACAACCCGGGCATGGGCCTGGGCGCGCAAGGCTAGGCGCCGCACGCTCCCCCACCCACCCCGGCATCCGCGCCCCCGCGCAAAGGAGACACGCATGACCCTCGACCTCTCTGGATTCCGCGACCCCAAGCTAGGGCGCGAGCTCATCGACTGCATCAACGCCTTGGTGCCCACCGCCGTCGCGCGCTGCGGCGGCCAGGTGAACCTCATGGAGGTCTGCGGCACGCACACCGTCACCATCGCGCGCAACGGCTTTCGCAGCATCCTGCCGCCGGGCGTCAACCTCGTGAGCGGCCCGGGCTGCCCTGTCTGCGTCACCGCCAACCGCGACATCGACACCGTCATCGCGCTCGCCCGCATCCCGGGCGTGATCATCACCACCTTCGGCGACATGACCCGCGTGCCGGGCTCCAGCTCATCGCTCAACCAGGAGAAGGCAGCCGGCGCAGACATCCGCATCGTCTACAGCCCGCTCGACGCCCTCAAGGTGGCCCAGGAGAACCCGAGCAGGCAGGTGGTGTTCGTGGGAGTGGGCTTCGAGACCACCACCCCGCTCATCGCCGCCACCGTCAAGCGCGCGGCTGCCATGGGGCTGGGCAACTTCAGCGTGTGCGCCATCCACAAGACCATGCCCAAGACCCTCGAGGCGCTGGTCAACGACGACGAGGTCAAGCTCACGGCGCTCATCCTGCCGGGGCATGTGAGCACCATAATCGGCCTGGAGCCCTACGGCTTCCTGGCGCAGCGCTACGGCGTGCCGGGCGTTGTGACGGGCTTCGAGCCGGTGGACGTGCTGCAGGGCATCGCCATGCTGCTGCGGCAGCTGACCGAGGGCCGCGCGCAGATCGAGAACGGCTACACCCGCGGCGTGCGCGACGAGGGCAACCCCGCCGCCATCGCTGCCATCGAGGAGGTCTTCCAGCCCTGCGATGCCGCCTGGCGCGGCTTGGGCACGATCCCCGGCAGCGGCTTGGAGCTGCGCCCGGAATACGCGGCCTTCGATGCCGTCAAGCGCCTGCAGCCGCAGGTCGAGCCCACTGTCGAGCCCAAGGGCTGCCGCTGCGGCAGCGTGCTGCGCGGCGTCATGACTCCCAAGGAGTGCCCGCTCTTCAACACCGGCTGCAGCCCCGAGCACCCCGTGGGCCCCTGCATGGTCTCCAGCGAGGGCAGCTGCGCCGCCTTCTACAAGTACCTGCGCTAGCGGCGGCGGTAGTAGACCTTGCCGCCGTTCCTGTCTGCGTTCTGGCGGCGCACCTCGTACTTCTTGGGGAAGTCCTCCAGCAGCTCGATCATCTTGTGGTAGCCGAAGTTGCGCAGGTCGAAGTCCGGCTTTGCGCGGCGGATCCACTGCGTGACGATGGAGGCGTCTGCCCAGCCGTCGTCGTCGCCGAACTTCTCCGAGCCCTGCTTGAGCAGGAAGTGCACCTGGCTCAGGCCGTCAAGCCGCGCCTTGCGCTGCTCGCCCTTGCTCAGGGGCTGGCCGCTGCCGGGGATGTCGTCCGGCTCGTCTTCCTCTGTGTCGAGGTTCTCCAGGTAGATGAACTCGTCGCAGGCGTTGCGGAAGGCCTCGGGCGTCTTCCTCTCTCCCACGCCGAAGACCATGGCGCCGCTCTCCTGCAAGCGGATGGCCAGAGGCGTGTAATCTGAGTCGCTCGCCACGATGACGAAGGAGTCGTACGCTCCCTTCATCAGCAGGTCCATGGTGTCGATGACGAGGGCCATGTCCGTGGCGTTCTTGCCCTTGGTGTAGTCGAACTGCTGCACAGCGCGGATGGCCAGGCGCTTGAGCTCTGCCTCCCACTTGCGCAGCGAGTCCTTGCGCCAGTTGCCGTAGGCGCGGCGCACCACGATGCGCCCCTTGGTGGATATCTCGTTGATGATCGCCTCGAGCTTGGCGAGCTGGGTGTTGTCTGCGTCGATGAGGAGCGCGATGCGCTGGAGGTTGTCCATAGGCGGGGCTGCTTTCTGCCTGGGCGGGCCGCATACGCGGCGGTTTCTGTGTCCCGCACATGATAGCCGCCCTGTGTGACAGCTTGCTAACGCACCTCCGGGTGCCGCCGGCCGCCGCCGGCCCTGCGGCCCTTACGCGCGGATCACGCGCAGCGCCCCAGGCAGGCAGCGGATGCGGTACTCGTCTGCCGTGAAGGGCTCGCCGTCGATTTGGCACTGGGGCGTGCCCTCAAAGCGCACGATGAGCTCGCTCACCTGCTTGAGCTTGATGGCCGGGTGCTTGACGTGGCCGCCGTTCTTGGCGCTGATGAAGAGCCTGATGGCGCGCAGCATGCCGATGGGGCCGTTGGCTACGCAGACGTCGAGCAGCCCGTCGTCGAGGCTCGCCTTGGGGCAGACCTCGAAGCCCGCACCGTAGGTGGGGCCCACCTGCACGGCCAGCAGGACCGCCCTGCCGCTCTGGCGCAGCTCCATCTCGCCGCTGGCGTCCACGGCCGAGAGCTCGTAGGGGTAGAAGTCGAGGTGGTGCGTGAACTGGTGTATGCCCTCCTCGAAGTACAGGCGCGTGCCGCTCTTGCCGCTGCCCTTGCGGCGCTCCATGGTGCCCAGCGCGATGGCGGCGTCCAACCCGAAGGAGAGCGTCTCTGCAAAGCAGCGGCCGTTGACCATGCCCAGGTCGGTGAGCTTGGGCTGGTAGCTGCAGAGCTGCTCCACGGCCTCCGGCACCTTGAACGAGACGCTCAGCGAGCGCGCGTAGTCGTTGCCCGAGCCTACGGGGATGACGCCCAGCGCCGGGCGCTCGCAGGCCTCGAGCTCCATGAGGCCGTTGACGACCTCGTGCACCACGCCGTCCCCACCCAGGGCCACCACCGTCTGGTAGCGCGACCCCAGCTGCCGCGCCAGCTCGCGGCCGTGCCCCGGCGCGGTGGTGCGCACCACGTCCGGGCCGCCGCCGAGGCGCTTGCCCAGCAGCAGCTCGGCCGTGCGGGCGGCGGTCTCGCCTGCGCCGCTCTGGGCGGTGGGGTTGACGATGAGCAGGGTTGTTCCCAGGTTCATAGGCGGAAGGTCTCCAACATGGTGTCGAGGGCGGGCGTACGCAGCGCCGGCCCCGCCTGAAGCAGCGGGTGCCGGCGCCGCTGTGTTCCGAATACCTAGATTGCGGACTCCAGGAAGTCGATCATGTCCTCCTCGACGAGGAACTTGAGGGTCTCGTAGTTGTGGATCTCATGCCTGTAGCCGGGGTAGAGGATGGTCGTGACCTCCTCATGGCCGGTGTCGATGAGCCAGTTGGCCACGCGCATGACGCCCTCGCCGTAGTTGCCCACGGGGTCCTGGTCGCCGGCGATGAGCAGGATGGGCAGCTCCTGCGGGATCTTCTGCGCCCACTCCTTGCCGTTGATGAACTGCATCATGCGGATGAAGTCGAGCAGGCTCACGTTGTGGGTGAGGTGGGTGAAGGCGTCGAACGGGTCCTCTGCGTGGTCCTTCTGCACGAAGGGGTCGTGGCAGATCCACTCGTTGCCCAGCGTGGCGCCCTCGTCGCAGCGGGCGAACATCCAGCCGAGCAGCTCGCCCACATAGGCCGGGTCGGACTCGTGGGCCTTGCCCTGGGCGATGGCCTCCTCGAGCTTGGCCGCCACGGGCTCGCAGGTGTCGAAGATGCCGGTGGTGCCGCAGAAGACAACGGCGTCGAGCTCGCTGCCGTACTTGGCGCAGAAGTCGCGGGCGATCATAGAGCCCATGCTGTGGCCGTACATGGTGTAGGGGATGTCAGGATAGAGCTTCTGGACCTCCTGCTTGAAGAGGTGCTCGTCCTCCATCATGGTGTGAGGGCCGGCGTCCCCCCAGTCGCCCCAGGTGCCGTTGAGGATGGCGGTGGCGCCGTGGCCCACGTGGTCGTCTGCCGCCACGATGAAGCCGGCGTCCATGAGGGCAACGATCATGTGGAAGTACCTGCGCGAGTGCTCGCCGAAGCCGTGGACGAGCTGGACGACGCCCTGGGGCGCGCAGGCGGGCACGTACACCCAGCCGACCACCGTGTCGCGGCCGTTCGATGAGGGGAATTTGATCTCGTGCAGCATGGGTTGCTCCCTTGTTCGCAGGCTGCGCCCGTCACCTGCGGGCGCCACGCGTCATTGTACCCCCGCGCACCCCACCGGACTACGTTGTGTAGGGCAGCTTGGTCCGCTCTGTTTCGTCCCTGTTCATCCCTCGAATCTTTATCTCTAAAGTAGATAGGTCACTTCTCTTGTGTCTATCACAAAAGTTGATAAAGTACGTGATGCTTAATCATAAAATGAGATAAATCACCGAACGAAGGAGAGCACCATGAGCTGCCCCCGCAAGACTGTTGCCAAGATGAAGAAGACTGTCGACCTCACCAACCTGGCCTTCCACAAGAACGGCCCCAAGAGCTTCAAGCAGGGTGTCGGCGCCCTGGTCGTCGCGCTCGACCGCGCAGAGGGCTCCCTCACCAACCGCGAGCTCGTCGACGTCCTGGGCATGGGCCGCAAGGGCGTGAAAACCATCGTCAAGAAGGCCATGCGCTCCGAGCTGGTGCGCATCGAGGGCGTCGAGGGCGAGAAGAAGACCTACCGCGTCGTCCTCACCGAGGAGGGCGCCAAGGTTGCCACCAAGCGCGCCGAGGCCGACAAGAAGGTTGCCGAGCAGGTGCTCGCCGGCCTGAGCGCCGAGGAAGTCGAGCAGCTCACCGCCATCTGCGACAAGATCATCCTCAACGTCAAGGAGATGGGCGTCGACGGCAAGAAGCACAAGGCCTTCCGCCACAACCACCGCTGCCGCAAGCATGCCCCCAAGCATGCCGCCAAGAAGTGCTGCAAGCACTAGTCGCACGCCGCACAGCCTCAAACACAGAGAGGGCCCTCGCTTGAGGGCCCTCTCTGTGTTTGCAGGAGCTGTCGGGGTTGCGCGCGCCTAGCTGCGGACCTCGCCGCCGGTGGCGCCGGTGAGCTTCTTCACGATCTTGGCGTGCGCCTTCTCGACCTCCTCGGAGGTGAGGGTGCGCTCAGCGTGGCGGTAGCTCAGGCGGTAGGCCATGGACTTCTTGCCGGCGCCCACGCGCTGCTCGTCGCGGTAGACATCGAAGAGGCTCACGCTCTCGAGCAGCTGCTTGCCGGCGCTGGTGATGCACTGGACGATGCGCTCGTTGGTGACCTCCTCCGGCACCACGATGGCTAGGTCGACCTCAACAGCGGGGAAGACGGGTACGTCGACGTAGGGGCGCTGGTCAGCTGCGCTGGCGAGCAGGGCGCCCACCTCCAGCTCGAAGGCGGCAACGGGGCCCTGGGCCTCGAAGGCAGCGCAGGCCAGGGGGTGCACCTCGCCCACCCAGCCGAGCACGCGGCCGCCGCTCAGCACCTCGGCCGCGCGGCCGGGCTGCAGCCAGGGGGCCTCGCTGGCCTCGAGCGCCTTGAAGCGCACCTTGGGGATGCACAGCTCGCGCAGGAGGTTCTCAACCGCGCCCTTGGCGTCGAAGAAGCCCAGCTCGACGGCCTCCTGGTTCCAGCCGGGGGCAACGTAGGAGCCGGCGAGCACCGCTGCGAGCATGGAGCGCTCCTTGGGGTTCTTGCGGCCCTCTGCCGTCCCAAAGACCACGCCGCGCTCGAAGAGCTGCACGTTTGCCACGCCGCGGGCCTGGTTGTAGGCCACAGAGCGCATGAGGCCGGGGATGATGCTGCGGCGCAGGACGGCCTGCTCGCTGCTCATGGGGTTGATGAGCTCAACGGCCTCGCCGCGCTCGCCCTGGGGCATGCGCAGCTTGTCGAGGTCGGCAGGGTCGACCAGCGAGTAGGTCATGGTCTCGTTGATGCCGCAGGCGCGCAGGGTGCGGCTCATGAGCTCCTCGCGCTGCTGCTCGACGGTGCGGCCGCTGGCGTGGGAGCCCGCGGGCAGGGTCATGGGCACGCGATCGAGGCCCCAGATGCGCACGACCTCCTCGTAGAGGTCGATCTCGCGGATGAGGTCGGGGCGGAAGGTGGGCGCCATGACGGTGACCTGCTGGTCTCCCGCCTTGCCCAGGATGGTGCAGCCCAGGTCCTCGAGGATGGTGAACTGCTCTTCGTCGGTGATGGGCGCGCCGATGTGGTCCCTCAGGCGCTGGGGGCGCAGGGTGAGCTGCACGGGCTCTGCGTGCACAGGGTAGCAGTCCACGACGCCCTGGCAGATGGTGCCGCCGGCCACCTCGACCATGAGGGCCGCGGCGATCTGGGAGTACTCCTCGCAGGTGCTGGCGTCGACGCCGCGCTCGTAGCGCAGGGAGGCCTCGGAGACCAAGCCCAGGTTGCGCGAGGTGCGCGAGGTGTGGGCGGTGGAGAAGGTGGCGGACTCCAGCAGCACGTCGACGGTGGCGTCTGTGACCTCGGAGTCGAGGCCGCCCATGACGCCGGCCAGCGCCACGTTGCTGGTGCCGTCGGTGATCATCGCCATGTCGTGCGTGAGCTCGCGCTCCTGGCCGTCGAGCGTGGTAAAGCTGCTGCCGTCCTGGGCGGCGCGGACCACCACGTGGCGCTTGCCGGCCTCGTCTGCGGCAAAGGCGTTGAGGTCGAAGGCATGCAGGGGCTGGCCCAGCTCGAAGAGGATGTAGTTGGTGACGTCGACGATGTTGTTGATGGAGCGGCAGCCCATGGCGGAGAGGCGCTCGACCAGCCACTCCGGGGAGGGGCCGATCTTCACGCCGCGGATGATGCGGGCCGTGTAGCGCTGGCAGAGCTCCGGGTCGTCGATAGCGACGTCCACCAGGTCCTCGACGCGCTCGTCGCCCTGCGGGCCGGGCACGGCGCAGGGGGCCTTGTAGCTCCAGGGAACGTGGTACATGGCGCCCACCTCGCGGGCCATGCCCTTCATGGAGAGGCAGTCCGGGCGGTTGGGTGTGATCTCCAGGTCGAGCACCTGGTCTGAGAGGCCCAGGTACTCCGCGTAGGGCGTGCCCACAGGCGCGTCTGCAGGCAGCTCGAGGATGCCCTCGTGGTCAGACGAGAGCCCCAGCTCGCGGCCGGAGCACAGCATGCCGCAGCTCGCCACGCCGCGCAGCTTGGACTTCTTGATCTTGATGTCGCCGGGTAGCACGGTGCCGATGGTCGCCACGGCGACCTTGAGGCCCTGGCGGCAGTTGGGGGCGCCGCAGACGATCTGCTGCAGCTCGCCGGTGCCGATGTTGACGGTGGTCACGTGCATGTGGTCGCTGTCCGGGTGGGGCTCGCAGGTCTCGACGTAGCCCACCACGACGCCGTCGAGGTTGGCGCCCACGGTCTCGAGGCCCTCAACGCCCGTGCCGGTGAGATCCAGGCGGTCGCAGAAGGCCTGCATATCGTCTGGCACAGAGACGAACTCGCTGAGCCACTTCATAGAAACATGCATACCATGTTGTCCTTTCTCATATGTCCCTCCCCGCTGGCAGCTGCCGCGGGGTGTGCGGAGCCTGCGTGCTTAGAACTGGCGGAGGAAGCGCATGTCACCCTCCAAGAGCATGCGCAGGTCCGGGACGTTGTACTTGAGGCAGGCCAGGCGCTCGACGCCCACACCGAAGGCAAAGCCGGTGTAGACCTCGGGGTCGATGTTGACGTAGCCGAAGACGTTGGGGTCGACCATGCCGCAGCCCAAGATCTCGACCCAGCCGGTGTTCTTGCAGAAGCGGCAGCCCTCGCCGTGGCAGATGCCGCACGAGACATCGGCCTCGAGGGAGGGCTCGGTGAAGGGGAAGAAGTGCGCGCGGAAGCGGGTCTTGCGCTCCTCGCCGAAGAAGGCCTTGATGAAGTAGTCGAGCGTACCCTTGAGGTCGCCCAAGGTGATGCCCTTGTCGACCACGAGGCCCTCGATCTGGTGGAACTGCGGCAGGTGCGAGGGGTCGGCCACGTCGCGGCGGTAGACCTTGCCCGGGCTGATCATATAGATGGGGGGCTCTTCCTCCTCCATGGTGTGCACCTGGGTGCCGGAGGTCTGGGTGCGCAGGAGCACGTCGGACTCGCCGCGCACGTTGGAGACGTCGCCGCTGCGGTCGAGGACGTAGAAAGTGTCCTGCATGGAGCGGCTGGGGTGGTCTGCCGGGGCGTTGAGCGCGGTGAAGTTGTAGAAGTCGGTCTCGACCTCGCGGCCGGGGATGATCTCGTAGCCGATGCCGGCGAAGATGTCGGAGACCTCGCGGATGATGTGGTTGATGAGGTGCTCGGTGCCGATGGGCATGCTGCGGCCGGGCAGCGTGACGTCGAGTGCGCCGGCGGCCATCATCTCCTCCAGCTCGGCGGATGCGAGCTGCTGCTTCTTGGCCTCGAGCGCGGCCTCGACGGCGTCGCGGACCTCGTTGGTCACCTTGCCGATGACGGGGCGTTCCTCCTTGGGGAGGTCGCGCATGCTGCGCAGGGCGGCGGTGAGGCTGCCCTTCTTGCCCAGGACGGCGATGCGCACCTCTTCGAGTGCGTCGCTGCTCTGAGCGCTCTCGATGCTTGCCAGGGTTTCACCCTTGAGCTGCTCGAGCTCTTCCTTGAGACCCATGTCTCTCCTTCCTGCCGGCCCGGCGCCGGTACGGGCGCTGGTCGCGGCGCTGTTGTGGGGCGTGGGAAAAAGAAAACCGCCCCCGTGGACTTCACGAGGACGGATATCTTGAGAATCCGCGGTACCACCTCGGTTGGCGCGCATGCGCGCCCGCTCGTTGGTGCCCTGTTTCGGGGGCAGGCCGGCCAGCCTACTTGCAAGCGCCGCGGGCGGCGCGCGTTAAGCCGGCAGCTCCGGAGTGAATTCGCGGCGCGGCACCGGGTCCTTCCAGCCTAGGGACCCTCTCTGGCAGGTGCATGGCGTTGACCCGCGACTGTCTCCATCAACGCAGTATCTGCGGATTATAGCGCTGTTCAGGCAGTGTGGGGCGGTGTTTCTCCCCCATTGCGCGCAGGGCGCGATCCAGGCCGTGAGCAGAGGTACTGAGCCAGAGAAAGAGGAAGGCCCGCTGCGCTTTAGAGGGGAGGAAAGCAGCGGGCCTAGCAAGGAGGGACGCAGCCTCTCGGCTGCATTTTTGATTCGTCGTGAACCGAGTCAAGTCTTTCCGAATCAACCGGAAACTTATGGGGTTCGTTTCCGATGACTGCAGTATGCCTGCAACGTAAGTTGAATACGAGAGCTGTGCGAGAAAGACACAATTGCTCCGATTCTTCGTAACCTGTCTGTTGCTTTTTTGGTCGAGTTATGGATGAACTGTGGAGCGATTCATATCGGGTGTGGCCCTGGGGCTGTGGGGGCTAGCGCCCCGCACGCGAGCAGTGCTCCGCACCCGAGCCCTCACTCCGGCGCCGCAGCTGCGGAACTCGCTCGCTTGCGCTCGCTCAGACAGTCCTCGCTCCCGCGGCGCCTGCGTTCGGGCTCTGCTCCGCAGTGCTCGCGTGCGGGGCGCCAGCCCCCACAGCGCCGCTGCAACGGTATTGAACCTACATCTCGCGGCCGTAGGGGTCCTCGGCCAGGCCGCCTTCGAGCAAGGGGCAGTGAAGCTCCTCGACCGTTGCAGGCTCCAGGTGGACCATGACCTCGCAGACCTGCGGGAAGCGCGCCTGCACCTTCTCCTCCACATGCGCGGCGATCTCGTGCGCGCGGCCGATGCTCATGTTCGGGTCGACCAGCACGTGCATGTCCACGTAGACCTCGTTCTCGAGGCCGCGCGTGCGGATCTCGTGAGCCTGCACCACACCCCTGACCTCCATGGCCGTGGTGCGCAGCTTCTCCGGCTCGATGCGTGCAGAGTCATTGAAGGTGCGGTTGACGTCGCGCAGGACCTCGAAGGCCGTCACGCAGATGGCCCCGGTGACGAGCACGGTGGCGATCGCGTCCGCGATGGGGAAGCCCAGGTTGACGAAGACCAGGCCCACGATGACGCTGATGCTCACCAGGGCGTCGCTGAGGGTGTGCTTGCTGTCTGCACCCAAGACGCTGCTGCCCAGGCGCTTGCCGGCGCGGCGCTCGTAGGTGGAGAGGCAGATGTTAATGCACAGGGTGACCACCATGATGACGATGGAGACGGTTGAGGGCTGCGTGTGCGAGCCGTTGAGGAGGGCGTCCACGGCGCCGCTGCCCACGTTGAAGGCCGCCACCAGCAGCATGAGGCCGATGATGAGGCTGGCCGTGGTCTCGTACTTGGAGTGGCCGTAGGGATGGTCCTCGTCTGCGGGGCGCGCGGCGAGGCTCACGCCGATCAGGCCCGCCAGGCTGCCCGCGCCGTCGAAGATGGAGTGGATGCCGTCTGCGCGCACAGAGAGCGTGTTGGTGAGCACGCCTGTGATGATCTTGGCAAGAGACACCGCGATGTTGAGCAGCAGCGCCACCGTGAGCACCTTGCGTATGCCCTTGGTGCGCTCCTCGGCGCTCATCTTGTGCGTTGCCTGCGTGCTGCTTGGAGAAGGGGTCTGCATGGCCTTCACCGCCGTTTCCGCCCTGGGAGCCCGCCCAAGAGCCTCGAAACGCCACGCTGTTGGGGCCTGCTAACAGCGGGGGCTGCAGCCAGCGGTGTTGAAACGCGCTAACTCGCCCCAGAATACAGAAAGCGGAGCCGTTCAGGCTCCGCTTTCGCGATTGCAGCTGGTGTCGGAGACGGGATTTGAACCCGTACACCCTGTGCGGGCACTAGCACCTCAAGCTAGCGTGTCTGCCGTTCCACCACTCCGACACGTAAGAGCGTGTGTATCTTAACTCACCGAGCCGTGCGGGTAAATAATCATCATCACCAAAAGGCAGATAATGAAGATCACCGCGAAGACAACCGTGATGCGGTCGAGGTTCTTCTCCACGATGCTGGTGCCCGTGTCGCCCCCGTACACGCTGCCGGCGATGGCCTCCGAAAGGCCGGTGCCCTTGCCGGAGTGCAGCAGAACGAAGACGATCAGGCCGATTGCAGAGATTGCCCAGATGACAATCACGGCATACAGCACAGGAGTCGGAACGCTCATAACACCTACTTACGATACACAAACACTTGACTTCAGTGCGACGCTTTTGCGGCGTCACAAGACAGACAGTTTACCAGTCTTTAAGAGCGAGTCAAGAGAGAATTGCCAGTCCATTCAACAGGTTTCTTGATGCCGATGATATCGGCCAGCGTGGGCGCGATGTCTGCCAGGCAGGCGTCCGCACGGGTGTCCAGGCCCAGGCCCTCCTGCGCGCTGGCCAAGATGAGGGGCACGCGCGCCGTGGAGTGCGCCGTGAAGGGGCTCACGCCGTCCTCTGCGAGCATCTGGTCTGCGTTGCCGTGGTCGGCGGTGATGAGGGCGGTGCCGCCGGCCGCCTTGACGGCCTCGACCACCTGGGAGAGCCCTGCGTCCACGGCCTCGACGGCCTGCACAGCCGCCGGGATCGAGCCGGTGTGGCCCACCATGTCGCAGTTGGCGTAGTTGACGATGTAGACCTCGGCCCTCCCCTCCTCAACAGCTGCCTTGAGCGCTGCGGTCACCTCCGGCGCCGACATCTGCGGCTGGAGGTCGTAGGTCGCCACCTTGGGGCTGGGGATGAGGCAGCGCTCCTCGCCGGCCTTGGGTTCCTCGATGCCGCCGTTGAAGAAGAAGGTCACATGGGCGTACTTCTCGGTCTCGGCGATGTGGAACTGGCGCAGGCCCTGGGCCGCCAGGACGTCTGCCAGCGTGTTGGCGGGGAACTCCTTGGGGAAGGCGACCTCGGCGTTGAGCGTGGGGTCGTACTCCGTGAGGCAGACCACGCGCGGGAACGACTCGAACTCCCTGTCGAAGCACTCCTGGTCGAAGGAGGGACCCTCTGTGAGCGCACGGCACAGCTCGCGGGCGCGGTCTGGGCGGAAGTTGAAGAAGACCACCGTGTCGCCGGAGTTGAGGCCGCGGTGGTCAAGCACCGTGGGGAAGATGAACTCGTCGGTGTCGCCGCTGGCGTAGGCGGCCTCCATGGAGCGCACGGCTGCGTCCCTGCGCGCACCGCGGCCGGCGCCGCGGACGATGGCGTCGTAGGCGTACTTCACGCGGTCCCAGCGGTTGTCGCGGTCCATGGCGTAGTAGCGCCCGCAGATGGTGGCGATGCAGGCCATGCAGCCGCCGTACTGCTCGAAGACCTGGTTGGAGAGCTCCTCGACCTGCTTGATGAAGCCCACGCCGCTCTTGGGATCGACGTCGCGGCCGTCTGTGATGCAGTGGATGCGGATGTCGCGCGCACCGCGGCCGGCAGCCATGTGCACCAGGGCCTCCAGGTGGCTGATGTGCGAGTGCACGCCGCCGTCCGAGACCAGGCCGATGAGGTGTACGGGGCGCTTGGCCTCGACCGCTGCGTCGATAGCAGCGCACAGCACGGGGTTGGCGTTGATGGAGCCGTCTGCGATGGCGCGGTTGATGCGGCTCAGCTCCTGGTAGACCACGCGGCCGGCGCCGATGTTGAGGTGCCCCACCTCGGAGTTGCCCATCTGGCCCGCAGGCAGGCCCACGTCCTCGCCGCTGGCGCCCAGGCTGGTGTGCGGCGCGCTGGCGAAGAGGGAGTCCAGGTACGGGGTGTTGGCAAGGCTGACGGCGTTGCCCGGGCCCTCCGGCGCCAGGCCGAAGCCGTCCATGATGGCCAGCAGAACAGGTTTCATGGGGATGAGACCTCCCAAAAGCGGTTGTGTGTGACGGGTACGTACTCTAAAGCACAGCGGGACACAGGAGCGAGCCTGTGTCCCAGCTGTAAGCCAAGCGGAAAGAGGGGCGGGCCCGCGCAGCCGCTACTCCGCGGCCCTCACGAGCTCTGCAAAGCTGTCTGCGTCGAGGGCGGCGCCGCCGATGAGGCCGCCGTCGATGTCCTCCATGGGCAGGAAGAGGCCCACGTTCTCCGGCTTCATGGAGCCGCCGTAGAGAATGCGCACCTTCTGCGCGGCGTCCTCGCCGAAGAGCTCGGCCACGGTGGCGCGGATGGCGGCGCAGACCTCCTGGGCCTGCTCCGGCGTGGCGGTGCGCCCGGTGCCGATGGCCCAGATGGGCTCGTAGGCGATGACGCTCTTGGCCACGTCTGCGGGCTCGATGCCCTCCAGGCCGGCGCGCACCTGCCCGGTGACGAAGGCCAGCGCGTCGCCCGCGTCGCGGCATTCGAGGCTCTCACCGCAGCACATGATGGGGTAAACGCCCTTGGCGATGAGCGCCTTGGCCTTGCGGTTGACGTCTGCGTCCGTCTCGCCGAAGCACCCGCGGCGCTCGCTGTGGCCGATGATGCAGTAGTCGCAGCCCACGTCGCGCACCATCTCGACGCTCACGCAGCCGGTGTAGGCGCCCTTGTCCTCCCAGTGGCAGTCCTGCGCGCCGAGCTTTATCTCGCTCTTGTCGAAGACGAGCACGTTCCACACGCTGCGCAGGTGCGGGAAGGCCGGGCAGAGCACGATCTCGACCTTGTCGTAGGGGTGGTAGAACTTGTACGAGACGGCCTGGGAGAGGTTGACCGCCTCGACGAGGCTGCAGTTCATCTTCCAGTTGCCGGCGATCATGGGCGTGCGCACGCGCGCGGGGGCCGGCTCCTTGCCGCCCTTGCCCTGCGCGCCGGTGAGCTTGTCGAAGAGTCCCATCTAGGCGTCCTTGTCGTCGAGGGCGGCCACACCGGGGAGCTCCTTGCCCTCCAGCAGCTGCATGGAGGCGCCGCCGCCGGTGGAGATGAAGGAGACCTGGTCTGCCAGCCCGAATTTCTTGATGGCTGCGACGGAGTCGCCGCCGCCGATGACGGTCTGGCCGGGGCAGGCGGCGACGGCCTCTGCCACGCCGCGGGTGCCGGCCTCGAAAGAGGGGAACTCGAAGACGCCCATGGGGCCGTTCCAGAGCACGGTGGCGGAAGCCTTGATGACCTCGGCGTAGGCGGCCGTGGTCTCGGGGCCGATGTCGAGGCCCATCATGTCGTCCGGGATGGCGCTGACGGGGCAGACCTTGGTGGCGGCGCCTTCAGCGAACATGTCTGCGCAGACGATGTCTGTGGGGATCATGAGCTTGACGCCCTTTGCGGCGGCGCGCTCGATCATGCCCTTGGCGGTCTCGACCATCTCGGCCTCCATCTTGGAGGTGCCCACGCTGTGGCCCTGGGCAGCCAGGAAGGTGAAGCACATGGCGCCGCCGATGATAATGGTGTCTGCGATCTCGATGAGGTTGTCGATGATGCCGATCTTGTCAGAGACCTTGGAGCCGCCGAGGATGGCAGCGAAGGGGCGCTCGGGGTTCTCGAGCATGCCCTTGAGGGTGTTGACCTCCTTGGCCAGCAGGAAGCCGCCCACCGCGGGGACGAACTGCGGCACGCCGGCGATGGAGGCGTGCGCGCGGTGGGACGCGCCGAAGGCGTCGTCGACGTAGATGTCGCACAGCGCGGCGAGCTGGCGGACGAAGGAGAGGTCGTTGCGCTTCTCGCCCTTGTTGAAGCGCAGGTTCTCGAGCATCATGACCTGGCCGTCCTTGAGGGCGAAGGAGGCGGAGAGCGCCTGCTCGCCGGCGATGGGGCCGCCCACCACGGTGACGGGCTGGCCGAGCAGCTGGATCAGGCGCATGGCAGCGGGCATCATGGAGAACTGGCTCTCGAAGGCTCCGCCGGTGGGGCGGCCCAGATGGCTCGCGATGATGACGCGGGCCTTGTGCTCGATCAGGTACTTGAGAGTGGGAAGGGCCTCGCGGATGCGGGTGTCGTCCGTGACGGTCCCCTCGTACAGGGGCACGTTGAAGTCGACCCTCACAAGGACGCGCTTGCCGGCAACGTCCACATCCTCAATGGTCTTCTTGTTCTTCATGGGGTCACAAGCTCCTCGAGTAGGGGTTCATAGCCAAACATTTCAAGGATAGCCCCTAAACGCCTGTTGCGAGGAAGTTAAACGCGAACGGGGGCGCCTTGGCGGCAACCCCCGTTGTCATGCTGTGCTGTGCGTGCTGCGGGCGGACTACTCCTTGGCAGCGTCCTCCTCGGTTGCGGCGTCCTCGCCCTCGGCGCTCGCATCGGCGCCCTCAGTGCCCTCGCCCTCGGCGGCGCTGGCCTCCTGGGAGGCGGCCAGGGTCTGCGGGTCGTAGGACAGGCCCTCGGGGCAGGCGGTGATGCTCACGTTGTAGCTCTCCATGAGCTCGTCGATGTACTCGTTGAAGAGGGCCTCCTCGTCGGCCTCCTGCTGGGCGGCATCGTCGGCAGAGGCGTCGTCAGCAGCTGCGGCATCGTCGTCGGCTTCCTCACCCTCGGTGCTGGCGCCGCCGCGCTCGGCCACGACCTGCTCGCGGAGCTTGTCCTCCTTGAGCTGGGTCTCGACGCCCTCCTGGTACTGCTCGAGCGTCATCCCGAAGTAGTTGTTGAGGATGCTCTCGAAGGTGCCGGCATGGCCGCCGCCGTAGTACGACTCGTAGATCTGGGCCTCGAACTCCAGCTGCTCCTTGACCTCGGCGCTGGTGACCTCGATGCCGCGCTGCTCGACCTCGTAGGCCACGATCTGCTCGCGCAGCTCCTGCTTGGCCAGGTACTCGCGGTAGTCGGCCACAGTGCCGTCTGCGGCCTCCTCGTACGCGGCGAGCTCTTCCTCGGTGGCGTCCTCGATGTACTCGCGGTTGGCGATGTAGTTGGTCCAGGAGCTGATGTCGTAGGTGCCGTCGTCGTTGAGGTAGTACTGCAGCTCACCTTCCGCAGCGGCGGTGACATCGGCCTCGAGCACCTTGCCGTGTGCCCAGGTTGCCGCCACGTCCTCGCCGCATCCGGCCAGGCTCAGCGCAGCGCAGGTTGCGAGGGCCGCGCTGGCGCAGGCGGCGGCGATCTTCTTGATCCGGGTCATGAAGCCTCCAAATCCCAGGGGGTCTCTCAGTGCCGGGGAGGTTTGTCTCCCCGGGCGTACAATCTGATTACAATACTCCACCGACCAGCTTAAGGCCAGCTGAAAAGCGCCCCGTTGGGGGATTGGGCACCGTGGGAAGGCAGCAGCGAGCAAGCGCCTTGGTACACTTGTGAGCCAACAGCAAGCAGCACCAGCCGAGGAGGGCCCATGGCACGCCGCGATTCCAAGAACAGCACACCCCGCATGAGCGCCGAAGAGTACAAGGCTTGGCTCGACCAGCAGGAGATAGTCGAGCGCGACGGCGTCACCTACGTGGTCGTTGACGGCGTCGAGTACCCCGCCGGCCTCGAGCCCGACCCGAGCCTCACGGGGCGCGAGCTCCAGATCGCGCAGAAGAAGGAGGCCACCTGGATCTTCGCCATGAGGCTGGGATTTGTCGCCCTGGCCATCATGATCGTCCTCCTGATCGCCTGCATCGTCACGAGGTAGCAGAACCTGAGGGCCCGTCCCCATCCCGGCGCTCGGTCTCGAGAATTCCCAAGCTGCTGGCGAGGAGCGGGCAGGTTCAGCTGGTGCTTACTCGGCCTTGTCTGCCGCCAGGGCAGCGAGGATCTCGTCCACGGCGGCGTCGCAGTCAGCCGCCGCCTTCTCGACGTCGATGGTCGTCCACTCGCCGTCCTTGTAGAGCACCTTGCCGTCGCACATGGTGAGCACCACGTCTGCGCCGTTGGCGCTATAGACCAGGTTGACCGCCATGTCATGCACAGGGCGCATCCAGGGCTTGTCAACGTCGAGCACGACGAGGTCCGCGCGCATGCCGCAGGCCAGCACGCCGCAGTCCTCGCGGCCTTGGGCCTTGGCACCGTTGACCGTCACCATGCGCAGGAGCTCCTTGGGGGTGAGCACCGTGGGGTCGAGGCAGGCGCCCTTCTGGCTCACGGCCAGCAGGTAGGCGCTCTGCAGGATGTTGTGGGTGTTGTTCGAGGCCATGCCGTCGGTGCCGATGCCGCAGTTGACGCCCGCTGCCACCAGCTTGGCTGCCGGCGCAAAGCCGCTGGCCAGCTTGCCGTTGGAGGCGGGGTTGAGGCTGGCGGAGACACCCTTGGCGGCCATGAGCGCCATATCCTCCTCGCTCACCCACACGCAGTGGGCGGCGTTGACGGGCAGCTCGAAGACGCCCAGGTGGTCGAACCACGCGGCCGGGGTCATGCCGTGGCGCTCGATGCATTCGCGGTGCTCGAGCTGGGTCTCGCTCATGTGCAGGTGGATGCGCGCACCCTGGCGCTGCGCCTCTTCCACCACGCCGCGGATCATGCCCTCCGGGGTGGTGTACTCGGCATGGATGCACATGTCCACCTTGACGCGGCCGTCACCGGCGCCGTGGTAGTCGGCGAAGAGGACCTTGTTCGTCTCGAAGGCGCCGCACTTGGTGTAGTCGTCGAGGAACATGGTGGCGCCCTCTGCGTGGTTGACCTTCATGCCGGTCTCCAGCGCGGTCTGGCAGCACTCGATGCCGCCGAAGTACATGTCAGAGTAGCCCACCACGCCGTAGCGCAGCATCTCGGCCTGGGCCAGCAGCGTACCGGTGGCGTAATGGCCGGCATGCATCTTGCCCTCGAAGGGCCACACCGTCTCGTTGAGCCACTGCTGCAGGGGCTGGTTTTCCGCATAGCCCCTCAGCAGGGTCATCGGGGTGTGGGCGTGGGTGTTGTAGAAGGCCGGCATCAGGAGCTTGCCGCGGCCGTCGTAGCGCTGCCCGAAGGCGGCGGCGTCTGCCGGCTCTTCCGCGCCGACGTAGGTGATGGTGGCGCCCTCGACGCCTACGAACATGTCCTTGAGATGGTCGAGGTTCTCGTCCAGGATGTCGATGTTGCAAAACAGCATGCTGCCTCCTTCAGGCTCGTGTCTTGGCTAGCAGGGTACACCGCTAGGCGCGCGGGAAATAGGGGCACTCCTCCTTGCGGCACTCGGCGTTGCGGGTGAAGAAGCCACAGGTGATGCGCTGCGGCAGCTCCATCTGCACGCCGGTTGCCCGGGCCACGTAGGGCACGGCCACTTCGAGCGCGGCGTAGCCGCAGCGCTTGCAGCAGCGCGGGCCCCCCAGCTCGGCCAAGCGGCCGAGTATGGCCGAGGTGAGGCCCTGGCACTCGGCCCAGGGGTCCTTGGTCATGGGGGTGGAGCCGTTTATGATGCTCATGGCCTGGCCGCAGCTCACCGCCGCGCCGCAGCAGCCCCAGAAGCCGCATGTGCCGCCGGGCACGGCCATGGAGCGCTGGCGCATCTCCTCCAGGGCGCGCGGCAGGTCGATCTGCCCGCCGGCGTTGGCAAAGGCCGTCAGCAGGGCCGCACCCACCAGGGTGTGGTGCTCGGGGCCGTTGGGGTAGATGCTCTGGTGGGCCATCGCGCCGGTCATGATGCGCGCCGGGTCGGCCAGGGAGCTGTTGGCGCAGACCTCCATGATGTGCTCGACGCCCTCCTTGCGGTGGCACTCGTTGCAGACGTAGTGGCCGTCTTCGCACACGCAGTGCCCCGTCTCCTCCTTGCCGCAGCGGCAGCAGGTGACGGTGCGCGCCTGCTCCCAGTACACGAGCGGCTTGCCGCAGACCAGGCAGTTGGCCTCTCCCATCGCCATAGGCTCCCCCTTCGCTCGCAGCGCAGCACGGCTGCGTCGCTCATCAGCTATTAGTGTGATTCCAATAGTTTACAGAAACAAGTACGGCAATGCAGCAGCGGCTTGAAACAGGATGGAAACGCTGCGTTTATCAGCGGGAAATGCGGGCCGCGTAAAAACAGAGCGTAGGTGTCTGCGTCATCCTGGAAAGGCCCGCCTATGGACAAGCCCCTCATCGCGGTAGCTCCCCTGTACGACGACGAGCGCGAGAGCATCTGGATGCTCCCGGAGTACTGCGACATGATCTCTGCCTGCGGCGCCATCCCCCTCATGGTCCCCTACAAGGGCACGCCGGGCGATATAGAGCAGGTCACGCGCCTGTGCAGCGGGCTGCTCCTCACCGGCGGGCAGGATGTCTCGCCCCAGGTGTACGGGCAGCAACCCCTCCCCTGCTGCGGCGGCTGCAACAGCCTGCGCGACGAGCTCGACCGCACCCTCATGGACATCGCGCTCGATGCGGACATGCCCGTGCTCGGCATCTGCCGCGGCATACAGCTGATCAACGCCCACCTGGGCGGCACGCTCTACCAAGACCTCCCCAGCCAGCACCCCAGCGAGGTCTGCCACAGCATGGAGCCGCCGTACAACCGCGTGCAGCACCTGGTCGAGGTGCTGCCGGGCACCCCGCTTTCGCAGGTGGCAGGTGCCGGCGAGATGGGCGTCAACAGCTACCACCACCAGGCTGTCTGCGAGCTGGCCAGCTGCCTGGAGCCCATGGCCGTCAGCGAGGACGGGCTCGTCGAGGCGCTCTGGCACCCCCAAATGAGCTTTGTGTGGGCAGTGCAGTGGCACCCGGAGCTCTCGTGGCGCAAGGACCCGCGGCAGCTTGCCCTAGCCCAGGCCCTGGTCGCGGCAGCGCGGAGGTTCCACGGTTAGAGCGCGGCCGCCTAGAGCTGCAGGGCCGGTGCGAGCGAGACCATCACGGTCAGCACGAAGGCCCCGTTGACGAAGAGGTTGGCCTTGTTCACAGCCCCCATGGAGGGCCCGCGCAGCTCGTGGGTGAGCGGAGTGGTGAGCACAGTGCGCAGCGTGCCGGCGCCCAGCAGCAGGCACACCAAGGCAGGCCACAGGGCGCTTGCGCCAAAGCCCCAGAAGACGAGGTGCAGCATGGCGGCAACCCAGAGCACGGTACAGGCGCGGTACGCCAGGCAGAAGCGCTCCCTGCCCAGCAGCACGGCGGCCGTCTTGCGGCCCACCGGCTCGTCGCGCTCGATGTCGCAGCAGTTCTGCGTTGCCATGATCAGGCCCACGCCCAGCACGAAGGGCGCCGTGGCGATGATGGCGTTCGCCCAGCCCAGGGGCGTCATGATCCCAAAGTCGAGCAGCCCGCTGCCGTTTGCGCGGGCAGCGAAGATGATGATGTCTGCCAGGGGTATGAGGCCGCCCATGACGATGCCGCTCACCGCCTCGCCCAAGGGCAGATAGCTGATGGGCAGCTTGCCCGAGCTGTAGCACACGACGAACACCGCACCGAGGGCGCCCACCAGCAGGGGCAGGGCGCTGCCGCTCCACACGGTTGCCGCAAGGCCGGCCGCCAGCGCCACCAGCATGTAGAAGACGCCCAGGTTGAGCACATGGCGCGGGTTGGGGTGGTCGTAGACGAGCACGGCGTCTGTGGGGTCGTCGGAGTTCTCTGCCGTGTCCGTGCCGGCGCGGTAGTCCGCCCAGTCGTTCAGGGTGTTCACCGCAGCCTGGGCTGCCACCGCGCACAGCAGCAGCACGCACCAGACGAGCGGGTCGAAGGCATAGCCCTGGCTGGCGGCGTAGACCCCGCCGAAGACCGTGGTGAGCACGCTGGGGCCCGGCCAGGTGTGCGGCGCCGCCAAGCGCGCGCACATCAGCACCGTCAGCTTGTTGTACTCGGGCTCCACACTCACCACGACACCTTCCTACTCTTCCTTCCAGGTCCAACACAATTGCCAGCGAAGCTTTCACCAGGCGCGAAACCGCAGCAGCGACTCAATCCGCCGCAGGTTCTCCCCCACAGGTGCAACAAAAAGACAGCGAGGGTTGCGTGAGTGCGTGCGATAGCCCCGCGCCTAGAGCCGTAGCGTACTTGGGCTACGTAAGGCCCGTAGCGCGGGGCTAGCGTGCGTGCTCACGCAAGCCGCAGCGTCGGGTCAAAGCCCGACGAATGGAGGGCTTGCTTACGCCTTGGCGCCGTACTGCTCGTAGTAGGCGGCGATGGCCTCCTGCAGCTCTTCGCTGAGGGCGCCCTTGGCGCTGAGGTACTCGGTGACCTCGGCCATGGTGACGATGGCCGCCGTGGGAAAGCCGTACTTCTCCGAGACCTCGTCGCAGGCGCACTTGACGCCGCCCTTGCCCACCTCCTGGCGGTTGAGGCTCACGATGAGGCCCTTGACCTCGATATCTGCCGCCGCGGTGATGATGGGGTGGGTCTCGTCGATGGACTTGCCGGAGGTGGTGACGTCTTCCACCATGACGACGCGGTCACCGTCTTGCAGGGTGTAGCCCAAGAGGTTGCCGCCCTCGCCGTGGTCCTTGGCCTCCTTGCGGTTGGAGCAGTACTTGACCTCCTTGCCATAGAGCTCTTGCAGGCCCATCGCGGTGACCACACTCAGGGGGATGCCCTTGTACGCGGGCCCGAACACGACGTCGAAGTCAAGGCCGAAGTTGTCGTTGATGGCGCGGGCGTAGTAGAGGCCCAGGCGGTGCAGCTGCTCACCCGTGACGTAGGCGCCGGCATTCATGAAGAACGGGCTCTTGCGCCCGCTCTTCAGGGTGAACTCGCCGAACTTGAGCACCTGGCTCTCCAGCATGAACTCGATGAACTCCTGCTTGTAGGCTTCCATGGCCTCCCCTTCTCAGGTCGCAAAGACAGTGCAGACAATGATACCCCTGCACCTGGCGTGAGGAGGCGGCTAGAGCTTGGGGATGCGGCTGCTGAGGCTGGCGTCTGGGTCTGCGGCGGGGCGTTTGGGCAGCGGGGCCTGTGCGACGGGGCGAGCCTGCCCACCCTCGAGCTTGATGGGCGGCAGGTCAGACGAGGTGATGGCAGCCCCGTTGGGCTTGCGGCGGCGGGTGCCCACCGCGTCTTGGCTGGCAGGCTGCTCCTCTGCCTGCGCGTGCAGCTTGGAGCCGGTGACGGACGCGTAGATGGCCTCGTGGACCTGGGCGGTGACGTTGGGCGCGGGCTCTGCCGCAGGTGCCGGGGGCTCTTGTGGGGCGGCGGGCTGCTCCTGAGGTTGGGGCTGCGGAGTGGGTTCAACAGCGGGGGCCTCTGCCGCGCTGTGGCGGCGGCGCAGCTCGCGCGCGCTGGCGAACACGAGCGAGGAGCCCGGGTCGTCGCCGTTGAGGTAGTCGTAGTCGCCCTCGTGCAGGGGCGGGAGGTTGACCAGGGCCTGGGCGCCCACCAGCTCCTCCCTGACCTGGGCGAGCTCCCTGCGGGCGGCGCGCCCCTTGGAGGAAGAGTGCAGCCAGCCGATGAGGAAGACGAGCGCGAGCAGGAGGAAGAGGGCGGCAACGAGCACCCAGCCGTCCGCAATGCCGGTCAGCTGCATGACCGCGCCGAAGCCCGGTACCTGTGTGAAGTCGATGCTCTCCATGGCGCACATGGTACCACCCCCAGCCCCGCCCGCAGGTTAAACAAGGATGCTAGAGGATGAAGTTGTTGACGTCTTGCATGGTGAGGACCACGAAGAGCACCATGAAGAACGCCATGACCGCCACAGTGGTGGCGTTGATCAGGCGCACCGGCACGTAGCGGCGCGACACGCGCTCCACCGTCTCTGTGACGATCTTGCCGCCGTCGAGCGGTGGGAAGGGCAGCAGGTTGACGATGCCGAGCGACAGCGAGACCACGCCCGTGATGTAGAGAAGCATGAAGGCGCCCTGGTCTGCGGCCCTCTTGGCCAGGATGCTGATGCCCACGACCGAGCTGCTCTGGCTGATGGTCTCTGCCGCGGTGGCGGGGTTGAAGAGGCTGGCGTAGGCCTTGACCGTGGTGACGAGCATGGTGCCGCTGGTGGCGAGCGCGTCCACAGGGCTGAGGCGGTAGCGCCCTATCTCGCCGTAGAAACCGATGACGAGCCTGCCCCCCTCATCCTGGGTGATGGTGACCTGGGCCTGGTGCTGCTGGCCGGCGCGCTCGTAGCCCACGGCGACAGTGTCTCCCGCTTGAGAGCCCGCCAGCGCGGCAGAGACCGCGCCCGCGCTCTCTACCGGTGTGCCGTTGACGCTGGTGATGACGTCGCCTTCCTGCATGCCGGCGAGCTGGGCGGGGCCGCCCTCTGTAAGGCTGCCGACGGTTGTGGTGGTATAGGCGATGCCGATGCCGCAGAAGACCACCAGGAAGAGCGCGACGGCGAGCAGGATGTTCATGAGCGGGCCGGCGAAGAGCACCGCAAGGCGCTTGGGGTAGCTGAGCCCGCGGAAGGTGACGGCGCGCTCCGCGTTGAGCAGGGCGGCCGGGTCGTCGACCTGGCGCGGTTGGCCCAAGGCATAGCCCTCTGCCGCGGGCGCGCAGTACTTGCCCGTGTTGTTGCAGCGCCCGGGCTTGTTGATGGAGCCCCAGCCGTCCAGGATGATGAGGGCGGACTCTGCGTCTTCTTCGCTGATGTTGCAGCCGGCGGCGACGTGCTCCGGGTCTGTGCTGCCATGGCGGTAGACGTAGGCGAGCACGGGGCCGAGGTTGGGGTCTTCCTTACCGCCCTCCAGGCCGGCGATGCGGTTGTAGCCGCCGAAGGGGATGGCGGTGACGCCATAGCGGGTGCCCCCGCGCTCAAAGCCGATGCTGGGGCCGGGCAGGCCGATCATGAACTCCGTGACCCTCACGCCAAAGCCCTTCGCCACGACGAAGTGGCCCAGCTCGTGGACAACCACCAAGACTATGAGGATCAACAGGCCCCAAAACACTGTAAGCAGGACATCGACCAAAGCGCACTCCCTTCATAGAGCGTCCAACGAGAGGCCATCCTACCCCATGCCTGTGACACAAAAATGGAGCCGAGAAAACAGTTGGCACCCTGTTCCCGCGATGACGGGGGCAGGGTGCCGTGATGGGCTAGAGGCGCGCCAGGTAGGCGGCGGCGCAGCTGCGGGCGCGGGCGTCGAGCTCCTCGAGCTGCTCCAGGCTCTCTACCCTCTGGCAGCCCAGGTGCTCCATGGCGTGCTCGACGGCGGCGTCTATGTCTGTGAGCTTGCAGGTGCCGCCCAGGAAGGAGGCCACGGCAAGCTCGTTGGCGGCGTTCATCACGCAGGGCAGGGTGCCGCCTGCGCGGCCGGCCTCGAGTGCCAGGCCCAGGCAGCGGAAGGTATCGAGGTCAGGGTCCATGAACTCCAGAGCGTGCAGCGCGGTGAAGTCGCACTCCGCCGCGGGGCTCTCCCAGCGGTGCGGGTAGCTCAGCGCGAACTGTATGGGGATGCGCATGTCGGCCACGCCCAGGTGCGCCTTCACGGAGCCGTCCACGTACTCGACCATGCTGTGCACACAGCTTTGCGGGTGCACGACGACGCGGATGTCGTCCACACTCACGTCGAAGAGGTGGTGCGCCTCGATGACCTCGAGGCCCTTGTTCATGAGGCTGGCCGAGTCAACGGTGATCTTGGGGCCCATGTTCCAGGTGGGGTGTGCCAGGGCGTCTGCCGCGGTCACCTGGGCCAGCTGCCGGCGGCTGTAGCCGCGAAACGGCCCGCCCGAGCAGGTGAGCCAGATGCGGCGCATCTCGCGCGGGTGCTCGCCCAGCAGGCACTGGTAGATGGCGGAGTGCTCGCTGTCCACGGGGAGCATGGTCTCATGCGTGGCAAGCGGCATGATGAGGTCGCCTCCCACGACGAGCGACTCCTTGTTGGCAAGCCCCAGCTTGCGCCCACTTGCCAGGGTGCTGTAGCTGGCGCGCAGGCCGGCAGCGCCGCTGAGGGCGTTGACCACCAGGTCCACTCCCTCGAGCTGGGTGAGCGCCTCCACGGCCGCGGCTCCAAAGCCCACGGCGACCTCCGGGCCCAGCTGCGCCAGGCACGCAGCGCCCTTGCAGGCCTCGCTGCCCAGCGCCACATGGGGCACCTTGAACTCGAGCGCTTGCTGTACCAGCTGCTCTGCGCGCGAGCCGGCGGCGAGCGCCACGACCTGTACCTTGTCTGGGTGCATGCGCGCCACGTCGAGGGTCTGGGTGCCGATGGAACCAGTCGACCCGAGCAGCGCGATCCTTGTTACAGCCACGCGATGACCTCCGGTGCCTGCAGGAACAGCGGCAGCACGCACACCAGGAACCACGCCCCCACGCTCACGAAGAGCAGGGAGTCGCTGCGGTCGAGCAGGCCGCCATGGCCGGGCATGAGGGTGCCGGAGTCCTTGCAGTCGAAGCTTCTCTTGATGTGGGATTCCGTGAGGTCTCCCATGATGCCCAAGATGCCGCAGAGCACGCCGCAGACGGCGGCGTAGAGGTAGCCGAAGCCGCAGTTGGGGCACAGCAGCGGCACGAGGATCCAGAAGACGATGCCCCCCGCCATGCCGCAGATGACGCCCTCCCAGGTCTTCTTGGGGCTGATCTTGGGCGCGAACTTGTGCTTGCCGAACGCGCAGCCGCCCAGGTAGGCGAAGGCGTCGTTGCCCCAGATGGAAAGCAGGATGAGCAGACACATCAGGCCGCCCTCCAAAGTGGGGATGTGGCCCCTGAGCAGCAGGAACGCGCCCAGCGTGAGGCCCACGTAGAGGTAGGCGAAGACCGTGATGGCCACGTCTACGATGCCGTCTTGGTCGTGCACGAAGAAGCGCAGCAGGCACAGCACGCCGCCTATGAAGGCCACGCCCAGGCCCAGCGCGACGATGTGCGTGCCCTCGACGTTGAAGCCCATGGCGAGCGGGATGCACACGGCGGTGACGGTGCCTATGCTGCGGTAGGGATGCAAGCCGGCCTTCTTGGCCATGTTCAAAAACTCCCAAGTGCAGATGCCCGCAGTGACGCAGACGGCCAGCAGCGTGGTCCACCACGACAGCAGGGTGCACAGCCCCATGATGAGGATGTACACCGCGCCCACCAGGCTGCGCTGCAGCACGTCTTTGCCGTTGAGGGCCATGGCCTAGCCCACCTTCCCGAAGCGGCGCTCGCGCCCCTGGTACGCAAGCAGGGCGCGCAGCAGCTCGTAGCGGTCGAAGTCGGGCCAGAGCACGTCTGTGACGTAGATCTCCGAATACGCGAGCTGCCACAGCAGGAAGTTGCTGATGCGCAGCTCGCCGCTGGTGCGGATGAGGAGGTCTGGGTCGGGCATGCCGGCGGTGTACAGCCGCCCAGCGAAGGCCTCTTCGGTGACGTCTTGAGGCTTGAGCGCGCCGGAGGCGACGTCCTCTGCCAGCGAGCGTGCGGCGTCTGCCATCTCCATGCGCGAGCCGTAGTTGACCGCGATGGCGAGCGTCATCCCGGTGTTGCCGGCGCTCGCCTTCTCCGCGCCGCACAGGGCGGTGCGGGTGGCCAGAGGCAGCTCTTCCGTGCGGCCGAGCAGCTTGATGCGCACGCCCTCGGCCATGAGGCCCTTGACCTCGGCGGTCATGGTCTCTGCGAAGAGCGTCATGAGGCCCTTGACCTCGTCTTGCGGGCGCTTCCAGTTCTCTGTGGAGAAGGAGTAGATGGTGAGGTAGCGCACGCCTATGTCGTTGCAGGTGGTGATTGCTTCTCGCACGGCGCGGATGCCGGCCTTGTGGCCTTCTCCGCGGCCGAGGCCGCGCGCCTGCGCCCAGCGGCCGTTGCCGTCCATGATGATGGCGACGTGCTGAGGCACGCGCGAGAGATCCAGGGCCCCCGCGTTTAAACCGGCGGGGGGCTCTGGGAATATCTCGGCCAGTGTTGAAGGGCGCTGTGACACGCTAGATCTCCATGATCTCTGCTTCCTTGGCGGCAAGCAGCTCGCCGACCTTGGCGATGTACTTGTCTGTGATCTTCTGGAGCTCGTCCTCTGCGCGCTTGAGCTCGTCCTCGCTCATCTCGCCGTCCTTCTCCGCCTTCTCCATCTTCTTCTTGGCGTCCTGGCGGTTGTTGCGGATGGCGACGCGGCCCTTCTCGGCCACGGTCTTGCACTCCTTGACGATCTCCTTGCGGCGCTCCTCGGTGGGGGCGGGGAAGGGCAGGCGGATCATGCCGCAGCCGTCGTTAGAGGGGGTGACGCCCAGGTCAGAGGCCATGATGGCCTTCTCCACAGCGTTGACGATGCTCTTGTCCCAGGGCTCGATGGTGAGCATGTGGGCCTCCGGGCACTTGACAGCGGCGACCTGCGTGATGGGGGTGGCGGCGCCGTAGTAGTTGACGGTGATGCCCTCGAGCACGGCGGCGTTGGCGCGGCCGGTGCGCAGCTTGGAGAAGTCCTTCTGCAGGGCAACCAGCGCCTTCTCGTTGTGGTCCTGGGCGTTGCGGATGTACTCGTTCATCTTGTCCTCCCTTTACTGGACGATGGTGCCGATGTTCTCACCGCGCAGGACGCGGGCGATGTTTCCCTGCTTGTGCAGGTTGAATACGATGATGGGCATGCCGTTGTCCTTGAGCAGGGCGGCTGCCGTGGAGTCCATGACGTGGAGCTCCTTCTCCAAGACCTCCTTGTGCGAGATGACCTCGAAGCGCTTGGCAGCGGGGTTGGTGCGGGGGTCGCTGTCATAGACGCCGTCGACCTGCGTGGCCTTGAGCATGGCGTCTGCGTTTATCTCGCACGCGCGCAGGGCGGCGGCGGTGTCTGTGGTGAAGTAGGGGTTGCCCGTGCCGCAGGCGAAGATGACCACGCGCCCCTTCTCCAGGTGGCGGATGGCGCGGTTGCGGATGTAGGGCTCTGCGATCTCCTGCATGTCGATGGCGCTCTGGACGCGGCTGGGGATGCCCGCGCGCTCGAAGCCCTCGCGCAGGGCCAGGGCGTTCATGGCGGTGGCGAGCATGCCGATGTAGTCTGCCTGGGCGCGGTCCATGCCGCTGGCGGCGCCGGCCATGCCGCGGAAGATGTTGCCGCCGCCCACCACGATGGCGAGCTGGACGCCGCCCTCGACGATCTCCTTGACAGACTCGGCGATCATGTCGACCACCTTGGGGTCGATCCCGTAAACACCCTCGCCCTGCAGGGCCTCGCCAGAAAGCTTGAGGAGAACTCGCCTGTACTTGAAGTCGCTCACGTTACCAACCCTTCCTTAGTGGTGGACTGCCGTCACAGACTATAGTAAGCGCCGCAGACCCCCTGGGAGCCTGCGGCGCTGGCCTTTGTGCGTAAAAACTACAGGCGCTCCACGAAGCGGCCGTCGCGGGTGTCGATCTTGACCTTGTCGCCGATGTTGAGGAACAGCGGGACCTTGATCTCTGCGCCGGTCTCCGTGGTGGCGGGCTTGGTGCCGCCCTGGACGGTGTTGCCCTTGAAGCCAGGCTCGGTTGCGGCGATCTCCATCTCGACGAACATGGGGGGCTCGACGCTGATCAGCTCGCCGTCTGCGTACTGGGCCAGGCAGGTGTCGCCCTCGAGGAACCACTTGACCTTGTCACCCAGGAGGGTGGCGGGCACCTCGGGCTGCTCGAAGGTCTCCGGGTCCATGAAGTAGTAGGTCTCGCCGTCGTTCCAGGAGTAGGTCATCTCCTTGGTCTCCAGGCGGACGTCGTCGAACTTGTCAGTGGGGCGGAAGGTGTAGTCCACCACGCGGCCGGTGTTGATGTCCTTGAGCTTGGTGCGGATGAAGGCACCGCCCTTGCCGGGCTTGACGTGCTGGAACTCGACGATGGTGCAGAGCTTGTTGTTGTACTTGATGCACATGCCGTTCTTGAACTGGGAGGGCTGGACAGACATTCCAAACCACCTTTCCTCTTGCCGGTGCTGCAGGGCGTTGCGCAGAGGCGGGCGTGGTCCGCCGGGGCCGTACCGTCCAGAGCTGGACAGCGCCCGCCCCTGCGCGCAGCGCGGCGAGCTGCCTGCATGCCGCCCGCTGCAGCGATTCTCTACATAAGCCGTACTATTCTACTCTAGCTTTGGTCCGTCCGCAGCCCACGACCTGCCGTCTTCTGCAAACGACCCGCTAGATGCAGACGAGATCGTGGGTGAGCGTGCAGAAGCTCTCGAAGCCGGCCTCCCCCACCAGGCCGCAGTCCTCCGTGCGGATGCCGAATTCCCCGGCGATGTAGACGCCGGGCTCCACGGTGACCACCGCGCCGGCGGGCAGGGGTTGCTCGTTGCGCAGGTTGAGGCAGGGCTCCTCGTGGATGTCGAGACCCACGCCGTGGCCCAGGCCGTGGCCCATGAGCCCGCCAAAGCCCTCGTCTTCCAGCACCCGCTCTGCAAGCTTGTGCATCTCGACACCGCTCACCCCGGGCTGCAGGCGCCGCTGCACCTCCTCGTTGGCCAGGCGCACCGCGCGGTAGGCGGCCTGCTGGCGCGGGCTGGGGCGCCCGACGCACACGGTGCGGGTGGTATCGCTGCGGTAGCCGCCCACGCGCGCGCCGAAGTCGATGACCACCATGTCGCCCTCCTGCAGCGCGCGGCTGCCGGGGATGGCGTGGGGGTTGGCGGAGTTGGGGCCGCTGGCCACGATGTTGGCGAAGGCCAGCTCCTGGGCGCCGCGGCTGCGCATGGCGAACTCCAGCTTGAGCGAGACCTGCTCCTCCGTCTGGCCGGGCGCCATGCCCTCCAGGGTCTCCAGGAAGGCGGCCTCGGCCAGCTCCTGGGCAGCGCGCATGGCCTGAAGCTCCGCGGGCTCCTTCACCTGGCGCAGGGCCAAGACGTCGCCGCTGCGCTCTGCGAGCACGGCGCGCGGCAGGCGCTCGCAGTACGCGCGGTAGAGCTTGAGGGGCGTTGTGTCGTCGATGGCGACGGTGCCCCCGCCCAGGCCGGCCCCCTCCAGCTCGCGCGCCAGGAAGGCGGCTGCGCTGGCGGGCACGGCGTCGACGCGCCACAGGCCCTCCCGGGCCGCGGCGCCCTCCATGGCGGTGGAGTAGCGGCTGTCCGTGTGGATCACGGCCCCGCTCGCGGTGACGAGCGCCGTGTGGGCCTGCTCGCTGTCGAAAACCCCCTCGAAGCCCGTGAGCCACTGCAGGTCGGTGGTGGAGCGGCAGACGAAGGCGTCTATGCCCTGGGCTGCCATGAGCTCCCTCAGGCGCTGCAGGCGCGCTGCCGCCCTCATCGGGCCGCCTCCCCTTCCAGGTGCTCCAGCAGCAGGTCGAGCGCGCGCAGGTAGCCCGGCGCTCCCAGCCCCTTGACCTGGCCGATGCAGGCGTCTGCCAGCACGCTGTGGTGGCGGAACTCCTCCTTGCGCTTGGAGATGTCCGAGATGTGGATCTCGACCACCGGGGTGGTGACGGAGCTGATGGCGTCGTGCAGGGCGTAGCTGTAGTGTGTGTGGGCGCCGGGGTTGTAGACGATCCCGTCGAAGACCCCCATGCTGGCGTGGATCTTGTCGATGAGGGCGCCCTCCCAGTTGCTCTGGAAGCACTCCGCCTCCACGCCGCGCTCTGCAGCGTAGGCGGTGAACATCGCCTCGATGTCTGCCAGCGTGGTGGTGCCGTAGACCTCCGGCTCGCGCTGCCCCAGCAGGTTGAGGTTGGGGCCGTTCATCAGCAGGACCCTCATGCGCGCTCCTCCCCCTCCTTGGCCTCGATGAGCTTCTGCTTGCCGGCGCACCAGGCGCGCAGGTGCTTCATCAGTATCTCCTCCGGCACGGGCACGACCTCCCACTTGGCAAAGTCCTCTGCCAGGACAAAGCGCACGTCGCCGCCGCGGTTCTTCTTGTCGCCCTTCATGATCTTGAAGAGGCGCTCGGGGTCGGCCGTCCAGGCCAGCTGCTCCAGGCCCAGGCTGTCGAGCAGGGCGTCTTGGCGCTTGACGAACTCGACGCCGGCGCCCTGGACCTCGGTGGCCAGGCGTGCGGCAAAGCGCATGCCCTCGGCCACCGCGCGGCCGTGCCCGATCACCCCGTAGCCCGCAGCGGTCTCGATGGCGTGTGCCAGGGTGTGGCCGTAGTTCAGGCACTCGCGCAAGCCGGCCTCCTTGGCGTCCTTGCTCACCACGGACGCCTTGAACGAGGCGGTCATGTAGACGACTTCCTCGAGCAGGGCGTCGTCGTGCTCCATGAGGCCGGCGGCGTTGCTGCGCAGCCACTCGTAGAAGCTGCGGCGCGGCGCAACCACAGAGCTCTTGGCGATCTCTGCGAAGCCGTTGGCCCAGTCCTCGTCCTCGAGGGTCTTGAGGGTGCGGATGTCTGCGCAGATGTAGATGGGCTGGTGGAAGGCGCCCACGAGGTTCTTGCCGCAAGGCAGGTCGACGGCCGTCTTGCCGCCGATGGAGGCGTCCACCATCGCCAGCAGCGTGGTGGGCACCTGGACGAAGTCGATGCCGCGCATGTAGGTGGCCGCGCAAAAGCCCGCGAGGTCGCCTACGACGCCGCCGCCGCAGGCCACCACCAGGTCGTTGCGGCAGAAGCCGTACTGGGCGAGCATCTCCCAGATCTCCGTTGCCATGCCGATGTCCTTGGAGGTCTCGCCCGGCGGGATGAGTAGGTCGAACACCTGGTAGCCCGCCTCCTCCAGGCGGCGCTTGACGAGCTTGGCGTAGGTGGGGCCCACGTTCTCGTCGCTGATGACGACGGCTTTGTTGAAGTCCTTGAGCTCGCGCAGCACGGCGCCGAGCACGCCCATGCTGCCCCTGCCCACGCGGATCTCGTAGCCGCTGCCGTCTGCAAAGCGGACGGGGATGATGCGGTCTTGGCTCATGCGGTCCTCCTCTAGATAAGGCCGTTGCGGCGCAGGGCGCCGATGACCTGCGATACGTTGGCGCCCACGCCCTTGCCGGCGGTGTTGATGGTGATGTCGGCCACGTCGCGGTACAGCGGCAGGCGCTCGCGGTATATCTCCTCAACGGGGCGCGGGCCGCTGAGCATGGGGCGCGTGGAGGGGTCGCTGATGCGGCCGATGGCCTCCTGCAGGGGCACCTTGAGGAAGACCACGGTGCCCAGCGCCTTGAGGATGCCGCGGTTGACGGCGCTGCCGCAGGCCCCGCCGCCGCAGCTGATGACGCTCTTGGGCTCGAAGGCCAGCGCGGCCATGGCCTGGGTCTCGATGCGGCGGAAGCCCTGCTCGCCCTCTTCGGCGAAGATCTGCTTGATGGTGCGCCCCTGGGTCTGCTCGATGTAGGCGTCGACGTCGACGAGCGGCAGGCCGCAGCGCTTGGCCACCACGCGGCTCACGCTGGTCTTGCCGCTGCCCATGAAGCCCACGAAGAGGATGTGCTCGCCCTTGTTGCAGACCTGCGCCGCCTTGGGAGCGCCGCCCTTGTGCTGGCGGCGGCCCTTGGAGCCGCCCTTGCGGGCGCTGTGCGGGGCCTTGCCTCCCTGCTTGGCGGCCTTCTTCGCGGCAGGTGCCGCCTTCTCCTCGCCCATGGCTGCCCCCTAGCGCTGCGCGATGCGCGCCAGGTAGGCGTCGCGGCGCTGCAGGATGTCTGCCAGGCAGCTGTCGCCGAACATGCGCGTGTAGGCGTCTGCCAGCACCATGGCCACCTCGGCCTCCGCCACCACGCCCATGGCGGGCACGGCGCAGGTGTCGCTGCGCTCCTTGGAGGCCGCCACAACTTCGTGGGTGTCTGTGTTGACGGTGGGCAGGGGCTTCATGAGCGTGGGAATGGGCTTCATGGAGAGCGTGAGCACCAGCGGCTGGCCGCTGGTCATGCCGCCCTCCAGGCCGCCGGCGTTGTTGCCGGTGCGCCCGTAGCCGCCCTCCTCGCTCCAGACGATGCCGTCATGCACCTGGCTGCCAAAGCGCCGTGCGCACTCCGCGCCCAGGCCGATCTCCACCGCCTTGATGGCGGGGATGGCAAAGCAGGCCGCGCCCAGGCGCGAGCTCAGGCGGTTGGGCCCGCTGTTGTAGCTGCCCAGGCCGGGGACGAGCCCCGTGGCCACCACCACAGCCTGGCCGCCCAGCGACTCGCCGTTGTGCTTGGCCTCGTCGATCTGAGCCTTCATGGCCTGGGTTGCCTCCTCGTCCGGGCAGCGCACCTCGCTTGCCTCGATGGCTGCGCGGTCGAAGGGGCCGTCCGCCTCGAGGGCGGCGCTGCCGATGCGCGTGACGTAGGAGTAGACCTCCACGCCCAGCTCGCGCAGGAAGGCCTTGGCCACCGCGCCCGCCGCCACGCGCGCCGCGGTCTCGCGCGCGCTGGAGCGCTCGAGGATGTCGCGGGCGTCGCGCGTGCCCGTCTTGAGCATGCCCACCAGGTCCGCATGCCCGGGGCGGGGCTGCACCTCGCGCTTGAGCTCGGCCGGCGCCTGGCCGAAGACGTCCATGCGGCCCGCCCAGTTGGGGAAGTCGTCGTTGACCACCTGCAAGGTGACGGGCGTGCCCAGGGTCTTGGAGAAGCGCACGCCGCTTTGCACCTGGGCGCGGTCTGTCTCGATGAGCATGCGGCCGCCGCGGCCGTAGCCCTTTTGGCGGCGGGCCAGGTCGCGGTCGATGTCCTCCTGCTCGAGCGCGATGCCCGCGGGCACGCCGGTGATGACGGCCGTCAGAGCCGGGCCGTGGCTCTCTCCTGCTGTTGTGAACTCCATGTAGGGGTGTCTCCTCGTTCTTTGAAACGCTTACGCCGCTGCTGCGGCGGCCTCCTTCTTGCGGGCCTCGAGCTCCTCGCGGGCCAGCACCAGCTCCATGGCGGCGATGGCGCACTCGACCATGGAGTCGTCGGGCGGGTTGGTGGTGAGGCGCTGCATCTGCATGCCGGGCCACAGGATCACGCGCACCAGGGGGTTGCGCGGGCGCTTGCCCGCCCACTGGACCGTGATCTCGTAGCTCACGCCCGCGATCACGGGCATGAGGACGATGCGCGTGAGTACCACGAGCACGAAGCGCAGCGGGCCCTCCGTGACGCCGGTGAGGTCCACCAGGGCGTTGATGGGCGTTCCCAGCACCGTGTAGACGAAGATGGCGATGAGCATCACCATGATGAGGAAGGCGGTGCCGCAGCGCACGTGCAGCGTGGGAAACACCTGCGCGTTGGCCGCCGTGAGCGGCAGCCCGTGCTCGAAGCAGTGTATGGTCTTGTGCTCGGCGCCGTGGTAGGCGAACATGCGCTTGATGTCCTTCATGCGGCTGATGAGCCAGATGTAGGCCACGAAGATCACCACGCGCAGGATGCCGTCGAAGACGTTCCAGCCCACGCTGTTCATGGCGGCCTCGCCGAAGACCAGGTTGCTCAGCGCCGCCGGCACGACGACGAAGATCGCCACGCCCACGATCAGTCCGATGACCATGGAGACGGTCATCACCACGTCGAGCTCGTCGTCCTGGGCGTCCTCCTGCTTGCAGGCGCGGTCGAAGGCGCGGCCCGCCTCCTCGGCATCCTCGCCCCTCTCCTGGGCTGCGGCCAGGGCAGCCTGGCGCTCCTCGGCGCGGCGGGCGGCCTTCTCTGCAGCCGCTGCGTCCTCCTGGGCGCGCAGCTCATCCACCGGCACCTTCTTCTTGCGGGACTCCTTCTTGAGGCGCTTCTCGCGCTCCTCCTCGGTCTCCTCCCAGTCGAAGGCGTGCTCGGTTGCCACGTTGAGGGCCTTGAAGCCCAGCATGAGGCTCTCCACAAAGACGGTGCAGCCGCGCACCACCGGCCAGCGCAGCCAGCTGTTCTTGTCGCGGCCGCTGGCGAGGTCGTGCTCCTCTGTGTAGATGGAGCCGTCTGGCTCGCGGATGCCGACGGCCCAGTTGTAGCGGCCGCGCATCATGATGCCCTCGATGAGCGCCTGGCCGCCGATGTGGGTGCGGCACAGGACGTCGCCGTCTGCGATGAAGGCGTCGCCCGCCCGCATCGAGTCTGCAAAGCCCTGCTCCTGGGCGGCGGCCAAGGCGGCGCTGTTGGGCTCGGGCTGCCCCTGCTGTGCTTGGATGTCCTCGGTGCGCTCGCTCATCTAGCGTGCAACCTCCTCCCAGGGCTGGCCGCAGCACATGGCACCCTCGGGGCAGGCGCCGCGCACGCAGCCCGGGCCGGCGTCCTGGAAGATGAAGGGCGCGGTGGGGCGGGCGAGCTCGAGCATGCGGCAGGCCATCTCGCGGATCTCCCACTGGGCGCGGTTGCAGCAGCGCAGGCTGAAGAAGTGCAGCAGCTCGCGGATGTTCATCGTGATGACGATCTTTGTCTCGCAGGCGTTGGGCAGCAGGTAGCGCGCGTCCTCTGCGGGCACACCCAGCTTGACCAGCCTGTCGTAGGCGGCGAAGGCGTCCTTGACCGCCCGGTCGAACTCCTCCTGGGCGCCGGCGTCTGCCACGCTTTGGGGCAGGATGAACTCGGGCTCCTCTTTGAAGGTGACGTAGCGCTGGGACTGCTGGTTGTAGCTTGCCAGGCGGTGGCGCACCAGCTGGTGGCTGCAGGCGCGGCTGATGCCGTCGACCGCAAAGGTGTAGCTGGCGTGCTCCAGGGTGGAGAGGTGGCCGCTGCGCAGGATGGTGGTGAGCACCTTGCGGATGCGCTCCTCTGAAAGCGTCTCCATCAGCTCTGCGGCGCCCACGGGGGCGTAGCACAGGCGCGCGGCGGTTGCCACGGCGCGCTCCGGGTCGGGCGTATGGTACAGAAGCTCCACGTTCACAGGGGTCTCCTCTCGTTTTGGTATCCGCTCATGATACCCGCTGGCGCAGGCGCGGCGGCCAAGCGTTGCCAAGCCTCCACCCGCATGGCGGCGGCGCGGCGGGGCAGCGGCGGCTAGGCGAGCAGCTCGCTCAAGGCGGCTACCAGCTCGGGCACCTCGATGGGCTTGGCCACGTGGGCGTCCATGCCCGCCTCGAAGGCCTGCTGGCGGTCCTCCTCGAAGGCGTCTGCCGTCATGGCAACGATGGGCAGCCTGGAAAGCGCCGGGTCGTCCAGCGCGCGGATGGCGCGGGCGGTGGCGTAGCCGTTCATGCGCGGCATCTGGATGTCGAGCAGCACGATGCTGAAGAAGCCCGGCTCGGCGGCGGCAAGGCGCTGCAGGGCCAGGTCGCCGTCCTCCACGGCCACGACCTCCAGCCCCAGCCCCTCCAGGACGGCGCAGGCTATCTCGCGGTTCATCTCGTTGTCCTCGGCCAGCAGGGCGCGCTTGCCGGAGAAGTCGGCCTGCTGGGGCTGGGGCTGGGGCTGGCCGCCCTGCGGCTCTGCCTGCGGCGCGCACAGCTGCAGCTCGAGCTCCACGCGGAAGGTCGAGCCCAGGCCCTGCTGGCTGTGAACGCTCACCGTGCCGCCCATCATCTCGATGATGGTCTTGGTGATCGCCAGCCCCAGGCCCGTGCCCTGGGTGGCGCTCACGTCGCTGCTCTCCTCGCGCGTGAACGACTCGAAGAGGTGCTTTTGGAACTCCTCGCTCATGCCGATGCCGTTGTCGCTCACGGTGAAGCGGTAGCGCCCGAAGCCCTCGTGGGCGCAGGCCAGCTCCTCCAGCTCGAAGCGCACGTAGCCGCCGGGCTTGGTGTACTTCACGGCGTTGCTCAGCAGGTTGATGAGCACCTGGTTGAGCCTCAGCCTGTCGCAGAGCGCGTCGGGGTTGCGCAGGGTGCGCACGTCGACGGTGAAGTCCAGGTCCTTGGCTTGGGCCGTGCTCCTGACGATTGCCTCGACGTCTGCCACGGCGGCGGGTAGGTTCACGGGGACGGGCTCGAGCTTCACGTTGCCGCTCTCGATGCGGCTCATGTCGAGGATGTCGTTGATGAGGCTGAGCAGGTGGCGGCCGGAGGTTGAGATCTTGGAGAGGTAGCCGGCCAGCAGCTCGGGCTCGCCCAGGTGCTCCTGCGCCAGCTCCGAGTAGCCCATCACGGCGTTCATGGGGGTGCGGATGTCGTGGCTCATGGTGCTCAAGAAGACGGTCTTGGCCTTGTTGGCGTGCTCCGCAGCGTCGAGCGCGTCCTCGATATGGCGGCGGTAGACGGCCTCGTCTTGGCGGCGCTGCTCGGCCAGCTTGCGCTTGGAGCGCTGCCTCAGGAACACGACGACCGCCCCGATGACCAGCAGCACGCAGACCACGATCACTGCCAGGGCGATGTTGGGATGCAGCATCACCATGTCCTTGAGGGTGAGGTCGCTTGCCTGGAACGAGACATAGCTCGACAGTATCGCCTCGGTGTCCTCCTGCGACATCTGGTTGATGCACTTGGAAAGTATGCTCATGAGGACGTGGTCGCCGTCGTCGGGGGCCGCGATGCAGATGTCCATGATCACGCCGGGCACGAAGCTCGAGACCAGCAGGCCGGAGCTGTCAGAGTTCTCCAGGCGCATGGCGTCGTAGGTGTAGACGTAGACGGCGTCGACCTTGCCGCGCTTGAGCGCCTCCACGGCGTCCTCGGAGCTGGGGTACTCGGCGGTGCGCTGCCCGGGCTGGAGCTGCAGGGTCTTGTTGAGGCGCTGCGTCGAGGAGCAGACGGCGATTGTCTCGATGTCCTTGCCGCCCCTGATCAAGAGCATCGAGGCCCCGGCGACGAAGATGGGCGGCGTCAAGACCATGCCGTTGCGCTCGGCAGAAGCCTCGTCGAGCGAGTAGCAGAGGTAGATGTCCGGCATGGGGTCGTCCGCGCTGGCACCCTGCTCGGCGCTCAGCAGGTTGGGGTTGGCGGTGAAGTCGCCGTAGCGGTAGCACAGGCCCGCCATCTGGGCGATGGCGTCCCAGCACGAGGGCGCCATGCCGGTGATCTGGCCGTTATCGAGGTACGAGAACGGGGGCCAGTCCGTGGCGGTACCCACGGTGATCGGGTTGTCGTCCGTGGAGTGCGCCGCGATGTATGCCAGCTCCTCCTCGTCGAACTCCAGGCCCTCGAAGGCCGCGCTCACGCCGTAGTTGGCGCTGAAGAGCCGGGCGCGCCAGTCGCCCTCGGAGGCGTCCATGCGCTCGATGCCGCGGTTTATCTCGGCCAGCAGCTCCGCATCCCCCTTGCGCACGATGGCGTAGAAGTACTGCGTCCCAAACTCGTCCAGGGTCTTCTCATCGTGCGTGAGGCGCAGGGTGCTCGTTGCCGCGGCGTCGACCTCGCCTGAGGCCAGCGCCTCTGCCACCTCGGCAGCGGTGTCGTAGTAGCGGGCCTTGAAGGTGAAACCCCTGCTGGCGGCGTATTCGGCGAAGAAGGCGTTGTTGCTGCTCTTGCGGATCATGCCCACCTTCATGCCGTTGTAGCCAGCGTACTCGCCGGCGGTGTAGCGCTCATCGTCCTTGCGCACCGTGAGCTCGACGCTGTTGGTACCGATGGGCAGCGAGAAGTCGAACTCGGCCATGCGCTCGGCCGTCTTGTGGGCGGTGGTGAGCATGTCGACCTTGCCCTCGCGCAGCATCTGCAGGCTCTCCTCCCAGGTCTTGTCATAGCCCAGGTACTCGAAGTTGAGGTTGGAGTAGCGCCGCAGGAGGAGGTCGAAGTCGTAGCCGTAGCCGCTCCGGGTGCCGTCTTGGCTCAGCTCGTGGTAGCCCTCGTGGGCGAAGAAGCCCACCCGCACCACGCGGGGGCTCTCCCCCTGGCCTGCCGCGGCCGCAGCCGCAGGGAGGGGCAGCACCATGCCGAGCGAAACGGCTATGCAGAGCGCTGCCACCAGAAGGCGCTTGGGGACTGCCGCAAGCATCTGTGTTCCTCCACGTTCTCATCGAAGGGCGGCTGCCAGCGGCAGCCGCTATGCAGAGAGGGCCTCCGCGGGAAGGCCCCTGACAATAGTACGCGTTATTCTCCTCTACGGGGAATAAGGATGTCATCGGCGCCAACGCAGGCGGGGCCGACAGCGTGCACCCAGCCCAAACGGTACCCCAAACGCACGGGAGCCGCCCACGGGGGCGGCTCCCAGGAACGCTTATGCTCCGGGCTGACTACTCAGCGGTCTCCTCAGCAGCGGTCTCCTCTGCAGGGGCCTCCTCAGCTGCGGGCTCCTCGGCAGCGGCAGCCTCCTCGGCAGCGGCCTTGGCGGCGTACTCGGCAGCGCGTGCGGCCTTGGCAGCGGCCTTGGCCTCGCGCTCGGCCTTCCTGGCCTCCTCAGCGGCAGCAGCGGCAGCAGCCTTGGCAGCCTTCTTGGCGGCCTCCTGCTCCTTGATGCGGGCAGCGGCGCCACCGAACTTGTCGGCAAAGCGCTGGACGCGTCCGCCGGTGTCGACGAACTTCTGCTGGCCAGTGAAGAAGGGATGGCACTCGTTGCAGAGCTCGACCACGATCTCGCTCTTGGTGGAGCGGGTCTTGAAGGTGTTGCCGCAAGAGCAGCGGACAGTGCACTCAACGTACTCGGGATGAATATTGGGCTTCATTAAGTCTCCTTAACGACGCGCTGGTTACCGACCAGCGCAATTTACACAAGCCTGTCCATGATAACGGCGCCAACCACCCCACGCAAGGGATTTCTCCGTGAAAGAGCCGCGGGCCCTTGAGAGGCAGCTGAGGGACAGAAGGGGCCGCTCGGGAGGGTGAGCGGCCCCTTGGTAAAAGCGGTGCGCAAGCGCGGTGGGCGCGCGGCCTAGGTGTACATGCCGGCGTAGGGGCGGCTGCTGGCAGGATGCAGGCGGCGGAAGCTCTCCGTGACCTGCACGCTGGTGCCGAAGTAGCCGTTGTAGTTGTCGAGCAGCTCCTGGACCTTGGCGCGGTCGAAGTCCTCGAGCTCCTCTTGGATGAGGCCCTCGTTGACCATGTAGTCGGGCATGGGCTCGGCCAGGTAGATCATGCCGCCGTGCATGCCGTTGCCCACGTACTTCTCGGGCTTGCCCAGCAGCAAGATGATGCCGCCGGCCATGTACTCGCCCAGGAAGGCGCCGGCATCGCCGCCGATGACCAGCGTGGGGCACTTGTCCTGGTACTGCTTCATGTGGATGCCGTTGCGCCAGCCCACGCCGTCGCGGATGTAGACGCTGCCGCCGCGCATGCCGTAGCCGGTGGCGTCGCCGCAGCGGCCGTGGATGACGATGGTGCCGTCGTTCATGGTGTTGGCCACCTGGTCCTGGCCGTTGCCGTGGACCTCGATGGTGGCGCCGTCCATGAAGGCCGCCATGTCGTTGCCGGGGGTGCCGGTGATGTCGATGTGGACGGGCGCCTGGAGGGCGTCGCCGATATAGCGCTGCCCGAAGACGCGCGTCAGCTTGAACTCGGTCTCTCCCGCGCGGATCGCGTCGCGGATCTCCTGGTTGAGCTCGCGATAGTAGGTCAGGCCGACCTCGATCTCCCTGGTCATTTATGCTTCACCTCCATCGAAGCCCTTGCGCATGTTGCGCTTGCGGAAGTACATCGGCAGGTCGAGCTCCTGGATGGGGCGCTCGAAGACGTCTGCCGGCAGCTCGCTCAGCGGGATGCGCTCCCTGATCACCTGGCTGTAGATGCCGGCACCGTCCGGGCGGTTCATGAGGATGTAGCCGTAGAGCAGCCCGTCCTTGCAGACGAAGCGCACGTACTGGCACTTCTCCTCGTCCACGTAGAGCTTGACGTCGTACTGGCTCATCTCGTTGTCGCGGGGGTTGACGCCGCAGCTCAGGATGCTCACGTCGTCGAAGAAGCCCACCGCGTTGATGGCGAAGGAGCCGTTGTAGGTGTGGTCCATGTCGCCGCTCATGGCGCAGCCGGCAACGCGGCCCTGGGCGTTGGCGTTGGGCCACAGCGCCAGGGGTGCCTCGCCGCCGGTGAGGGTGTTGTGCACGCTGGTGAGGTCGCCTGCGGCGTAGACGTCGGGCAGGCTGGTGGCCATGTGGTTGTCGCAGATGATGCCGCGGCCCTGCTCGGCGCCGGCCTCGACGAGGATGCCGGAGTTGGGGCGCACGCCCACGGCGGTGATGAGGATGTCGCACTCGAGGGAGCCCACCTGCTCGGTGGAGGGCTTGCCCTCCTCGTCATAGGAGACCTTCACCAGGTTGCAGCCGGTCACGAGCGTGCCGTCGGCGTTGGTGTAGATGAGCTCGGTGGTGTAGCCGGGCATGGGGGTGATGCCGTGCTCGCGCCACTTCTCCTGCAGCATGAGGCTGCCCTTCTCGTCCAGCACGGCCTGCAGCATACGCGGCGCGAACTCCAGCACCGTGACGCTTGCGCACTGGTAGGCCAGGCCCTCGGCCGCCTTGCCGCCGATGAGGCCGCCGCCGATGACCACGGCCTTGACGGGGTAGTCTGCCCCCTTCTCCTCCTTGAGCTTGGCGATGTAGGCGTTCACGCCCAGGGCCTTGTCCATGGTGAGGAAGGTGAAGCGGTTGACGGCGTTTTCAGGCAGGCCCTTGAAGGGCGGGGTGAAGGGAACGGAGCCGGTGGCGACGAGGCACTTCTCGTACTCGATCTGCGTGCCGTCCTCGAGCGTGACGGTGTGGGCGGCGGCGTCGAGCTTGACGCCGGCCTTGCCCGGCCCGAACAGGCGGGTGATGCCGTGGCGCTGGTACCACTCCTCCTTGCGGATGTAGGCGGTCTCGAGCGTGGAGGTGCCCTTGACCACGTAGCTCACCAGCGGCGTGCCGTAGGCGTTGTAGGGCTCCGGCGAGCACATGGTGATGCTGCCGCTGGGGTCGTTCTCGCGGATGGCGTCGACTGCAGCGCAGGCCGCAGAGGAGTTGCCCAGGACCAGGTACTTGGCTGCCATGGCTACAGCCCCCTTCCAGAGACGTTGTCTTCGACCGCCTTGACCTGCTCCTCATCGGACTCGACGAAGATCAGGGCGCCGTTGATGCAGGCGCGCACGCAGGCCGGGTCGCCGTTGCCGTGGCCGGTGGTGCACAGGTCGCACTTGTGGGCCTTCTCGATGACGGTGACCGCGCCGAAGGGGCACATGGCCACGCAGGTGCGGCAGGCCACGCACTTGGCGGTGTCGCAGGTGACGATGCCGGTGACCGGGTCCTTGCTCAGCGCGCCGGAGATGCAGCCGCTCACGCAGTTGGGGTGGCTGCAGTGGCGGCAGTTGACGGCTACGGAGAGCTGGTTGTCGCCCTCCACATGCACGCGCCCGGGCAGGGCATCTTCGAGCATGTAGGCCTTGTAGGTGTCGCCGGACTTGGAGTGGGCGGTCTTGCAGGCCACCTCGCAGAGGCGGCAGTTGAGGCAGCGCTCCTCGAAGGCGTAGATGCGTTTCACCTACATCACCTCCCCTGCGTACTTGATGCCGAGCACCTCGAGCTCCTTTTCGTTGAGGCCGATGCCGCGCAGCATCAAGCGGTTGCCGCGCAGCGACTCGATGGCGTTGATGCCCATGCCGCCGAGCATCTCCTGGATCTCGTGGTTCCAGGCGGTGACGAGGTTGACGATGCGCTGGGACGCGACCTCCGGGCGCAGGCGGCGGGTGAGCTCCGGGCGCTGGGTGGCGATGCCCCAGTTGCACTTGCCCTTGTTGCACGACTGGCACATGTGGCAGCCCATGGCGATGAGCGGGGCGCTCGCGCAGTAGACGGCGTCTGCTCCCAGGGCGATGGCCTTGACGATGTCGGCGCTGCAGCGGAACGAGCCGGCGGGCACCAGGCTCACGCGGTTGCGGATGCCCTCGTCGCGCAGGCGCTGGTCGACGCTTGCCAAGGCGAGCTCGATGGGGATGCCCACGTTGTCCTTGATGCGGGTGGGCGCCGCGCCCGTGCCGCCGCGGAAGCCGTCGATGACGATGATGTCGGCACCGGCGCGCGCCATGCCGGATGCGATAGCCGGCGCGTTGTGCACGGCCGCGATCTTGACGGAGACGGGCTTGGTGTACTCCGTGGCCTCCTTGAGCGAGTAGATCAGCTGGCGCAGGTCCTCGATGGAGTAGATGTCGTGGTGCGGGGCGGGCGAGATGGCGTCGGTGCCCTTGGGGATCATGCGGGTGGCGGAGACCTCGTCGTTGATCTTCTCGCCGGGCAGGTGGCCGCCGATGCCGGGCTTGGCGCCCTGGCCGATCTTGATCTCGATGATGGAGGCCTGCTCCAGGTAGTCGCGGTCAACGCCAAAGCGGCCAGACGCCACCTGCACGATGCAGTTGTCGTGGAACTCGCGCAGGTCCTTGTGCAGACCGCCCTCGCCGGTGTTGAAGAAGGTGCCCAGCTCGCGCGCCGCCAGCGCCATGGACTTCTGGGCGTTGAGGCTGATGGAGCCGAAGGACATGGCGGAGAACATGATCGGCACGCCCAGGGTGCGGCTGGGGTACATGGGGGTCTTGATGGTCTTGGTCTTCTCGTCAACGACGAGCTTCTCGGGCTTGCGGCCCAGGATGACCTTGGTCTCCATGGGCTCGCGCAGCGGGTCGATGGAGGGGTTGGTCACCTGCGATGCGTTGAGCAGCATGTGGTCCCAGTAGACCGGGTAGTTCTTCTGGGTGCCCATGGAGCTCAGCAGCACGGCGCCGCCCTGGGCCTGCGCCGCGATGTCTTGGATATAGCCGCCGGTCCAGTTGTTGGAGAGCGGCTGTGCCTGCTCGTGGCGCTTGATGGTGAGCGCGTGGGTGGGGCAGATGGTCACGCAGCGCTGGCAGTTGACGCAGCGCTCCTCGTGCGCGCACATGACGTCGAGGTCCTCGTCCTTGTAGTGCGTCTCGTTGGAGCACTGGCGCGCGCAGGCGCCGCACTTGATGCAGCGCTTGGCATCGCGCTCGACCAGGAAGGCAGGCAGGAGGTAGTTGATGGGCATGGCTAGTTCCCCCTCTCTGCGGAGTAGAGCTTGACGATCTCCGGCACGCCGCCGCCCACGGCGCGGAGGTTCTCGGCGTCCTCGCACACCACGCGGATGGCGCTCTCCTCAGAGGCGAAGTACACGATGTCGCCCTTCTCGGCACGCATGAGGGCGCGCAGCTTGAGGCGGTCGTTGAGGGCCATCATGCCGTCGCCGGTGCCCAGGATGACCGAGAACGGGCCGTTGACCAGGCAGGGCCCGTAGACCTGGCGGATCGCGGTCTCGTAGGCCCGCTCCTCGGCCGGCATGCGCTCGATCTCGTCCCAGCCGGGCGCGCACATGATGTGGGCCGCGGTCTCGAGGGAGAGCCCGTGCTGGCGCACCAAGTGGTCGAAGATGTAGGTGATGGCCTCGGTGTCAGTCGCCAGCGCGCAGTCGTAGCCGAACTGCTCGATGTAGCGGCGGTTGGCGTCGTAGGAGCTGATCTCGCCGTTGTGGACGATGGACCAGTTGAGCAGGGTGAAGGGGTGCGCACCGCCCCACCAGCCCGGGGTGTTGGTCGGGAAGCGCCCATGCGCCGTCCACAGCCAGGCCTTGTAGTCCTCCAGGCGGTAGAACTCGCCCATCTCCTCGGGGTAGCCAACGCCCTTGAAGGCGCCCATGTCCTTGCCCGACGAGCTCACGAACGCACCGCTGATGTGGGTGTTGATGTGCATGACGCAGTTCATCACGTACTGCTCTTCGTCGCCGTCTGCCTCGTCTTTGACGTGGTCGGGCTTGGGCGCAGCGAAGAAGCGCCAGATGATGGGCGCGTCCTTGACAGTGGCGACCTTGCGGGTGGAGAGCTTCTCGCTCACCTCCAGCTTGAACTTCTCCTCGATGTAGTTCTGCACGTCGACGCGCGCCTGCTTGTCTTCCAAGAAGATGTGGAAGGCGTAGAGATCCTTGTACTCGGGGTAGATGCCGTATGCGGCAAAGCCGCCGCCCAGGCCGTTCCCGCGGTCGTGCATCAGCGCGATGGACTTGATGATGTCCGTGCCGTCATGCCGCGTGCCGCTGCGGTCCATGATGGCGCTGATAGCGCATCCCGATGGGATATGGATGTCACCCTCTCTCCTTAGCATTGATACTCCCTCCCTGGAGATTGCCGTCTAAGTGGGAGCCGGGCGCTGGGGGCGCAGCGCGGTGCGCCCCGGGCCGGCTCGGTAGGCTCACTCTATGGGGGGATTGTTTCCGCGGCGTTTCACCGCGGGGGCGCTGGGGTCGATGTAACAGGCTGTTAATACTGCACGCCGCTCGCGGCGGGTGGGCGGCTACGCGCGCGGGTGGGCGGCCAGGTACTCGGCGCGTATGTGCGTGCGGTCCACGTGCGTGTAGACCTGGGTGGTCGAGATGTCGCTGTGACCCAGCATCTCCTGGAGCATGCGCAGGTCCGCGCCGCCTTGGAGCATGTGCGTGGCAAAGCTGTGGCGCAGCAGGTGCGGGTGCAGGCCCTCGAGCCCGATGTTGCGGCCGTAGCGCTCCACCAGCGTCATCACAGAGCGCCGCGTGATCCTGCCGCCGCGCGCGTTGAGGAAGACCGCGGCCGGGTCCTGTGGGCGGGCGGCGTTAGCGCAGCGCAGCTGGGGGCGGGCCCGCTCGAGGTAGTCCTCCAAGCTGGTGAGGGCGCAGCCCATGAGCGGCACCACGCGCTCCTTGCCGCCCTTGCCGCGCACGCGCAGCAGCCCGTCTTCGAGCAGCAGGCTGGCGATGTCCAAACCGGTGAGCTCGCTCACGCGCAGGCCGCAGCCGTAGAGCAGCTCGAGCATGGCGTGGTCGCGCATGCCCGCCGGCGTCTGGGGGAACTCCTGGTCGAGCAGGCGGCCCACCTGCACCACGCTCAGGGTCTCGGGCAGGCGCTGGGGGCGCTTGGGCAGGGGCACGCTGCTCACCGGGTCCGCCTGGGTGAGGCCCTCGCGCACGCAGAAGCGGTGGAAGCTCTTGGCCGCAGCCATGTGGCGGTTGGCGCTGCTGGCTGCGTAGCCGCGCCGCTCGAGGTCGGCCAGGTAGCCGGTCACCATGGGGCGCTGGACCTCGTCGAGCGCACCCAGCCCGCAGTCGCGGTGCAGGTAGTCCAGGTAGTCGGTGAGGTCGCGGCGGTAGGCCTCGGTGGTCGCGTGGGAAAAGCCGCGCTCCACCGCCAGGTAGACGAGGAAGTCCTCCATGAAGGGCCCGAACGGGCCCGAGCTCGCCTCGGGGCGCGCCTTGAGCTGGCGGGGCACGGACGCTACTCCCCCGCCGCCCGCACCAGGGCGATGGCGATGCGCGCGGTGTCTTCCAGGTCCTGGACCTTGAGGCACTCGTCCACGCTGTGGAAGTTGGTCATGCCGGTGGCGACCACGATGGGCGTCACGCCGCGGCTGGCGAAGATGTTGGCGTCGCTGCCGCCGGCGCTCACCTCCGTCCAGAAGGGCAGGCCGCAGGCCTCGGCCGCGCGCTTGATCAGCTGCACGGCGGGTTCGCACTCGTCGTAGAGGAAGCCGTCGTACTCCAGCACCCACTCCTGCTCCAGGCGCGCGCCCACGCTAGCGGCGCCTTCCTCCAGGCAGGCGATCATGACCTGGCGGTTGGTGTCTGCCTTGGCGCGGTCCACAGCGCGGCACTCGCCGGTGAGCGTGCAGCTGGGCGGCACGACGTTGTTGGCGGTGCCGCCCTTGATGGTGCCGATGTTCGCAGCGGCGTGCGGCGCGAAGGCGCCCAGGCACCCGCGCTCCTGCATGAGGCTCACCGCCTTGGCGGCGGCGGCGATGGCATGGATGCCGTCTTGCGGCGCGCAGCCGGCGTGGGCCGCCTTGCCGATGAACTCCGCCGTGAAGGTGTAGTGGTAGGGAGCGCCCACGGTGGCGCCGCCGGGGTTGCCGTCCATGTCGAGCACGAAGACCGGCTCGCCGGGCTCCAGCGCGCCGGGGGCCAGCGCCTTTGCACCGCAGCAGCCAACCTCCTCCTGCACGGTGAAGATGCCCTTCACCGTCACATGGGGCTGCCCGCTTTCAGCCAGGCTGCGCATGCACTCGATGATGGCGGCGTCTCCCACCTTGTCGTCGCCGCCGAGCACGGTGCTGCCGTCTGTGTGGATGAGCCCGTCTTCGACCAAGGGCTCAACGCCGCAGCAGGGCGGCACGCAGTCCATGTGGCAGGTGAGCACCACGCTGCCGGGCAGGGTGCCAGGCAGCGTGGCGATGACATTGCCGGTGTCGCTGCCGGTGAGCTCGCCCGCTCCGTCGACCTCCACCCGGCACCCGAGCGGCTCGAGGGCGGCGCGGATGTAGGCGGCCACAGCGGCCTCGTGCCCGCTGGGGCTGTCGATGCGGACCAGGTCGAGGAAGGTGCTGAGCAAGCGCTGGGCGTCCATGGGTGCCTCCTGGGTCGGGTGGTGGGAGCAGGCGGCACCGCGCGCGGGGCTGCCTTACGCGGCCTCTATGGTACCCCTACCCAGCCAGAGCTTCTGCAGCACGTAACCCAGCAGGAACACAAAGCCCGCCACGGTCACCAGCCCGCCAACGAAGGGCAGTGCGTGCACGGCACCCAAGATGAGTGCCATGAGCAGGGCAGAGGCGAAGCGCCCCATCTTGGGGAAGACGATCTTGCCCAGCGCGGCAGCCAAGAAGCCGCCACCTGCCAGGGTGGCGGCGGCCAGGCACAGCGCCAGCACGCCGGCGAGCGGCAGGGTCACCACCAGCACGCACAGCAGGAGCACGGCGATCGGCGAGGCGATCATGGCGACCGCTCCCGTGCCCAGCAGGGCGCCGGGGCGCTGGCGCAGCATCTCCGCCGCGCCCTTGGTCTGGCGGCGCAGCAGCCACTCGCACAGCGCCGCCATGATCAAGAAGCCGAGCACCCCGCCCACCACGTCGAGTAGGAAGCGGGCGAACACGCCCAGCCCGAAGAGGCCGATGCCGCCGGCTGCGGCGATCGGGGCCAGGCCGTCGCTGCTGCTGTGGACATAGTCGAGCGTGCCGATCTTGGCGCCTTCGGCGATGACGGGCTCCTGGGAGGACTCGATGTGCAGGGTGCCGCTCACCACGGTGCCCGGCCCCACCTCGACGCGCGCGGCGCAGACAGAGGCGTCGCCGCTCACGCTGCCGTTGAGGGTGAAGCTCTCGCAGGCGGCGTAGAGCTGCCCGGTGCTGCCGGCAAACGCCGCGTCCTGGCCGGCCACGGCAACGCAGCGCGAGCTGCCGCTGTCGACGTGCACGCTCTGACCGGCTGCAGTGACGCCCTCGGCGACCTCGGTGGCGCTGAGCGTCACGTGCTGGCCGGCAGCGCGGACGCTACCCTTCACCTTGGTGTCCTCGATGCGGATGTCGCGGCCGGCGGCGAGGATGTCGTTGTCGGCGCTGATGCCGGCAAAGGAGGCGCTGTCTCCCGCCCAGACGAGGTCGCGCCCCAAGTGCGCAAAGCTGCCGCTGCTCTCCAGCTGCTGCTCGAGCTGCTCTTCCTGGCTGGGGAGCGCGTGCGCCTGGAACTGCGGCCACACAAAGCCGCCCAGCGCCAGGGCAAAGCACAGCGTTGCCAGGGCAACATACTGAAGCGGCAGGCTGTTGCCCTTGCGCACGTGGCTCCAGCCCGCAAACGCCAGCGCCAGGCCCAAGCCCAACGCCACCCACGGCAGCGCCGCCCACAAGAAGCCCAGGATCTCAGTCATGGTGACCACTCCCCTCCCGCCACGCGCTTGGGAATGCCGCGCAGCCGTTTTGAAACACTAGTTGTAAAACAAGCAGTGCAAAGGATAACGCTGGTAGCCGCGAGTCGCAACATCTGTTTTCAATTGGCAACGCCCCGTTGCCCCGGGAAAGGGCGCCCTCAGGTCAAAAGCAAGGGGCGCACCGAAGTCGGCGCGCCCCTTGGGGAGGGCTATGTCAGCCGCGGGCTAGGCCCCCTGGCGCTTGATGGCAGCAGCCACAAGGCCGTCGAAGAGCGGGTGGCAGCGCGTGGGGCGGCTCTTGAACTCCGGGTGGCCCTGGCTGGCGATGAAGTACGGGTGCACCTCGCGCGGCAGCTCGATCATCTCGACCAAGCGCTCGTCGGGCGACATGCCGCCGATCACCAGGCCGGCCTCTGTGAGCACCTGGCGGAACTGGTTGTTGAACTCGTAGCGGTGGCGGTGGCGCTCGTAGATCACCGGCGCCTGGTAGACCTCCTCGGCCAGGGTGCCGGGAACGATCTTGCAGGGGTAGGCGCCCAGGCGCATGGTGCCACCCATGTCGTCGACGTCCGCTTGGTCGGGCATCAGGGCGATGACGGGGTACTCCAGGCTGTCGTCGAACTCGGCGCTGCTCGCGCCCTCCAGCCCGGCCACGTTGCGGGCAAACTCGCACACCGCCGTCTGCATCCCCAGGCAGATCCCCAAGAACGGCACCTTGTTCTCGCGGGCATAGCGGGCGGCGCTGATCTTGCCCTCGAAGGCGCGCTGGCCAAAGCCGCCGGGCACCAGGATGGCGTCCATGTTCCCCAGGACCTCTTGGGCGTTGGCGTCGTTGAGGTCCTCGCCCTCGATCAAGATGACCTCGGCCTTGCGCCCGTTGTGCACGCCTGCGTGCTTGAGCGCCTCGATGATCGAGAGGTAGGCGTCGGGCAGGCCGGTGTACTTGCCCACCACGGCGATGCGCACCTCGCCGCTCGTGCTGGAGCACTTCTCCAAGAAGCTGCTCCACGCCGTGTGGTCGGGCTCGCCCAGCTCGAGGCCCAGGCGCTTGCAAACCTGCGTGTCGAAGCCCTGGCGGAAGAGATAGGGCGGGATGTCGTAGATGCTGTCCATGTCCTCGCAGGCAAAGACGGCCTCGGTCTCAACGTCGCAGAACATGGCGATCTTGGCGCGCATGCTGTCTGGGATGGCGTGGTCGCTGCGCAAGACGAGGAAGTCGGGCTGTATGCCCACGGACTGCAGCTCGCGCACGGAGTGCTGGGTGGGCTTGGTCTTGAGCTCGTGCGCGGCGGCGATGTAGGGCACCAGCGTGCAGTGGACGAAGCACACGTTCTCCGGCCCCTCTTCCTTGCGGAACTGGCGCGCCGCCTCCAGGAAGGGCTGGGACTCGATGTCTCCAACCGTGCCGCCGATCTCTGTGATCACGACGTCTGCCTGGGTCTGGTCTGCCAGGCGGCGGATGCGGTCCTTGATGGCGTTGGTCACGTGCGGGATCACCTGCACGGTGCCGCCCAGGTAGTCGCCGCGGCGCTCCTTGTTCAGCAGCGAAAGATAGATGGAGCCCTGCGTGACGTTGGACTCGCGCGTGAGGTTCTCGTCGATGAAGCGCTCATAGTGGCCCAGGTCGAGGTCGGTTTCCAGGCCGTCTTCAGTGACGAAGACCTCGCCGTGCTGGAAGGGGCTCATGGTGCCGGGGTCGACGTTGA
>JBJEHN010000113.1:0-16533 GCA_051876105.1 Coriobacteriales bacterium | reverse complement strand
ATTCTGGAGAGCGGGGCAATCGCCGAGTCGAAACCGCTCACCTCGATCGAGTCAATCTCGCAGCTTGGGAGGGAGTACTCCGTTGTCGGCTCGAAAAGCGCGCTGAAGGCCCTGGAGCATGTCATGCAAGGATCTCGCTCACCCAAGGAAAGCGAGCTGGCGATGAAGCTCGGCCTCCCGTTGCGCTTAGGCGGCTTTGGTCTGAGCGGCTTTACTATGAACTCCCCTGTCGAGCTTGGACAATTCGGGAGGGAGATCACCGGGAAGAGCTTCTGCGTGCCCGATTTGCTGTGGGCAGAGCAGAAGCTCGACGTCGAGTACAACGGCAAAGACTGGCACAGCTTTCCTGAGCAGCGCGAGAGCGATCTGCGCAGAAGACAAGCACTTGCAGCAGAAGGCTACACCGTTTTGACAGTCGATCAGCGCGTTATCGAGAGTCCTGACTCGCTCGGGCGCGTTGCTGACGAAGTGAGCATGATCACACGGGGGCGGCGTGTGCGCGTGAAGTCGGCCGACTACAAGCGCAGGAATACGGAGCTCTTCGCGCGCTTTGCCGCTGAGGGATCGCATGTCAAAGAGCGGCACAGATAATCGATACCCTATATCCACCCATATGGACCACAAAACACCCGCTGGCCCTCATTTCGGGCCAGCGGGTGTTACTTGCACCTCGCAAATGACTAGCGCAGAGAGGAGTGGCGCGGCCGCTAGGCCAGCAGGCGACCGTCTGTTGAGATGGTGACCACATGCAGGGGCAGCTGCTTGCCGCTGAGCTGCAGGGCGCGGCGCACGGCGTGCTCCAGGCCGCCGCAGCAGGGCACCTCCATGCGGGCGATGGTCACGCCGCTGACGGCGTTGCCGGCGATGATGGCGGCGAGCTTTTCCGTGTAGTCGACGCCGTCGAGCTTGGGGCAGCCGATGAGCGTGGTCTTGCCGCGCATGAACTCGGCGTGGAAGTTGCCGTAGGCGAAGGCGCAGCAGTCGGCAGCCACAAGCAGCTCCGCACCGCTGAAGTAGGGGGAGCTGAGCGGGGCGAGCTTGATCTGCACGGGCCAGTTGGCGAGCATGCTGGGCACTGCAGGGGCGGCGGACTCGCCGGAGGAGGCGGCACTGCGGGCGATGGTGGCGGCTCGCGCACCGGGGCAGCCGCCGTGGGCGCTCGCGCCTGCAGGCCCGCCTATGTCGATGCCGGCCACCTGCGCCTTGGCGGCGAGGACGGCGGCCTCGTCGTAGGCAGGTGCCTCGCGCTCCTCGAAGCTGATGGCGTTCACCGGGCACGCGGGCAGACAGTCGCCCAGGCCGTCGCAGTAGTCCTCGCGCACGAGCCGCGCCTTGCCGCTCACCATCTGGATCGCGCCCTCGTGGCAGGCGCTCGCGCACGCTCCGCAGCCGTTGCACAGCCCCTGGTCGATCTTGATGATCCTTCTCAGCATGTTCGACACCTCCTGTTCCCAAGGGATTTCCTGCCCCGAGTATATCGGTCAGAAGTGCCGCCTGACGGCAGCTGCTAAGTTGTGAGTAGGCTGTTTACTCGCCACCTTCGGCGCCCGTCTCGTGGTCCAAGATGCCACTTGAAGGGTGTCTCGTGGTCCAGATGGGTGGTAAATGGGTGCTGCTACTTTTACACGCACCCTTTGGATGCCCGTATGGACCACAAAACACCCTTCAAGTGGCATCTTGGACCACGGGCGCCGTGCGACGGCAGGCGTGCGGGCCTTAGCGCTCGCTGGAGACAGGGACGCGGGCGGCCCACCAGGCGTCTACCCAGGCGCGCAGCTCGTCTTCGGTGCCGGCGTTGGGGCAGATCGTGGTGGCGATGGCGGCGCGCTCCTCGTCGGTGGGCTGCTGGGCCATGCGGTTGATGGCGTCCTGCGCGTCCATGCCGCGCTCGATGCAACGCGCCAGGCGCACCAGCTGGGGCACCTCCACGGCGATGACCTCGTCGGCCAGCTCCGCAAACTGCGGCACCTCTGTGAGCAGCGGCACCTCCACCACGAGCACGGGCGCGTTGGTGCGCGGTGTGCAGTGCACGTTGAGTATGTACTCGGTGGCCTCGCGCGTGATGTAGGGGAAGGTGATCGCGTTCATGGCGCACGTGGCGGCGCTGCTCGCGAAGGCGGCGCGGGCCAGCTCGCTGCGGATGACGGCGCCCTCGTCGTCGAGGATCTGTGGGCCGAACTCGTCTGCCAGCGCCGCCGCCATGGCGGGCTCGTTGTCCATGAGGGTGCGGGCGATGGCGTCGAGGTCGATGCTCACGGCCCCCTTCTCGCAGAGCAGGCGCCGCAGGGTGGACTTGCCGCTGCCGATGCCGCCGGTGATCATCACAACGCGCATTGCCTACCTCCAAGGGTCCGCGCAGGGCTCCTCGTAGGAGCTGCGCGCCAGGGCGTCCATGTAGTCGCTGTAGGGGTCGTAGAGGTCGTCGTCCTCGTTGGCCGCGCGCAGCACGGCCTCGGGCGACCACGGGTCGACGGCCGCGGGCTTCGCCACGGCGGCGCGCGTCAGGGCGGCAGATGCGGTGGCGCTAGCGCTAGCCGGCGCCGGCTTCGCAGCGCCCTCGCGCTGCCGCCTCAGCGCCTCGTCAAGCGCCCTGTCCAGCGCATCCATACCCCAACAGCCTCCTCACGCACGCCCGTGCTCAGTAAACGCTCCCCATGATACCCCGCATGATCACCAAGCACCCCGTCGCCGCCATCCGCTGCCTCCTCGGCCGCTAGTGCTCCAACGCCTCCTCCTGCTGGAACGCCGATGTTCGGGTGAACTCGAAGGGCGACGTCGCCGCGCCCTCCAGGTACTCGACGAGCTCGCGCAGGAGCGGGTTGGGATTGTCTTCGCGGTAGAGGAAGTGCAGCGGGATGGCCGCGTCCGCTTCCTCGATCCCGATCACGGAGCAGTACGGCCGGATGCCCTGCGGGATGCGCTCGGCAAAGTTCTTCCCCACGAACAGCACAGTCGAGCCCAGGTTGGCGCACGACGCCAGCAGCTCCGCCACGTTGCTGCAGAAGAACGAGCGGAACCTGGGCGTGAAGCCGTGCCGCACTCCGTCAGCGCAACGCGCGGGCCGGAGCGGTCCACCAGCTCCAGCCCCAGCGAGGCCTCCAGCGCGCGGATGTGCTTGCTCAGCGTGGGCTGCGACATGTGGAGGGCGCGTGCCGCCTCGGTGAAGTTCCCGAGCCCGCATCCCCGAACATGGCGTAGATTGGTCAGCAGAGGAAAGCCGCGCCTGGGGAGGCGCGCGACGAAAGGGAGGAACACATGACTCGCACTGACAACGCTCCGCTGAGCGGCGAACAGGTGCGCCGCTACCTCGACCGCATCGGCCTGGCGGACGTGCCGGCAGACGCCGCACCCACAACGGAGCTGCTCGACCGGCTCATCTACGCCCACCAGCTCGGCGTGCCGTTCTCCACGGCAGACATCGCGCTGCGCCCCATCACGCCCTCGCTCGAGCTCGACGCGATCTACAAGAAGCTGGTGGAAGACGAGCACGGCGGCTACTGCTTCGAGCTCAACAAGCTCTTCGACAAGCTGCTGCTCTCGCTGGGCTTTGACGCGCGGCCCTGCCTGAGCCGCTCCGTGCGCGGCCGCATCGAGGTGGCGCCCATCAACCACCGCGGCGAGCTGGTGGCGGTCGAGGGCGCGCTGCGCTTTGTGGACGTGGGCTTTGGTGGCCCGATCTGCGCCAAGTCAATCCCCGTGGCCGACGGCGCCGAGGTCGAAGACGGCAGCTACCGCTTCATCTGCCAGAAGCATGACGCCACCTGGTGGCGCCTGGACCGCATCACCGGCGGCGCGGGCGACATCTTCGGCGACGCCTACGAGGTGCGCCGCCAGACCGAGCTCATGTTCTGCGACGCCCTGGTCGAGGACAAGGACTTCAACCTTCTGAGCATCGCCCTCTCGCAGCCCGGCTCGCTCTTCCACGACCACCTCATCGTCAACCTGCGCACCCAGGACGGCTACATCGGCATCATGGACATGGACCTCAAGATCCGCAGCGCCGCTGGCTCGCAGGCGGAGACCTTCGAGAACGAGGCCCAGCGCGCCGCCCGCATGCGGGAGCTGGTGGGCTTTGCGCCCTACGGCGAAGAGGGCGCCTCGTCCTCCGGAGCGCCCGAGTCGTGGCGGGAGGAATGCTTCGACTGCTAAAGCTCCGTGCTGGCTGCTGCTCCAATTGAATAGCATTCTCAGGACGCCGCGGGATTCGTGTCGATGCAGCGGCCGCTGAAATTACAGGTGTTGCCAAGCTGTTGTAAAGTGCGCTTCAATCCCGTATTTTTGTTCGGAATAGAAGGTTGGGGGAGGGCCCGGCGCTGAGGGGCGCCGGGTCTGCACAGGCCTTCTGCGTTGCTCTGTTGCCCGGCACCATCGAACACAATTGTCAGGAGGGACAAGATGTCCGAGCTCACCGCTACTCAAATCAAGAGCAAGCGCATGGTCTACCTTGCGCTGTCAACGCTCACGCTGCTGTTCCTGGGGTTGATCTACGCCTTCTCCATGTTCGCAGCGCCCATGTGCATGACCTTCGGCCTGGAGAAGGCCGACGTCGCGCTCACGTTCAACATCATGATGATCTGCTTCTGCTTCGGCGCCACCATCGGCTCGCAGCTTGAGAAGGTCATCGGCGTCAAGTGGAACATCGTGCTTTCTGGCGCGCTGTTCTTCATCGGCTTTGTTGGCACCGGCATGTTCGCCCACGAGAAGCTCTTCGTCGTCTACGCGCTCTACGGCGTGTGCGCCGGCGCGGGCGTGGGCATGGGCTACAACACCATCGCCGCCACCACCAACCAGTGGTTCCCGGACAAGGTCGGCTTCTCGTCCGGCGTGCTGATGATGGGCTTTGGCGTTTCCGCGCTGATCATCGGCAACATCTCCGTGGGCTTCATCAGCTCCATCGGCCTGACCACCGTGTTCACCGTGCTGGGCGTTGCCACCCTGGCCGTGAGCATCGCGTGCGCCTTCGTGCTGCGCCGCCCGCCGGCAGACATCGTGGCCATCATGATGCCCGAGCGCGCCGGCGCCGGCGCCAAGGAGGACCCGGCGGACAAGGACGCCGCCCTCAAGACGCCCACCTTCTACGTGTACTGGGTCTGGGCCATCATCGTCATCGCCATCGGCCTGGCCACCATCGGCAACTGCGCCTCTGACGCCCAGATGGTCGGCATCGACGCCGGCACCGCCACCTTCCTGGTGGGCATCGTCTCCACTGCCAACGGCCTGGCCCGCGTGATCATGGGCATGGTCTACGACAAGACCAACGTCAAGGTCACCATGCTCATCGACGCCATCATCGCCATCGCGGCCACCGGTTTCATCTTTGCCGCCTTCACCACCAACATCTCCGTGTTCTACATCGCCGGCGCCATCTGCTGCGGCTTCTGCTACGGCGCAGTGCCCGTTGTGGCTGCCGCCATGGCCCGCCAGCGCTTCGGATCCAAGAACTACCCCCTCAACCTCTCGCTGGCCAACTTCGCCATCGTGTTCGGCTCTCTGCTGAACATCGCCGTGCAGGCGGCGGTTGGTGGCGCTTCCCAGCGCATGGCCGTGTTCGCCGTCATGACCGTGCTGGCCGTTGTGGCCTGCGCGGACGTCCTGCCGTTCTCCAAGATGTGGGACCGCGACATGAAGAAGCTCGACGAGCGCCGCAAGGCCGCGGCCAACGCCTAACGGCCGCACTGAGCCGCGCGCTACGAGCACAGCAAGCGCCCTGGCTGCTGCATCCAAGGGGAGGATGCCGCGCCGGGGCGCTTTTGCGTGTGGCGGGGCGTGTATGGCGAGGTGCGCAGTTCTTCCAGGGCGCGGAGAACATCGGCAACTCCGACTGGGAGGTCAAGGACGCCTACGAGGCTTCTGAGGACGGGCAGCGCTCCGGCATGACCGAGCCCATCACCTTCGAGTAGTACGCCAAGCGCCTGAGCCCCTACACCTACGAGTACACCAGCAAGATCTCCGGCGTGCCGGTCGAGCAGCTGAAGAAGCTCTACGAGGCTTTTGCCGACTCCAAGCTCAAGATCACGATTAGGCGATGCTGCGGGTGGGGTGCCAGAGGGGGTCGGATTCGGCGGTGCGGCCGGCGGCGATGAGCTCGCGGATGCGCGTGGAGGAAACGGGGCGCCCGCCCACGGTGAGGAGCTGATGCTCGTTCACCTGCAGGCCGGCCTCCTGACCCCACAGCTGCAGCTCGACAGGGGTTCCCTTGGCGCGCGCGCCGAAGCGGAAGCCCTCGCCCACGTGGATGTGGTGCGGCACGCAGCTACCGAAGGTCCACTCCAAGAACTCCTGCGGCTGCAGCGCCGCGAACTCGCGGCTGAAGGGCAGCACGGCCACGTAGTCGGCCCCGGTGCCGGCCAGCGCCTCGATGCGCTCCTCGTTGTCCATGAGCTTCATCAGCTTGTCCGCCGCGAAGAGCTCGTCTGGGTCGATGGAGAAGGTCAGCACCACGGCGGGGCGGCCGTCGTGCGCGGCGGTCTCGCGCGCGCAGCCGATGAGGTAGCGGTGCCCCAGGTGCACGCCGTCGAACACACCGAACGCGCACGAGCAGCCCTCCATGAACGAGCGGTCCGTCTGCTCGTCGAGATACACAACCTTGGTCTTCTCCCAGCTCATGAGGCGCTCCTCTCGGGGCGAGCGAGCCACTGCAAGGGCTCTGCGGCAGCGGCGGCAAGGCGGTAGCGCCACACGCCGTTCTCGGTGCGGCGCTGCAGCAGGCCGCGCTCCACCAGGTGCTCGGCATGTGCGCGGCACTCGCCATTGGCGAACATGCGCTGCCCCAGCGGGAACGAGGCCCAGCCGCCCTTGGGCGACCAGGTCAGCCGCTCCGCCAGCTCAACGCAACTCAGACCCGGCTCGCGCCCCAGCACGTCCAGGCACTCCTGCAGGCGCTGGGCGTGGTGCTCCTGCAGCTCGCGCGCACGCTGCGCCAGCGTGCCGCTCACCTCGCGGTGGGCGGTGAGCAGCTCGCGCACGGGCAGGGCTTCGAGGCGCTGCAGGCTGGTCAGGTAGGCGGCCAGGTTGTCCCCGTCGCCGCTGAACGAGGCGATGTTGGGCGAGATGCGAAAGAGCACGCAGTCACCCGCAACGAGCAGCTGGCGCTCCTCCAGGTACAGGCAGCAGTGCCCGGGCGCGTGCCCCGGGGTCTCCAGGCAGCAGAAAGCCCATTCGCCGACCTCGATCACGTCGCCCTCGCTCACATGCTGGGCCTCAAAGCCGCGCGCGCAGGCGCCGTCGATGATGGGGTTGTGCTGCAGCAGGGCCTGCACGTCCGCCTCGGCAAAGCCGCTCTCGCGCAGCGTCTGCTCCAGCACCGGCAGCCAGCGCCCCGCCACCAGGTCCTCCACAAAGGCGTGCTCTTGGGGGTTCACGAGCACTTTGACCCCCAGATCTGCGAATCTGTCTGCCAACCCGAAGTGGTCCGAGTGCGCGTGCGTGATGAACAGCCGCAGCCCCGGCCCCAGCTCGACGCCCAGCTGCGCCAGAGCGGCGCTCAGCGCGTCGAAGCCCTCCTGGCAGTTGAAGCCCGTGTCGATGAGCAGGCTCTCCCCGCCCGCGCGCACCAGGAAGCAGTTGACGCTGCTCAGGGGGTTGCCGGGCAGCGGCACCAGGATGCGGTAGATGTCGGGGCGGGTGCAGGCGTGCTTGATCATCGCGGGGCCTTTCGCAGTCGTGTGGGAGGGGACGCTAGAGCATGCGGCGCAGCTGCTGCTCGCGTATCTCGTGCTCGATAGAGGAGTGCAGGATGTTGGCGAAGGGGCCCACGCCGCCCAGCAGCGAGCTGCTGCGCCCTGTGCACAGCCTGCGGCGGAAGAACGAGAGCAGCGCGTCTGTGTAGACCTCGGCGAGGAAGTCCACGTTCTCTGCAGACAGGCGGCGGCTGGAGAGCACGAAGAGTATGTCGCGCCGGATGGCGGGGAAGTAGAGCTGGTAGAGGTAGCTGTCCAGGCAGTTGGGGCCCTGCTCGCGCATGACCTGCGCCCAGAAGGAGCGGCGGCTCTCGAACACGCGCGCCAGCTGCTTCACAAAGCGCTCGCCGTCCAGCGAGCGCACGCCCTTCTTGACGAAGACATAGTACGGCAGCTCGGTGCAGGGGTCGTCTGTGGGCTCCTGGTACACCAGCTCAACGGGGGAGAACTCGGCCATGAGCAGCTGGGCCAGCTCGTAGCGGAACAGCCAGGCGGTGAGGTGGGACTTGTCCTCGAAGTGGTAGTAGAAGGTCTTGCGGTTCTTGCCGGCGGCGGTGATCACGTCAGACACAGAGATCTTCTCGTAGGGCTTCTCGCCCGCGAGCTCGACCAGCGCCTGTGCCAGACCCAGCTTTGTATCGACCTTGCCCATGTGCAGACCTCCACATCTGCGCGCTTGGTGGGATGCCCGCCGCTGTGGGCGCTTTGTCCCATGTATTCCCTCCGGTACGCTGCAGAGTATAGAGAGGGCACAGGGCCAATCCAATCGGTTTTTTACACACATTTGCAGTATTGTGGGGCGATTTGCGAATAATCCCCCCACATCGCCCTCTCTGACCATCCAAAGGCGCCTCAGCGCTCCATAAGGTGGGTGTGCAAGGCAATGCGACCAGGCATTGCGCATTCACTCACGGATGGAGTTGACGATGGATTTCTCTCTCACTGACGAGCAGGAGCTGCTGCTCGAGAGCGTGCGCGAGTTCAGCGAGCGCTATTTCACCGAGGACGTCATCAAGGAGATGTACGCCACCGGAAACATGCCCGACGAGATCGCCGAGGCCTACCGCGATGCCGGCTTCGGCCTGATGGGCATCCCCGAGGAGTACGGCGGAATCCCCTGCGACAAAGTCACCCTGGGCATGATGATCGAGGAGCTCTACCGCTCCAGCGGCTGCAACCACATCCTGTACCAGAACTCCCTCACCGCCTTCGACATCGTCGAGTTCGGCACCCCTGAGCAGATCCAGCAGTACGTCGACAACTACATGGAGACCGGCTGGCCCCTGTGCTCCCTGGCCCTCTCCGAGCCGGGCGCCGGCAGCGACAACCGCGCCATGACCACCGTCACCCGCAAGCAGGAGGACGGCACCTACATCCTCAGCGGCCAGAAGACTTGGGTCACCATGGGCGAGAAGCTCCCCTACACCATCATCTGCGCCAAGGACGAGGACCCCGCCCGCGAGAACGACAAGATGAGCCTGTGGATGATCGAGCTCAGCCGCGAGGGCGTCTCCACCGCGCCGCTGCACAAGATCGGCCAGCAGTGCATCCCCTTCTGCGAGATGTACTTCGATGACGTCGTCCTCACCGAGGCCGACCGCGTGGGCAAGCCGGGCGAGGGCTTCATGATGGTCATGAAGAACTTCGAGCTCGAGCGCGCCCTGCTCATGGCCGAGGCTGTCGGCGAGGCCCAGGCCGCCATGGAGGACGCCGCCAAGTACGCCTCCCAGCGCATCGCCTTCAACAAGCCCATCGCCAACTTCCAGCTCATCCAGGAGAAGCTGACGGACATGGAGATCCGCCTGCAGAACTCCCGCAACATGCTCTACAAGACTCTGTGGGAGCTCGACAACGGCATCTCCGTCCAGCTCGACTCCGCGCTGCTCAAGCGCTATGCAGCCACCGAGTGCTTCAACGTCTGCAACGACGCCATGGCCATCTTCGGCGGCATCGGCTACACCACCGAGGTTCGCATCGGCCGCCTGTGGGCAGACGCCAGGGGCAACATGTTCGGCGGCGGCACGCCCGAGATCATGGCCTACATCGCAGGCCGCCAGATCATCAAGAAGTACACCAAGTAGAAAGGGACGGTTAGCTCATGAACATCGCAGTCCTCATCAAGGTTGTCCCCGACGACCAGGACATCCAGGTCGCGGCAGACCGCAGCCTGGACTACTCCAAGGCCAAGAACACCATCTCCACCTACGACCTCAACGCTCTTGAGGCTGCCGCCCAGCTGGTGGCAGGCGACGAGGGCTCCAAGGCAGTCGCAGTGACCGCCGGCCCGGCCTCTATCGACGAGTCCAAGCTCAAGAAGAACATCCTGGCCCGCGGCGTGAGCGAGCTCTACATGGTGGCAGACGACGCAGCCGCCGACCTCGACGCCCGTGCCACCGCCCAGGTCCTGGTCGCCCAGCTGGCCGCTGCCGGCGAGTTCGACCTCGTGCTCTGCGGCGACGGCTCCGCCGACAACTACGCGCAGCAGGTCGACGTCCAGGTTGCCGCCAAGCTCGGCTGGCCCGTGGTGAACGCCGCCACCAAGATCGAGGCCGGCGACGGCTTCGTCACCGTCGAGCGCGTGCTCGAGGACGCCGTCGAGGTCGTCGAGGTCCCGCTGCCCGCAGTGGTCTCCGTCACCCCCGACATCGCCCTGCCCCGCATCCCCGGCATGAAGGACATCCTGGCCGCCGGGAAGAAGCCCATGAACGTGGGCGGCGCCTCCGAGGTCCCCGCAGCCACCATCACCGTGGTCGACTGCAAGGCACCCGAGCAGGCAGACCGCAAGATGGAGATCTTCGACGCCGCCGACGACGGCGCCATCGAGAAGTTCGCCGCTGCCATCAAGGCAGCCCTCTAGGGACCCCGGCGAGAGAAAGGATTCGACAATGAAGGCATTCGTTATCGCCGAGCACGCAGACGCAGCAGCCCAGCTCTGCGCCGGAGCCCGCACCATGGCCGACGAGGTCGTCCTGGTTGCCGTTGGCGGCACCCAGGTCCCCGAGGCCTGCGCCGACCAGGTCCTGACCGTCGCCCTGCCCGAGGGCGCCGTCTACGAGGATGCGGCAGACACCGTGGCCGCCGCCTTCGACGCCCAGCAGCCCGGTATCGTCCTGGCCGAGCCCACCCGCCGCAACAAGATCCTGGCGGGCAAGCTGGCAGCCCATGCAGGCGCCTCCGTCATCACCGACGTCCTCTCCTTCGAGGGCAACACCGCCAGCAGCATGTACTTCGGCGGCGTGGGCGTGAAGCAGCAGCAGGCCGCAGGCACCGCCTTCTACACCGTGGGCGGCAGCGTCTTCGCAGACGCCCAGCCCAGCGGCGCCAACGCAACGCAGGAGCTGGCCTGGGTGGCCCCCGCCCGCGCAATCAAGCTGGTCTCCTCCAAGCCCGTCGAGAAGTCCGGCGTCGACCTCACCAAGTGCGACGTGGTCGTGGCCGCCGGCCGCGGCTTTGCCGAGGAGTCCGAGCTGGGCATGGCCCGCGAGCTGTGCGACAAGCTGGACGCCGGCCTGGCATGCTCCCGCCCCCTCACCGAGGGCGTGAACTGGCTGCCCACCGAGACCTACGTGGGCGTCTCTGGCCTGATGCTGACCCCCAAGGTCTACATCGCCGCGGGCATCTCCGGCCAGATGCAGCATATGGTGGGCTGCAACCGCTCCGGCGCTGTTTTCGCCATCAACAAGGACAAGAACGCCCCCGTCTTCAAGCAGTGCGACTACGGCATCATCGGCGACATCAAGACCGTGCTGCCCGCCCTTGTTGCGGCCCTGTAAGGAGGCTAGCGCAATGGCAGACTTCGACGCGATCGTAGTGGGCGCGGGCTGCGCAGGCTCCGTGGCCGCCTACGAGCTGGCCAAGGCCGGCAAGAGCGTTCTGGTGGTGGAGCGCGGCAACTACGCCGGCGCCAAGAACATGACCGGCGGGCGCATCTACTCCCACGCCCTCAAGGCCGTGTTCCCGGACTTCGAGCAGGAGGCGCCGCTGGAGCGCAAGATCACCCACGAGCGCATCTCCCTCATGGCGGCAGACGCCAACTTCACCATCGACTTCAGCTCCGACGAGATGGGAAAGGAGGGCCAGGACTCCTACGCGGTCCTGCGCGCTCCCTTCGACCAGTGGCTGGCCTCCAAGGCCGAGGACGAGGGTGCCGAGTTCATCTACGGCATCGCCGTGGAGTCCCTGGTCAAGGACGAGGCCGGCAAGGTGATCGGAGTGCATGCCGGCGAGGACGACATCACCGCCGAGTGCGTGATCCTGGCAGACGGCGTGAACTCCCTGCTGGCGGCCGAGGCCGTGGGTGCCAAGCGCCCCAGCCCCAGCTCCGTGGCAGTGGGCGTCAAGGAGGTCATCGAGCTGCCCGCCGGCACCATCACCGACCGCGTGCTGGCAGGCTCCGACGACGAGGGCGCAGCCTGGCTGTTCGCCGGCGATGCCACCAAGGGCACCTTCGGCGGCGGCTTCATGTACACCAACAAGGAGAGCATCTCCCTGGGCGTGGTGGCCGGTATCGAGGCCATGGCCGAGCACGGCACCACCCCGGTCTACCAGATGCTCGAAGACCTCAAGAACCACCCGGCCGTGGCCCCGCTCATCAAGGGCGGCAAGGTCGTGGAGCACTCCGGCCACATGGTGCCGGAGGGCGGCTACGAGGCCATGCCGGCCCTCACCGGCGACGGCGTGGTACTCGCAGGCGACAACGCCATGATGTGCCTCAACCTGGGCTACCAGGTGCGCGGCATGGACTACGCGGTGGCCGCCGGCATGCATGCCGGCCGCGAGGTGGCCAAGGCCATCGACGCGGGCGACACCTCCAAGGCGGGCCTGCAGGGCTACGTCAACGCGCTCGAGTCCTCCTTCGTCATGGGCGACCTGCGCACCTACGCCAAGGCCCCGGCCTTCATGGAGGGCTTCGACCGCATGTTCAGCGGCTACCCGGAGATGGTCCGCGACATCATGAACGGCATGTTCATCGTCGACGGCAGCCCGGCCACCCTGCTGAAGAAGAAGGCCATGCCCATCGTCAAGAAGATCGGGCTCATGAACATCGCAAAGGACGGTATGAAGGCGGTGAAGGCACTGTGAGCAGGACCGACTTTACTGTGAACGTCGACGGCTACCTGGCCGTGAACAAGTACGAGGTGGACGAGGAGAACGCGCACATCGAGCTCTCCAGCGCCCTGCCGGACGCCGAGTTCGACAAGCTGATCATGCTCTGCCCCGCGGCGCTCTACAAGCGCGACGCAGAGACCGGCGAGAAGTCCTTCGACTACGCCGGCTGTCTGGAGTGCGGCACCTGCCGCATCGCCTGCGGCGACACGATCGTCGCCAAGTGGGAGAACCCCCAGCCCACCATGGGCGTCGAGTACCGCTACGGCTAGGAGCCGCGGCGCAAGCAGCAAGCAAGGGCGGTGGCCGCGTGGCCGCCGCCCTGTTTTCAAGCGGAGGAGCATATGACTCAGACCCAGGACATGCCCGAGTACCTGCGCCAGGGCTGCATCAACCACCTGCACGACATGCAGGGCTACGACCAGGTCCGCAACCTGGTGCTCGAGCCCGGCCATGTGGTCAACGAGGCCCTGCCCGGCCCCGGCATCTCAAACCTCCACCACAAGACGCACGGCGGCTTCCTCATGTACCTCATCGACATCACCGGGTGCATGGCGGGCTACTCCTGCGGTAAGCACAACGTCACGCTGTCTGTGAACATCTCCTTCCTGCACGCCCTGCCGCTGGGCGAGCCCATCCGCGCAGAGGCCCAGCTCCTGCACAACGGCCGCAGCACCGGCCTTGCCGAGGTGTGCCTGCTGAACGCGCAGGGCCGCCTGTGCGCCAACGCCTCCGTCCACCTCTTCTTCACCGGCCCCGTCACCCCAGACGAGCCCGTGCCCCGCGTCCTGCTGGACGAGATGTACGCCAACATGGGCTAGCGGCCGCGAGTGGAGGGCCGGGCCGCCCGGAGTGGCGGCAGACGAGGGAGATGCACTAAACTTTGCGCATCTAACGAAAGGGGACCACGTGGACTTCAAGCTGACCAACGAGCAAGAGCGCCTGGTGCAGACCGTGAGGGAGTTCGGCCAGGAGCACTTCGACCCCAGCGCCGTGAGGCAGTGGCAGCGCGACGGCGGCCTGCCTGACGAGGTGGTGAGGGACTTCGTCAGGCTCGACTTCGGGGAGTTCGGGATCATCCGCCCCGGCGCCAGCGGGCACTACGACCTGGTGGCCCAGACCCTCGTGCTCGAGGAGCTGGCCCGCTGCAGCGGCGCCACCCTGCCCTTCTCCAACGACTTCCTCAACCTCCAGATCATGGAGGCCTTCGACGGCGCGGACGACTTCGACTTCGTGCGAAAGCGCTTCCAGAGCGAGGGGCGCCTGGCCTTCGCGCTGGCCATCACCGAGCCCGAGGGCGGCTCGGACGTCATGGCCATGCACACCGAGACCCGCCGCCAGGGCGACAAGGTCGTTCTCAACGGCAAGAAGACCTTCGTCAACAACGGCGAGTACGCGCCCTACCTGCTCGTGGCCGCCGTGGACCAAGACGCCCCCCAGGGCAAGTACCCCGAGGTTGCGCTGTGGCTGGTGCCCAACGACCGCTCGGGCGTGGAGGTCTACCCCATAGCCAAGATTGGGCAGTCCATGCTGCCGTTCTCCTACGTGGTCTTCAACAACGTGCGGCTGGACGACTCGTGCCGGCTGCAGGGCAGCAAGGCCAACATCAAGCAGCTCTTCCACTTCTTCGAGATCGGCCGCCTCAACTGCTGCGCCACCGCGCTGGGCCTGGCCCAGGCCGCCATGGAAGACGCCGTGGACTACGCCTCCAAGCGCCAGGCCTTCGGCAGCAGGGTGGCGGACTTCCAGATCATCGAGCAGATGCTGGTGGACATGCAGGTGAAGCTCGACAACATGCGCGCGCAGGTCTACCGCGTGGCCACCATGCTGCAGGAGGACGGCGAGTCGCGCAGCACCCGCATGGCCGGCGCGCTGATGAAGCGCTACGTGCCCAAGACCGCCACCGAGGTCGCAAGCGACGCCCTGCAGATCTTCGGCGGCAAGGGCTACACCAAGTCCGCGCGCGTCTCGTCCATCTGGGAGGACTGCCGCGGCTACCAGATCGCCGAGGGCACAGACCAGATCATGGTGCGCATCGCCGCGCCGCTCATCATGGAGCACTATCAGGCTTAAGCGGGGCCAATGCCCCTCCGCACCCTGGCTGTGGCGGGGCATTCATGCGTTTTGAGCTGGAAAACTTACCCACAAGCGCAGCACTGACGGTTCACTCCGCAACGCCGCGTGTGCACAATACCATCAAGAGCTTGTACTGTGCACGCCTGCTGAAACCCTCCCCCGCACGGCAGGGATGGGACTGCCGCACTGGCGAACGCGGCAGCCCTGCAACGGGGGCAAACGATTCAGGAGAACCGAAATGAGTACTGACGAAACCAAGGAGAAGATGGGCATCCGCCACATCCTGCTGGTTGTGACGGGCATCTTCCTCACCTTCGGCTGCAGCGCGCTGGTCTTCTCGACCTGGTCGCTGTTCCAGGCCGTGGTCCCGGACGCACTGGGCGTCCCCAAGACCGCCTTCGCCGCCTACATCACCGTGCTCTACCTCACGATGACGGTGGCATCGCCCATCGCGGGCAAGCTGATCCAGAAGATGGACATCCGCATCATCCTCACCGGCTCTGCCGTGCTGGTTGGCGTGGCCTTCATCGTGATCGGCCTCGTCAAGCAGCTGTGGGCCTTCTACCTGGGCGGCATCCTCATGGGCCTGGGTGAGATCTCCATCCTGTGGCTGGCCATCCCCACCCTCATCAACCGCTGGTTCAACGAGCGCGCCGGCACCTTCGTGGGCGTCTGCATGGCCTTCACCGGCATCGGCGGCGCCATCTGGGCCCAGGTCTTCGGCGCCCTCTACAACGGCGGCGCTGGCCTGAACATCTGGACCATCTACCTGATCTGGGGCGTCATCGCGTTGGTCACCTCCGTGCCCTTCACCACCCTGTGCATCCGCTCCACCCCCGAGGAGTGCGGCTGCAAGCCCTACGGCAAGGTCCAGAGCGCCTCTGGCAAGCCCGAGGGCCTCGACGCCTCCAAGGCCATGAAGATGCCCGTGTTCTATGCCTGCTTCATCTTCGCCGGCCTAATCAACCTGCTCACCATCGTGGCGCAGCAGTTCCCCACCTACACCAAGCAGCTGGCGGGCGTCTCCTTCGACGCCATGGCAGTGGGCATCATGATGGCAACCGTCATGATGGTGGCCCAGGCCATCTGCAAGGTCGCCCTGGGCGTCGTTGCAGACAAGAACGTGAAGGTCTCCTTCGTGGCCGCCTGCGCCGCCGGCATCGTGGGCGTCGTGCTGGTCATGACCGGCTCCTTCAACGAGATCGTCCTCTACGCGGGTGCCGCCATCTACGGCTTCTTCTTCGCATCCGCCGCGGTCCTGATGCCCATCGTCGTGCGCCAGATCTTCGGCGTGCGCGAGTACTCGGAGATCTACTCCCGCATCAGCGTCTTCGTGAACCTGCTGGGTGCCGTGGGCGCCATGTTCTGGGCCTTCATCGGCGAGGCAGCCGGCTTCACCGCCCTGTTCCTGGTGGCCATCGGCCTGCTGGTCGTCGTCCTCCTGCTGGGCCTGTACGCCTTCGCGAACATGAAGAAGATCCGCGCCCAGTGGACCGACTAGCGCTTCTCTGCAGCTGCTTGTAGGCACGCTGGCACAGCACCTCCGGCGCCCCGCCCCCAAACGGGAGCGGGGCGCCTGCGTGTTTCTTAAAGTTTCAGTAGACCTATTATTTCTTGAAAATCCCCCCTTGCAGTTGGTAGATGACTTGCTCTACTAGCTACCCCTCTGAGC
>JBJEHN010000112.1:0-3221 GCA_051876105.1 Coriobacteriales bacterium | reverse complement strand
AGCCCAGCGAGTCGCCGCCGGCTGCGGCCTGCGCCTTGCTCGCCGCAAAGCCCACGCGCAGGTACACCGTGGGCTGCGAGGAGTTGTACCCAAAGCTCGACTCGTCATGCAGGAAGGTCCACTCGCACGCCGGCACGATCTTGTTGTAGTTGAACACCACGGTCTGCAGCTTGCGGCAGCCGTCGAACATCCTCAGCGAGTTCCACCGCCCAGACGGCGCCTTGATCTGCCCGCCGAAGGTGAAGCTCTCCAGGTTGGTGCAGCAGGTGAACAGGTGGTTGCTCAGGCCGGTCTTGTAGCCTTCGTCTGCAGAGAGCATGTGCCCCACGGTGGGGATAGTCACGTCTGTGAGTGAGGTGCAGAACGCGAAGGCGAACGAGTCGAAGTACTCCATGTCGTCGTTCTCGAAGACCAGCTCCTTCAGGCAGCGCTGGTTGGCGAAGGCGTGCGTGCCCACGATCTCCACGCTGGGCGGCAGCACGATCTTCTCCAGGCCGCCGTAGACCTTGGAGGCGGCGTTGGGCCCGGTGAAGTCGAGGTCGACGAAGGCGTCGTCGTTCTCACCCCACGAGCTGGTGGGGTCCCAGCCCTGCGGCGCAACGAAGCCCTTCTGCCAGGTGACCTCGAAGGAGTAGTTGCCGATCGTCTCGATCACAGCGCCCGGCGCGAACTCCAGGGAGCTGAAGCTGAAGCAGTTGGAGAAGCACCAGTTGCCCAGCGACTGCAGGCTGGCGGGCAGGGTGAAGGCCTCGAGGTTGTAGCAGTTGTTGAACGCATACTCGTTGATGTAGCGCAGCTGCGGCGTGCCCTCCAGCGTGACGCGCTCCAGCCCGCGGTAGACCGGCACGGCACCGGACTCGTCCATGCTGCCGCAGCCGTCGAAGGCGTAGGCGCTGATGGTCTTCACTGTGGCCGGGATGCTCACAGAGGTGAGCGTTGTGTCGTCCTGGAACGCGTACTTGCCGATCGAGGTGACCGTATAGCTGCTGCCCTGGTAGCTCACGCTGGACGGGATGGCCACGTTAGCGCCGGTGACGCTGTGGTCGACCGCCACCGTGCGGGTGCCGTTGCCGACCGAGACCTCGCCCGCGGCCGTCACCAAGTAGGTGATGCCGTCTGCGGTGAAGCTGCTGCCAACGGCGCCGCCCTCTGCGGCAAGCGCCGCGGTGGGCACGCACGCGGTGAGCGCCAGCGAGGCCGCGCTCAGGCAGGCCACCAGCTTGCGGGGCAGGGGAGCGGTGCAGGGTTGGAAGCGCCGGCCGGGCCGGCTGAACGGGCAGGGCGTGCTTGGCATAGTGGCTCCTTCACTCGTGGGGAAGGCCTACTCGGATTCCGCGTAGTCGCCTTCGATGATCTTCTTCAGCTCGGTGGAGCTGAGGGAATAGCCGTAGAAGTCGCGGTAGAAGCCCTCCACCGCGTCCATGACGTCTTGCTCGGAGACCTTGTCCTCGTAGTACTGGCTGGCGATCCACAGGGCCTCCAGGAACGATTCCATGCTGCCGGTGTGCCAGCTGCCCACCATGCCGGTGGGGTTGACGATGACCTCGTAGCCGGTGTCGCCGCGCGCCTCGTCTGCGACGACGGAGTACGCGGGCACCAGCTTGCCGTTGAGGTTGATGCCGTAGCCGGAGTAGTCAGCGAAGCTCTGCCAGCTCACGGGCTTGTAGAGGGGGTTGCTCTTGGCGGCGTCCAGGCCCTTCTTGACCTCCTTGCTGGCGACGAAGACCTTGTTGAAGTCCGAGCTGCCCAGGGGGTGGGCCTCGCCGGTCTTGCCGTCGTAGGCGTCGTAGGCGTTGGTGAGCAAGGCGTTTGCCTCCGTGTTCGAAAGCGAGCCGCCGCCAGAGAGGAAGGTCACGTCCTTGGGCTTGACGCTCCAGACAAAGTCGAGCGCTTTCTCGCTGTACTGCGTGAAGGTGCGCAGCGCCGGTGTGCGGACCAGGTCGCCGTAGGCTGCCGCGTTGTTGATGGCGCCGCCGCACGACATGTAGTACGAGATGGGGCTCCAGCTCCAGCCCGTCCAGGTCGAGGCCACGCCCTTGACGTTGGTGAAGACCGGGTCGCCGCTGTACGAGCCGCTGACCACGGCGTTCGCGTCCCAGTTGGTGACGAAGACCGTCCAATTGGGGTTGCTCATGGTGTTCTCGGAGGTGGTTTTGAGGCGGTTCTCTGCGTCGTTGTAGTCGCGGCGCTGGTAGGTGGCGATGCCGCCGCCGTGCGCCTTCTTGGCAATCGCCAGCGCATCGTCCACAGCGGAGATGTAGCTTTCCGCGCGCTCTGCGGACTCGTTGCCCGTGGCCTTGGCGAACAGCTTGCCCACGGTCTTGACGGCGCTGCGGATATTGGTGTCGCTCGTGAGGGCGGGCAGCACGATCACGCGGATGCCGGCGTCTCCCAGCGTCTTCTCCTGCGAGACGGTGAGCGTCTTCTCGCCGCTGGTGACGAGTACGGCGTCTGGCGCGGCCTTGATGATCTTGGTGATCTGGGCGTCCTTGCTCATGCCGTCGCCGCTCCAGCAGACGGTGGTGGCCCCCAGCCCGCGGTTGCTGAAGACCTTGGCGTTCTCTGGGTCGCTCTTGTACTCGGCCGAGGTGCCCACCAAGGTGCCCTCGCCAGCGATGCTCATGGTGATGGTGGCGGCGTTGCCCACGGCGCAGACGGTCTCGATGTCGTCCGGCAGGTCCTTCACCTCACCGAACGAGCCGTCGTAGACGTTGTTGCTGGAGTCCACGCTGGCGTTCTTCTTGCCGTCGGAGTCGTTGACATCGTCGCCCTCGCCGTCGCCCTCGGTGTCCGAGTCCTTGCCGTCGCCTTCGACCTGCTGGGCGGCGGTGGACTTGGAGTCGCCCGTCTCTGAGTAGGTGGTCTCCTCGGCCTCCTGCTCGGTGGTGGACTCGTCTGTGCGCACGGCCAGGTCCTCGATGACCTCGCTCATGATGTCTGTGTTCTCGTCGAGCTCCTCGGCCAAGTCGTCGATGCTCAGGGATGCCGTGCGGTCTGGCATGTAGAGCTTGTCCGGGTTGTTGTAGTCGACCTCGCCGTTCTCTTGGTCGAGCACGTAGTTGACGAGCACGTCGCTTTCCAAGCAGCCCGAAAGGCACAGGGCGGTGCAGCTGGCGACAGCCGCGGCGGTGCTTGTGGCGAGGATCTTCTTGCTGAGGCTCATAGGCTCGTATATTCAATCTGCCACGGTTTGAGGGTGTGGCACCCACCACTTCCAACGC
>JBJEHN010000111.1:0-17157 GCA_051876105.1 Coriobacteriales bacterium | reverse complement strand
TGATACCGAAGGAGTCGATGACCTCCGATACCGTGAACTCTTTGGATTCGCTCATGTAAATCCCTCCTTACTGAGATTCGACGCGTGCACCTCGAGCGACGTTCAGTAGTGCACGCCCTTTTGAAAGAACCTCTGTCCACCCCCAGAACACGGACACCGGTTCTTTTTGGATCGCGCCGCGGCTGTTTCCCAGACACGAGTGCAAGGAGGCACTCGAACGCCTTGGCACTATCTCGCTAGGAATGCTAGAGGGAGCGCCTTTAGCCAAACTAAAATCTCGCTGAAGTTTGGAAAAGTTGTGGAGAAAGACGAGCGGCCCCAACACGGGCGCGCGAGGCAGGGCCCGCGCTCAGGCATGTCACGCGGTGGATTATCGTTTATAGTGATTGCAGTGTTGCATAGCTGCGCCGCCGCCGGCGGCGCCCAGGATAGGGGACCTGGATGAAGCTTCTGATCGCCGAGGACAACGAGCGCCTCCTCGCCACGCTGGTTAAGGTGCTCGAACGCGAGGGCTACACCGTCGACGGCGTCGATAACGGTGCGAAGGCCCTCGACTACCTGCGCTCAACGGAATACGACGGCCTGCTCTTGGACATCATGATGCCCGAGATGGACGGCCTCGAGGTGCTCAAGGCGGCCCGCGCAGAGGGCTTCACCTGCCCAGTGATGCTGTTCTCGGCGCTCACCGAGGTGAGCCAGCGCGTCGACGGCCTCGACGCCGGCGCGGACGACTACCTGCCCAAACCCTTCGACATGACCGAGCTCACCGCCCGCGTGCGCGCGATGCTGCGCCGGCGCGACTCGTTCTCGCCGCAGGTCATGGAGCTCGCCGGCATGACGCTCGACTGCTCGTCGCACAAGCTGGAGTACAAGGGCGCGCAGGCCATGCTCGGCGGCAAGGAGTTCCAGATCATGGAGATGCTCATGGCCCGGCCGGGCGCCATCGTGCCGGTGGAGCGCATCCTCATGCAGGCCTGGAACTGGGAGAAGGCTGTGGACACCAGCGTGGTCTGGGTGCAGGTCTCCAACCTGCGCAAGAAGATCACCGGCATCAAGGCCCCCGTCACACTGCGCTTCGAGCGCGGGGCAGGTTACATCCTCGAAGAAGACCATGCTCAAGGGGCTTAGGCGCCGCATCATGGCGGCGTCCATCGCCGTCCTGGTGCTGGTCTACGTGTGCCTCTCGCTGGGCATCTACGGCGCCACCACCTACCGCACCAACAGCATGCTCGACACCCTGGCAGACGCGATCTGCCTCAACGGCGGCGAGCTGCCCTCGGAGCAGGAGATCCGCCCCATGCTCGACGGGGAGGTGAGCCCCTCGGCCGGCGTGACCTCGCCCTTGAGCGTCGAGACCCCCTACTCCACGCGCTTCTTCCACGTGTTCTACGGGCTGGACGGGCAGGTCGCCGAGGTCGACATCAGGTACGTGGCTTCTGTGGACCGCGAGGAGGCGCTCGCCTACGCGCAGCAGGCGCGGGCCGCCAAGCACGCGCGCGGGTGGATCGACAGCTACCGCTACAAGGTCTGCTACGAGCACGAGGACGCGGTCAACATCCTCTTCATCGACGGGCGGCTCTTCCAGGAGAGGGACCGCGACCTGTTGGTGATGCTCATGGGCGCCTCGGCGGTCTTCCTCCTCATCTCGCTGCTCATCATGTACCAGCTCATGCGCTACGTGACCAAGCCCGTCGAGGACTCCTACGAGCGCCAGAAGCGCTTCATCAGCAACGCCAGCCACGAGCTCAAGACGCCTCTCACGCTCATCCTCGCGGACGCAGACATGGAGGAGTGGGAGCGCGGCCCCAGCGAGTGGATCGACGGCATCCGCCAGGAGGCGCGCGACATCAGCGAGCTGGTGAGCCAGATGGTGGTCCTCTCCCACCTCGACGAGGGCGCGCGCGTGCTCAACCTGGAGGACACGGACATCACCAAGATCGTCGAGGACTCCGTGGTGAGCTGGAAGGGCCAGGGGCAGGTGCGCGGGCTGACCATCGACGGCATCATCAAGCAGGGCGTGGTGTGCAAGACGGACGCCGCCAGCGTCAAGCAGGTGCTCTTCATCCTCATGGACAACGCCAACAAGTACTGCGACGAGGGCGGCACCGTGCGCGTGGGCCTGGAGCCCCGAGGGCGCAAGGGCGCAGAGATCCGCGTGGAGAACAGCTACTCCAAGGCAGCGAAGGTCGAGCCGGAGCGCTTGTTCGAGCGCTTCTACCGCATGGACTCGGAGCGTTCGGAGAAGGTGGGTCACGGCATCGGGCTGGCGCTTGCCAAGGAGACGGCGGAAAACCTCGGCGGCAGCCTGGAGGTCTACACAACGCTCACCCCGCCGACCATCGGGTTCCGTTTCACGCTCTGAAAGGTCCATATGGGCGAATTTCTCCCGCCTGCTGCTCCTCCACAAAATCTACACATGGCTTTTAGTGAGCATTTAGCGCCCCTCTGTAAGGTGGGGCTGCGGTCAGCGGGTGACTACACCATCTTCCCTCCTTTGGTGATCCCCTTTTCATCCGCTGAATATCTAGAGGGGCTCCGGCGATTCAGACCGTCGGAGCAGTTACACAAAGGCGCGCCCAGGATGCACTGGGCGCGCCTTCCGCTTTCTATGGGGAGCCAGCGCAAGCAGGCTCAGCGCTTGGGGCGGAGGTGTTCTTGGAACGCCTCGGCGTCATGCAGCTCGAGGTCCCAGATGTGCTCTGTGGCACCGCCCACGCCCGCAGCCGTGGTGACGCTGGCAGAGGCCAGGCCCAAGCGGTGCTGGAAGGGGTTGGCGCGCACGGCGCTGAACTGCACCTTGCAGCGCGGCAGCAGCACCTCCCGGCGCGTGAAGCCCTCGTTGACCACGTGCACGAAGCCGCCGCCGTACTCGAGCAGCGAGCCTGCGTGCCACTTGGCGCCGCGCACCGCGCCCACTGCCATCACCACCGCGAGCACCGCCGCCAGCGGGGTCAGGGCGAGCGCCATGCGCTGGGCCTGCTCCATGTGGCGCGGGCTGAGGCCGGCCACCAGCGCCAGCGCCACCGCAACGCAGGCCGCCAGGCACAGCAGCGTCCAGAAGCCCCAGTTGTAGACAAGCGCATAGCGGCGCACCGCACGCCCCTTGGCGCGGGCCGCGGGCACCGCCTGCTCGGTGCAGGCATTGGAGAACTCCGGGATCAGGCCCTCGAGGAAGGCCGGCAGCTCCGCAGTGCGCAGGAAGGGGTGCACCACCACGCCCTCGTGTGCCGCGGCCGCAGCGCCGCTGTTGTTGTTCTCGTCGCCCGCCACGCTGTCGATGCGGCCCAGCATGACCTTGCAATAGCCCAGCTTGCGGCGGATCCAGCCGTGCTCCACGCGCAGCAGCTGGACGCGGTCGATGTCGACGCCTTGGGTGCGGTGCTGCAGCAGGCCGCGCTCGACCTCGATGCGGCTGCCGCGGCGGCGCACCTTGAAGCCGCCGTAGCTCAGCACGCTGCCGATGGCCGAGAACGCGCTCATCACGAGCATGGCGCCGATGAAGCACAGCAGGAAGGGCAGCAGCATGCGCACAAAGAAGCTGGGGCCGATCGCCCCGGCCAGCAGCTGGGTGAGGATGCCGCCGTCGAGCTGCTCTTCGATCAAGTGCGCCAAGGCGTCAGAGAAGTAGTCGAGCGAGAGCACCGCGGTGGCAAAGCCCGCCAGGCCCAAGATGAGCGCGCCGAGCACGTTGCGCATGTCCGAGACGCCGGAGAGCAGCAGCTCCGCGTTGCTGAGGCCGGTCTCGAAGCTGGGGGCCTCCTGCTCCGCGAAGACGGCGCTGTCGAAGACGCCCTGGGCACCCTGCAGGGCGCCGGTGAGCTCGTCGAGGACGTTGGCGCCCTGGGCGGCCGCAGCGGCAGCGGGTGCAGCACCGGCGGCCTCGGCAGCAGCAAGGGGCCGGCCGCTTGCATCGAGGTAGCTGCCGTCTTCGGCGATCAAGCCGCCCGCCAGCACCACGGCCTTGCGCGCGAAGAGCTCGTGGCGCAGGGCCAGGGCGTCGCTTTTGAGCAGGTAGGGCACCAGGATGGCCGCGTTGCTGGAGCCGCCGGCCGTGTCCAGCTCGAGGGTGACCACGCCCGCCAGGCGCTGCAGCAGGCTGGCGCGGGTGTCCACGCTCTGGATGCGCTGGTAGGGCACGTGCATGCGCTTCTTGGAGAAGACGCCGCTGTAGAGGTTGAACTCCTGCGTGCCCAGCTCGTAGCGCAGGTTCTTCCACGCCAGCCAGTAGACCAGGAAGTTGATGCCGGCCACGAGCACGCACAGGCCGAAACCGCCGCCGATGATGGCGGGCACGACCCAGAAGGGCGCGCTCGGGTCCTCGCCGGTGAGCATGGCGATAAGCACGCTGCCGGCGCTGCCCAAGACGCTCACGACGATGGCGAAGAGGATGACGAGCGTGGACCTGAGGCCGCCCAGCCAGACGTAGCTGTGGTGGACGCTGTGGGAACCCGGGGCCATCACAGGTCCTCCTGCGCCAGGCGGGCCTGGGTGGCGATGAGGTCGCGCAGGGCGTCTGCGTCCTCCACCAGCAGGCCGGGGATCTCGTGGTTGCCGGCGGCGGTGGCCACGGTGACCTGCGCCAGCCCGAAGGCCCTCATGATGGGGCCCTGCTTTGTGTCCGTGTTCTGCACGCGGATGAAGGGGATCACGAAGCGCTTGCGCCAGAAGATGCCGCGGGTGATGTCGAGCTCGTGCTCGCCCACCTCGTAGCGCCAGCGCACGTAGCGGATGTTGGGCAGCACCGCGCAGAAGGCCACGGCGAAGAGCGCAGCCAGCACCGTGCACGCGCCACCGAGCGCCAGGCACACCGGCTCGAAGATGCCGCCGATGAGCAGGGGCAGGCCGCAGCACAGCCAGCACAGGGCGATGAGCACGGCTGCGCTGATGCGCCACACGCTCTTGATCTTGGGGTTGAGGGTCTTGGTAGGCAGGGGCCTCATGTGGTTCCTCCGTAATTAAAACACTTGTTGTAAAACAAGTGTATAATAACGCCCCTCCCCTTCCCTGTCTAGACGCAGTGCTGCAGGGCCCGCAGCTTAGGCGGCCTGCTTGGAGAAGAAGGCCACACCCAGGGCACCGGGGCCGATGTGGGTGCCGATAACCGGGCCCAGGGCGCTCACAGGGGGTTCGCTTTCCCCGTGCTCGAGGAAGCGGCCGGCGTTGTCTTCCCAGTACTTGCGCAGCGTGTTGCACGAAAGCCCGCTGTACACCAGCCTGAACGGCAGCTCGGCGTCGAAGCCGCCGTATCTCTCCACCGTCTCCACCAGCAGGTTGCGGCCGTTCTTGGAGCCGCGCGCCTGGCCGATGAGCTTGACCTCGCCTGCCTCGACGGTGATGACGGGCTTGATGGAGAGGATCTTGCCCGCAAAGGCAACGCCCGAGGGGATGCGCCCGCCCTTCTTCAGGTACTCCAGGGTGTCAAGCAGAGCCAGGGTGCGCACACGGGGGCGCAGCTCCTCCAGGCGCTCGACGATGCCAGGGGCATCCCAGCCCTCGGCACGCAGGGCGCAGGCAACGCGCACCAGCAGCTGCTCGCCCACCGTGGCGTTCAGCGAGTCGAAGAGGTGCACGCGCTCGCCCGCGGCGCCGAGCATCTCGCGCGCGGTGACCGCACTCTGGAACGTGGCGGAGAGCTTGGACGAGAGCAAGATGCAGAGCAGCTCGTCACCGGCGCTTGCCGCCTCCTGGAAGGCCTCGAGGAAGGCCCCCGGGGCAACAGCCGAGGTCGTGGGTAGCTCGACGGCCTCCACGAGCTTCTCGAAGAACTCCAGCGAGCCTAGGTCGTAGGCGTCGCGGTACTCGGTGCCGTTGAAGACGACCTTGAGCGGGACGACCTCGACCCCCAGCTCGTCTGCCTCCCTCAGCGTGAGGTCGCTTGCAGAATCAGTGATGATGCGCAGTGCCATGGACAGTCCCCTCTCTTCTTACGTGAGGGCAGAATATACGCTTAGATAGCTAACGTTGCAGACGACGTGCTATTTTGCGCAGGGATCGGAGGGCGCCAGCAGCTCGAAGTGACTCTTGTGGAAGCGTATGAGCCCGGCCCGCTGCATGCGCGAGAGCTCCGCGGAAAGCGCGCTGCGGTCAACGCCCAGGTAGCTCGCCAGCTGCTCGCGGTTGTACGGGATCTCGAAGCTCTTGGTGCCGTAGGCCTCCGCCGCCGTGGAAAGGTAGCTTAAGACCTTGGCGCGGATGGTGTGGTTGGTCATGACGAAGGAGCGGCGCGCGAGCTCGAGGTTGCGGCGGGCGAGCAGCGCGATGAGGTTGTTGATGAGGAGGGTGTGGCTGGGGCAGCCCTCGCCGCAGGGGGCGAGCATGCGCTCCACGTCCAAGAAGAGCACGGTGCAGTCGCGCTCGGCAACGTAGTCCGCCATGAGCTGGGTGCCGCGCGCGCAGGCGGCTGCCTCGCCGAAGGTCTTGCCCTCCTCCATGATGGTGAGGATGTCGACCTCGCCCCACGAGCTCACGTGCTCGATGCGCACGTCGCCCTTCAAGATGATCCCGAGCGTGTGCAGCGGCTGGCCCGCAGAGAAGATGACCTCGTCTTTGGAGTAGCTGCGCTGCACGGCGCCCAGGCAGGGCAGTAGCTCTTCGACCTGCTCTTTTGTCATGCCTTCGAAAAGCACGCTGCGCAGAATGTAGTAGAAGTCCAAAGCCGCCTCCAAGACTTTGCAAAAAAGTCCGCGTACGTTGTATTTACAACGAAACCCACCTCAGGAGGCCAGTATATTCCTAGTTGTCTTACAGGAATGCCGGCAATGCAAGCTGCAGATGCATCGCAGGCCACACGCTAGAAAGCGAGGTCAACACCATGATCGTCACGAACATACTCCTTGTTGGCTTGGGCCTCATCATCGCCCTTGGCGGCCTGATCCTCTTGGACCGCAAGCGCTTCGAGCGCAAGCCCCGCATGCAGTACCGCGCCGCCACCCTCATTGGCGCAGCACTGGTCGCCAGCTGCTTTGCAGGCATCATCTAACAGGCACTGATTCTCCAGATCACGGCGCCGCCCCCGCACCCCGGGGGCGGCGCCGTCTTATGGGACAGTGGGAAGGCGGCGCCAAATAATGGGACAGTGGGGACTGTCCCCACTGTCCCATTTTCGAGCAGCACTCAGGCGAGGGCCCAGATGGCGCCGAAGATGCGGTTGCCCATGAGCCAGCCGCGCTCGGTGGGCTGGAGGCTGCCGTCTGCACCGGGCTGGACGAGGCCCTCGCGCTGCAGCTCGGCCAGCGCGGGCTCGAGCCGCGGCTCTGCGGCAGCGGCGCGCTGGCGCAGCTCGGCCGGCAAGCCGGCGCTGCGGCGGAAGGCGAGCATGCAGTCCTCGAGCAGGGCCTGGCGGCTGTCCATGAGCTCGAGTTCCACGGCCGGGCGGCCCAGGCTGGCGCTGAAGGCCGGGGTGTCGAAGGCGGCGGCAGCGCGCACGCGGCTGCACGGCGATGGGCTGGCATCCAGCAGCTCCTGCGCCGCCGCTGCACCGCACACCAAGCCGCTCGCGTCCTCGACGGGCCCGAAGACGCCCGCCTCGCACACCTCCCGCCAGCTCTGGGTGCCGAGCATGCTCGCAGCGCCCGCTCCCAGGCCCAGGTACTCGCTGCCGTCCCAATACGCCTGGTTGTGCCGGCTCTCGAAGCCTGGCTGCGCGTAGCTTGCCACCTCGTAGCGCTGCAGGCCCGCCGCCTGCAGCAGCTCCTCGGCGGCCTCCATCATGGCCGCCTCCTCGTCTTCAGAAGGGCCCTCCCACTCCCCCGCCGCAACGCGCGCGGCAAGCGGGGTCCCTTCCTCGACCGCGAGCGGGTAGATGCTCACGTGGCGAGCACCCAGCTCGAGGGCGCCTTGCACGCTGGCGCGCCAGCTCTCCATGCTCTGCCCGGGGCCGCCGCAGATGAGGTCGAGGCTCCAGGCAAGCTCGCGCGCCTGCGCAGCCTGCACGGCGTGGCGGATGCTGGCGGCGGTGTGGGGCCTGCCGTACGCGCGCAGCACGCCGTCGTCAAAGCTCTGCGCCCCGATGCTCAGGCGGCTCACGCCCAGAGCGTAGAGGTCTCTCACCAGCTGGGGGTCAAGGCTCTCCGGGTTGGCTTCCACGGTGAACTCGCTCACGTTCTCCAGGTTGACGGAAAGCGAGACCAGGTACACCAGCGAGTTAAGGCGCCGGCTACCTAGGTGCGTGGGCGTGCCCCCTCCGATATAGATGGTGCGCACACCGCCCAGCAGGCCGGCCTTGGCGGCGCGGCGCAGCTGCAGGCTGAGCGCATCGACATAGGCGTCCATCGCGGCCTCGTCGTGGCAGGCCTGTGTGGCAAAGCCGCAGTACGTGCAGCGGCTCGTGCAGAAGGGGATGTGGAGGTAGAGCGCGCTGATCACAGCTGCCCCCGGCCCTCGCAGCGCTGTGCGGCGCGGGCGAGCACGGAGGAGAACTCCCCTGCCGTGACGGCGCTGCCCAGCTCGCGGCGCAGCTCCGCCGCGCCGGCTTGGCCGTGCACGTAGAAGGCGAGCTGCGCGCGCAGCGGGCTCAAGTGCTGCCCGCCGTAGAACTGCAGGTAGAGCTCCAGGTGGCGCTGGGCCGCCTGGACGCGCTGCAGCGGCGAGGGCGTGATGCCGCTGAAGATCCAGGGGTTGCCGCGCGCCCCGCGGGCCGCGAACACGGCGGCCGCGCCGGTCTGCTCGCGCATGCGCTGCGCGTCCTGGGGCGTGTAGACGTCGCCGCTGCCGATGACGGGGACCTCCACGGCGGCCGCCACCTGGGCGATGACGCCCCAGTCGGCCGTGCCGCGGTAGAGCTGCCTGGCGGTGCGCCCGTGCACGCCCAGGGCCGCCGCACCGGCGTCTTGCAGCAGCAAGGCGAGCTCAACGGCGTTGAGGCTCGAGTCGTCCCAGCCGCTGCGGAACTTGGCGGTGACGGGGATGCCGTAGGGCTCCATAGCGCGTGCCATCTGGCGGACGATCTGCGCGGCCAGCTGCGGCGTGCGCATGAGCGCCGCGCCCTCGCCCTTCTTGTTGACCTTGAGCACAGGACAGCCCATGTTGACGTCGAAAAGCGCGATGCGCGGGGCCATCTCGTCTGCCAGCTTGGCGGCCTGGCGCGCCATCACCTCGGGCTCGTGGCCGAAGAGCTGCACGGCCAGCTGCTGCTCTGCGGGGGCGGGCTCGGCCAGCTCGTGGGTGCGGTCGTTGGCGTACTCGAGCGCCTTGGCGCTGATCATCTCCGAATACGTGAGCACGGCCCCGTGCTCGATGCACAGGGTGCGGAAGGCCTTCTCCGTCACGCCGGCCATGGGCGCAAGCCACAGGGGGCTCTCGAAGTAACGCGGGCTGATCTGCGCCATGGCCAGCCCTCAGCCCAGCAGGCCCAGCAGGCCCAGCAGGCGCGCCGCAAGCTGCCCGGCGCACTCCAGCTTGTATGCGGGGCGGCCGTCGAAGGGGCCCACCTCTGCTTGCCAGGCCGTCACGCTGCCCAGCACGTCGAGCGCGCAGAACACCTGCCCGGGCACGCTGTCTGCATTGGCCGGGTCCGGGTTGCCAAAGCTGCCCGTGACGCCGATGCCGATATCTGCCCCGTATGGGCGGCGGCAGGCGCTTGCCATGGCACGGGCGGTCTGCAGCGAGTAGACGCCGTGCTCCGCGATGACGGCAGCGGGCACGCCCTGCGCGAGCTTGGCCTCGTTGGAGTAGGTGACGAAGGCCCCCTTGAGCACGGCAGACGAGCCCTCGGTGTCTGTGACGAGCGAGGCGATGAGGCCGCCGGTGCAGCTCTCCATGGTGCTCAGCGTGAGCCCGCGCTCAGCCAAGCGCAGGGTGAGCAGGCGGAACAGCTCCGCAACCTCCGTGTACTCCACAGGCGCTCCCATGCGCAGCGCTTACTCGTCCACCTTGAGGATGGCCATGAAGGCCTCCTGCGGGACCTCGACGTTGCCGATGGCCTTCATGCGCTTCTTGCCGGCCTTCTGCTTTTCCAGGAGCTTCTTCTTGCGGGTGATGTCGCCGCCGTAGCACTTGGCCAAGACGTCCTTGCGGCGGGCCTTGACGTTGGTGCGCGCCAGCACGCGCGAGCCCACGGCCGCCTGAATCGGCACCTCGAAGAGCTGCTGCGGGATGATGCCCTTGAGCTTGACGGCCAGGTCGTGGCCCAGCTTGTAGGCGGCGTCTTCGTGCACGATGAAGCTCAAGGCGTCCACGGGGTTGCCGGCGAGCAGGATGTCGAGCTTGACGAGCTTGCTGGTGCGGTAGCCGCAGACCTCGTAGTCGAGCGAGGCATAGCCCTTGGTGCGGCTCTTGAGGCTGTCGAAGAAGTCCATGATGAGCTCGCTCAGCGGCATCTCGAAGGTGACCTCGACGGTGTTTTGGGAGAGGTAGGACATGTTCTTGAAGTCGCCGCGGCGCTCCGTGCCCAGCTCCATGACGGGGCCCACGTAGTCAGGCGGGATGATGATCTTGGCGGTGAGGTAGGGCTCCTCCACGTGGTCGATGCGCGAGGCATCCGGCATGTCCTGCGGGCTGTGGACCATGAAGTCCGTGCCGTCCGTGCAGAAGACGTGGTACTCCACGCTGGGCGCGGTGGCGATGAGGTCGAGGTTGAACTCGCGCTCTAGGCGCTCCTTGACGACCTCCATGTGCAGCAGCCCCAAAAAGCCCACGCGGAAGCCGAAGCCCAGGGCATGGGAGGTCTCTGGCTCGTAGACGAGGGCCGGGTCGTTGAGGGAGAGCTTGTCGAGGGCGTCACGCAGGGCGGGGTACTGGTCTGCGTCGATGGGGAACATGCCCGTGTAGACCATGGGCTTGACGTCGCGGTAGCCGGGCAGGGGCTCGGCCGCGCCGCCCTTGGCCAGGGTCACTGTGTCGCCCACCTTGACGAGCTTTGGGTCCTTGATGGCGGTGACCAGGTAGCCCACCTCGCCGATGGTGAGCTCGTCGACCGGGATCTCTGCCGGGCGGCGCACGCCCACCTCGAGCACCTCGCAGAGCTCGCCGTTGGCCATGAACTTGATGCGGTCGCGCTTCTTGATGGAGCCGTCGACGATGCGGATGAGCGCCACCACGCCGCGGTAGGAGTCGAAGTAGCTGTCGAAAATGAGCGCCTTGAGCGGGGCATCTGGGTCTCCCTGCGGCGCGGGAACCTGTTTGACCACCTGCTCGAGCAGCTCGTGGATGCCGATGCCGCTCTTGCCGCTGGTGAGCACCGCCTCGTCTGCGGGGATGGCCAGGCCGTCCTCGATCTCTGCGCGGACGCGCTCCGGGTCTGCGGCGGGCAGGTCGACCTTGTTGATGGCGGGGATGATCTCCAGGTTGGCGTTCATGGCCATGAGGGCGTTGGCGACCGTCTGGGCCTCGACACCCTGGGTGGAGTCGACCACGAGCACCGCACCCTCGCAGGCGGCCAGGCTGCGCGAGACCTCATAGGTGAAGTCCACGTGGCCCGGGGTGTCGATGAGGTTGAACTGGTACGTCTCGCCGTCGTCTGAGGTGTACATGACGCGCACGGCCTGGGACTTGATGGTGATGCCGCGCTCGCGCTCGATGTCCATGGAGTCCAAGAGCTGCTCGGTCATGTCGCGCTCGGCAACGGTGCCCGTCTGCTGCAGGATGCGGTCTGCGATGGTGGACTTGCCGTGGTCGATATGGGCGATGATGGAGAAGTTCCTGATGTGCTGGGGGTCCATGGTTGCCTTTCAACAGAGATGAGCGGGCGAGTGCTGTACCTTCCTAGTCTAGCCGACCAAAGTCGGCAGAGGCGCAGTGGAACAGCGGGAACGCCGCTCAAAGAAAAAGCCGCCCCCGTGAGATTGGGGCGGCTTCCATCCAGAGCTTAGAGAGAAGCGGCATTAAGCCATCTTGTTGACCAGGGCCTGGACGCCGCTCTTGCGGTTGGCAGCCTGGTTCTTGTGGATGATGCCCTTGGAGACAGCCTTGTCGAGTGCGCGGCATGCCTTGTTGGCAGCCTCCTGCGCAGCGGCCTTGTCGCCCGTAGCCACGGCCTCGCGGACGCGGCGAACGGCGGTCTTGAGGGCAGCCTTGCAGGCCTTGTTGCGCATGCGGGACTTCTCGTTGGTCAGGACGCGCTTCTTCTGAGATTTGATGTTAGCCATTTCTTGACTATTCCTTTCGATGCCATAAAGCTGTGTATTCGTTGCAGTGGGGTGCAGACGAAACCGCTAGATGATAACACGCTGCACACGTTTGCGATAGGGTTGTTTTGCGCTTTTTGAGCACAGGCACCGGCTCAGGCGGCGCATACCTCCAGCACCCAGCGCGTGAAGGCCGCCTGCTGGTCTGCGCCAGACTTCATGGCCTGCTCCAGGTCTGCTGCGCCGACGAGTGCGCGCTCCAGCTCCTGCTCGGTGAAGCGCGCCGCTTGGCGGCCGTGGTTGCGCACGCGCCACTCCGGCACGCCGAGCTCTGCCGCCAGCGCGCTGCCGGCGCCCAGCTCCTTGGCGAGCAGCAGCTCGCGCAGGCGGTTGACGCACATGGTGAGCAGCCCGAAGACGGACTGCCCGGGCATGCGGGCGTAGAGTGTGAGGGCGCGCGTTGCGTCCCGCTGCGCGAAGGCGTCGACGAGCTCCCAGGGCTTGACCTCGGCTGTTGCCGTGACGTAGCGCTCAAGCTCCGGCAGGTCGATGACGGCACCGCGGCCCAGGGCCGCGGCCATCTTGCGTATCTCTGTGTCGAGGTGGACGGTGGACTCGCCCACCATGGAGACGAGCTGTTGGGCGGCGCGCGGGGTTATCTCGACGCTGTGGCTGCGGGAAAAGCTCTGCACCTGGGCGGGGAGGTCGCGCTTGTCCTTGGGCTCGCAGCTGACGACGGCGCGCTTGTCGAGCTTTGCGAAGGCCTTGTAGAGGCGGGTGTTCTTGGCGAGCTTGGCAGCTGTGCAGGCCAGCACCGTCGACTCGTTGGGGTTGGCCAGGTAGGCAGTGAGGGCCTCTGCGAGCGCCTTGCCGCCCTTGTCGAGGTCCTTGACCACCACCAGGCGCTTCTCGCTCATGAAGGGCAGCATGTTGCAGGCCGCCAGCACCTCGTCTGCACTGGCGGAGCTGCCATTGAAGCTCTCTTTGTTGAAGTCTATGTCACCGAGCTTGGCCACGCGCTCTGTGAGGCGGTTGACCAGGAACTCGCGCTTGAGCTCGTCTGCGCCCACCATGAGGTAGGCGGCGATCAAATCGTTGTCTGCCAAGAGGCCTCCCTGCTCGCGTCACTGCGATGATGCTAGCACGACTCCGCGCCGCCGCAGGCTAGAGGGCCTGCGCTTGGGCTGCGCGGGCGAGGTCCTCCTCCACGAGCCGGCGCAGGTAGTCTGAGCGGCTGACACCCAGGTCCTTGCAGCGCTGGTCGATCTGGAGGACCTTGCTTTCCGGTTCTTTGAAGCTGAGCGACTTAAGGGGCTCGTCGCACAGCGGGGGCCTGCCGATCTTGATGCTGGCGACACCGGGGCCCAGGTTCTCGACGAGCTCCCAGTTGCCCTTGCCGAACTCCTCCTCCAGCTTGGCGAGGAGCTCTTCGGTCACGCCGAAGCGCTCGTTGAGCTCTTCGCGGTTGAGCTCCTGCAGGCCCTTTGCCGCTGCTGCCTTCTTCTTTGGCATCACTGCCTCCCTCCCCTCTCGAGACCGAGCTCTCTCAAGGTCTTCTTCGTTGCAGGCTCTTGCGCGTGAAAGATCAGGGCCTCGCCCTTTGTGGAAAGGGCGACCATCTCGAGCTGGCGGCCCTTGGCGCCGAAGCCGAGCGCTACGAGCGGCCCATCTGGGCGCTCTGCAAGGGCGAGCCGGGCGCCCCAGGCATGCAAAACGTCCTCTTCGTGCAGCCAAGGGCGCTTCTCCATAACACGCGGGTGAACCCTGACGTGTTCTGTACGACAAAGTTGTACTACTTTATTCCCCTGTTTTGCCATCGTCTTTTCCTTTCTGAATCGAGATCCCGATAGAGCCGCCCTCGAACGAGAGCGTGAGGTCGCCGTGGAGGTCGGTGCGCAGCACGCGCGCCCCGCATGCGCGCAGCAGCGAGAGCGTCGAGGCCGCGGGGTGGCCGTAGCTGTTTGCCTCCCCCACCCCGATGAGCGCGATGCGCGGGCGCAGGGTGGCAAGCTGTGCCGCGCTGAACGCGCCTGCGCTGCCGTGATGCCCCACCTTGACGAAGCTGACCTGACCCACCTGGGGGCACAGGGCCTGGAGCTCCCCCTCTTCCGCATCCCCCGTGAGCAGGCCGCGGTGCTCGGGTGAGCCGTCCCCGTTTGCATCGAAGGAGAGCAGCCACACGAGCGAGTCCTCGTTGCCGCCGCTGTGCGCGTGCGCTGGGGCGAGCAGTTGCAGTGCGAAGCGGCCAACGCCCACCCGCGCCCCCGGCGCCACGCCGCACGCCGGGCTGCCGCTCGCGCGCCGCGCGTCCTCGAGCAAGGCCGCCGCCTCCTGCGAGCCCAGCAGGTCGCTGTGGCAGTAGACAGCCCCCACCTCGACCACGCCCTGGAGGGCGGCAAGCGCGCCGCAGTGGTCCTTGTCGCAGTGCGAGATGAAGACGGCGTCGAGCCTGCTGACCCCCTGGCGCGCCAGCGCTGCCAGCAGCACAGTGCCCTCCTCGCCGGTGTCCACCAGGACGGCTGCGCGCTTGTCACGCACGAGCATGGCATCGCCCTGGCCCACGTCGAGCATCACCACCTGCGCGCTGCTGGCCGCGCTGCCCGTGAGCGCCGCCGTGCAGCCCGCCGCACCGCCCAGCTCCAGCGCCATGAGCAGCAGCACCGGCAGGCAGAAGGCAGCAAGCACCGCCGCCCGCGCGCCAAAGCGCAGCAGTTTGGGCGGCAGCGGACCCCGCGGGGCACCGGGCGCAGGAGCCTGCGGAGGCAGGGGCCACAGCGCCCACAGCGCCGCTGCCGCCGCCAAGAAGGCGGGCCCCACCCAGGCGGCAGAGCCATCGAGCGGCACGCAGGCAAGCGGCAGGCGCGCCAGCAGGCAGACGAGCTGGGCGCAGGCCCCCGCCGCAGCGCCCGCTGCCCCCAGCAGCAGCCCGCCGGCTGGCGGCAGGGCGCAGCACAGCAGCAGGGCGGGCACCCCCAACCCCAGGGCCGCGGTGACGAGGGGCGAGGCAAGCAGCGTGGCCAGGGGCGAGACAAGCGGCAGCTGGCAGAAGAGGGGCACGGTGACGGGCAGCGTGGCGACGCTTGCCGCCACTGTCGCCGCAAGGCCCTGGGCAAACCCCGCTGCGCGCTGCGGCAGGCAGAAGGAAAGCCACTGCTCCAGCAGGGGCGCTAGGCCCAGCAGCCCGGCCATGCACAGCACAGAGAGCTGAAAGCCCAGGTGAAAGGCCAAGGACGGCTTGAGCGCCAGGAAGGCCACGGCACACGCCCCCAAAGCGCTCACCGCGTGCCGCCGGCGCCCGAAGCCCGCGGCCCCGAGCCCCAGCATGCACATGGCGCAGGAGCGCAGGGCGCTGGGCGCGAAGGCGGTGAGCGCCACATACGAGCACAGCAGCGCCCCGAGCAGCGCGCAGCGCAGGCCGCGGCGCAGCGGCAGCAACCCCAGCACCCACCCCGCCAGGCACGAGACCACCGCCAGGTGCGTGCCGCTCACGGCCATGAGGTGGGCAAGCCCCGTGCAGCGGAAGGCCTGCTCAAGCTCGGTGCCGGTGTAGAGCGCCTTGTTGCCCAAGAGTATGCCGCCCAGCAGGGCCGCTGCGTCACCACCCAGCGCGGCGATGCGCTCCATAGAGGCGTCGCGCAGGGGCGCGGCCAAGCCGCCCAAGCTGGAGGCGAAGCCCTCGTCGCCCCAGCTCTCCACGCGCAGCGTGCCGGCGTAGCCCTGCTGATGGCACCAGCGCCCGGCCTCGTCTGCCTGCGGTGCTTGGAAACTGCCGGCGGCGCTCACCACATGCCCGGCGCCCGGCACCTGCTCGCCCGCTGCCCACACCACCCGCAGGCTCAGCGCGCGCTGGCCGCAGCGCACCACCGCGCTCGAGACCTGCCCAGCGCTGCGCAAAGCGGCATCCGAGCACAGCTCGAGCTGCAGCGGGCCTTCGGAGGCGAGCGCCTGCAAGGTGCGGGCGTCCTGCGCGAGCGCATGCCAATAAAGCCCGCTGCACAGCAGGACCGCGCAAGCCGCCGCCAGCGCCGGGCCCATGCGCGGAGCGATGCGCGCGAGCCAGGGCAAGAAGGAGCGGCCGCTGCGCAAGGCGGCGGCAAGGGCACAGGCAAGCGCCAACGCACCACCCAGCGCTGGCCCCGCGGGCAGGCCCTCGCCGCACAGAGCGCGCCAGCAGAGCCCCTCGCCCAGGCAGGCCGCACCCCAGGCAGCCAGCGCGGCAGAGGCCAGCGCCCCCAGGCTGGGCCTGAGCGGCGCGCTGCGGCGGGCACTGGGCGCGCTCACGGCCCCACGCTCGCCTGGCTGCGGATCTTGCCCAAGATGGCCTCGCCTATGCCCGAGACCTCGAGCAGCTCGTCAACGCTGGCAAAGGGCCCGTTGGCGTTGCGGTAGTCCACGATGCGCTGTGAGAGCGCTGGCCCGATGCCGCTCAGCTGCTGCAGCTCCTGGGCCGTGGCCGTGTTGATGTTGACGAGGCCGCCAGCTGCCGCAGAGCCAGCCGCGGCACCCGCGCTGGCGGAGCCGCCACCGTCCTGCCCCGCACTGCTCTTGAAGGGCACGACGAGCTGCTGGCCGTCCTCGAGCGGCTGGGCCAGGTTCACCCCGCCCGGCAGCGCCTTGGGCGCCAGGCCACCGGCGGCCTCGACGGCGTCGCCCGCGCGCGCACCGGCGGGCAGCGTGTAGAGCCCGGGGCTCACCACCGCGCCCTCCACGTCGACCACGATGCTCGCATCCGCCTGCTCCTCCTGCACCGCAACCTGGAAATCCGCGCTCTCATCCGGCAGCGCCGCGCCAGCCGGCCAGAAGCGCCACAGCGCCAGCCCGGCCAGCAGCACCAGACCTGCGCCCATGCACAGCAGCACCGGGCGCGGGGCACGAGAGAGGCCCGCCCTCCGCAAAAGGCAGGCCAGCTTGAGCTTGAGATCGTCTGTGAGCACGTGGGCCTCCTCCCCTCTCTGGCAGCAGGCCCACGCTATCAAGCAAATCTATCTATAAGTACGAATAAAACACGACCAAACCACGACCAAAACACGAGCAAAACCCGAGCTCAGCAAGAGCGATCTACGAGCGTTTTACCCGCTTTCCACAGAGCAAAAAC
>JBJEHN010000110.1:0-17267 GCA_051876105.1 Coriobacteriales bacterium | reverse complement strand
CCCGATCGCGCTTCCCGGGCGCTAGGTCCTACCCACAGAAACCCCCGAAGCCTCTCATTTAACCGACGGGGTTAAGGAGCCCCGGGAAGGTCGAATCGTTTAACGGACGTAGTTAAGGGGCGCTTAGCTGCGCTTATTAAACGCACTTAGCAAGCGCGTCGTTTAACGGACGCACCTAAGGAGCGCTTAGCCCCTTCCGTTAAACGCCCTCAGCGAGCACATCGTTTATTCGGCGGGGTTAGGGGCGGTTGGCGCGGAGAGCGTCTGCCGCCAGTACTCTGGCGGCAACCACAAGGAGGGCATCGTGATCAGGCCCGTTGAGCCGGTGTACTCCAAGACACTCTCCGGCTCCCTCTCCATGAAGGTCATCAACAACGATTATCTTCTCAAGAAGAGTGGCAAGAAGTAGCGGGGAACGCCCTACGTGTGGGTTGCGAGCGGCGGGGGTGGGGCGTGGGGCAGGGAATGCCCTGGAGCGCGTTTTCATCCCCTCTGGCTGCACGTCAACGCGCAGGGAATTCCCTCCCTTGAGCTTGCGCTCCGCCGCCCGTCAATCGCCGCACAGGGAATTCCCTGCCCCGTGTTCGGCTCCTCTCGCACCCCAAACCCGCAAGCAGGGAATTCCCTGGGCCTCGATTTGATCCCCCTTGTTGCCGGCTGGCGTGCTATAGCTCCAACCTAACGTGGCTGCCGGATTGCCCCTTCTCCACGATGAGCTGGCGGGGGATGCGCTCCTTGAGCTGGCCGACATGGCTGATGATGCCGACGAGGCGGTCGTCTTCCGCAAGGCGGTCAAGGACCTTCAGGGCGGTGGCGCAGGTCTCGTCGTCCAGAGAGCCGAAGCCCTCGTCGATGAACATCGCGTCGATGCTCACCTCGCCCGCTTGCGCTTGGATCACGTCGGCGAAGCCCAGGGCCAGCGAGAGCGAGGCCAAGAAGGTCTCGCCACCGGAAAGCGAGCTGGTGTCTCGGGCGATGCCGGTGTTGCGGTCGAGCACCTCGATGTCGAGCCCCGAAAGCGACCGGGCATCGGCCGACCCTTGCCTGTGCCGCAGCTCGTAGCGCATGTCGCTCATGATGCGCAGGCGCTCGTTGGCGGCCGCCAAGACCATGCGGAAGTACGCCGCCTGCACGTACGCCTCGAAGGTGACCCTGTCCTCGGAGGCCCGGTTGCCCGTCTTGTCGGCGTTGGCAACGGTGCTCATGTCGTAGAGGACGGCGTGCTCGCTGGCGAGCTTCTCGACCTCCTTGCGGATGGTGCCGATCTTGACCAGCCTGGCCTTGTAGTCGTTGATGCGCCCCGTGAGCGCGCCAACGCCCTTGCTCCACTCGTTGACCTTGCTCTCAAGCTGCGCCACGTGCGCTTCGAGCGCGGCGGGGTTGCAGTCCCGCGAGTAATCGACCTTGTCCTCGAGGCTTGCGGCAACTCCTTCCTTGGCGGCAAGGTCTTTCTCGAGCTGCTGCCTCCTCTCCCCAGCCGCCTGGGCAGCCCCGTCTGCCTTTTGCAGGCTGCGCTCCATGGACTCAAGCTCAGCCGCCGCATCAGCAGCGGACGCGAAGGCCAGCCCCTCTCCCAGCTGCTTCACAGCAGAGGAGTGCCCTGCCTCCTCGAGCGCTTGAGCCTGCCGAGCCTCGCCGGCCTGCTGTTGGGCCTCCCTCGCGGCAGCCAGCTGCCTCTTCGCCAGCTCGAGCGCCTCTGCGCAGCGCGCGCGTTTCCCAACCTTTGCAGCATGGTCTCCCTCGCGGCCGGCGAGCTCTTCGGCCTCCTCCTCCGCTCGGCGTGCAGCGGCGTCAAGTGCGTTGCGAAGGTCGCCGTCTGCAACTGCGCCAAGGATGCTTCTTGCCCTCTCGGCCAGCGTCTCTCGCGCAGCATCGCAGCTGCTCTTGAGGCTGATGGCCTCCGAGGCGGCGCTCTGCTCCTTCCCGCGTGACGCGGTCTCCGCGGCCTCGAGAGCCCTGAGCTGCTCCTCGGTCACCGCGTCTCCTGAAAGGGCAGCCGGGCTCGGGTGCTCGCGCGAGCCGCAGACGGGGCAGGGGGCGCCGTCCTCGAGGCCCTGGGCCAGGATGCCCGCAGACTGGCGGTAGAAGGCAGTCCTGGCGCTGGAATGCCGAGCCTCTGCCTGCTCGCGCTCGGCAGTCGCGCGCGCAGTGCATTCCCGGGCCCTCTCGAGAAGCCCCTGCTTGTGGTCGAGCTCTCCAAGCAGGCGCTCGAGCTCGTCGATCTGTGCGCCGCGGCGCTCCAAAGCATCCCTCTCGGAAGCCAGCTGCTTGGCGTCGGCCTCGAGGTTCCCGTAGCCCGCAAGCTCCTGCTCCAGCTGCTCGCAGCGCAGCTCAAGCTCGCCAGCCCTCCTCTCGGCGTCCGCCTCCTTCTCTGCAGCCGCCTTCTCTGCGGCCTCGGCATCCTTGAGCGCCTTGCGCGCCGCATCGAGCTTCTCGTAGCTGGGGAGGGTGCCCTTGAGAGCTGCGGCAGCTGCCCGGAGCTTGTCGCGCTGGGGCTTCAGGGCCTTCTGTTCCTCATCGTCTTTTCGCGCCTGCTCGAGCGCGGGGGCGTTCTCCTTGATCCACGCTCGCGTCTCCTCGAGCTCGTCTCGGTTCTTCTGCTCGGCCCTCGCCGCCTCAAGCTCGCGGTTGATCTGCCCGCACTCGACCTGTGCTTTCTTCAGCTCCTCCTCGCCCTTGGAAAGGCGCGCGCTGTCTTCTTCGACGAGGTTGCCGAGGAGCTCTGCGTACTCGCCAACGCGGCTGGCGCACGCACCTTGGCTGCGCAGGCTCTGCCAGGCGCCCAGGTACTGCGATTGCTCGGAGGGGCTGATCCCCTCGAGCTCGGCCTCCAGCGCCCTGCTCCTCTCCTGGATCTTGTCTGCATACTCCCGCTCCCTTGCCTTCAGCGCCTTCTGGGCGTCCTCGAAGACAGCGGTGTCGAAGACCTTGCGCAGGATGGGCTGGCGGTCTTTGGTATTGGAGTTGAGCAGCTGTGCGAACTCGCCCTGGGCAATCATCACGATCTTGCCGAACTGGTCCTCGTCGATGCCGATGAGATCGCAGACCTCCTTGGTCATCTCCTTGCTTTTGCCGGCGAGCGAAAGCCCGTCTGTCAGGCACTCGAAGCAGCACTCGTCCTTTGCTTCCTTGAGGCCGTCTGCAGAAGAGGTCTTGCGGGAGCCGGCCACACGGTAACCGCCCGGAGCACGGTAGGCGCGGTAGCGCTTCCCGCCGTGCTCGAAGAGCAGCTCGACGAAGGTGATCGTCTGCGGCGATGCGAAGTCGCTGCGCGCCCCCTTGGCCTTGCGGACGGACCCGCTCATCTCGCCGAACAGCGCAAACTTGATGGCGTCGAAGACCGTGGTCTTGCCAGAGCCCGTGGGGCCGCTGACCAGGAAGAGGCCGCGGTCGAGCTTCTCGAAGTCTATCTCCTCCTTGCCGGCATACGCGCCGAAGGCCTGCATCGTGAGCTTGATCGGCTTCACTGCGCATCACCGCCCTTCGCTGACACGACATCCTCGAACATGGCGAGCATCTCTTGGGAGAGGGCAGCGCCCGTCTGGCTCTCGTAGAACTCCGCGAACAGCTCGCTCAGCGTCAGCCGTTTGAGCTGGCCGAGCTCGAAGCCCGAGCAGCCTCCCGCAGCGGCGGCCTGCGCCCAGTCGAGCTTGAGGAGGTTGGGGTAGAGCTCGCGCACCTTGTTCCAGGCATCGTAGAGGCTGCTGTCCGTGAGCGTGACGTGCATGTAGTCCTCGTGGTCGCCGTTGTCTGCCCCGGCCCTCAGCTCCTCGTACGACATCGTGACCTCGCGCATGCGGTGGATGGGCTCGAGCTCGACCTCCCTCGTGCTCACCGCACCGTGCGCGATGTCCACGATCAGCGCGACCTTGCGCTGGTTCGCCTCGCTGAAGGAGTAGCGCACCGGCGAGCCGCAGTAGCGCACCTCCGGGCGGCGGACATGCTGGGGGCCGTGGAGGTGGCCCAGCGCCACGTAGTCGAATGCGTCGAAGTTCGACGCGAGCACGTTGTCGATGCCGCCAACGCTGATGCTCTCCGAGTCGCAGGTCTGCGGGCCATCGCAGCCGTCTGTCACGAACTGGTGGGCGACCAAGATGTTCACGGCGTCTCGGTCAACCGCGTGCTCCTCGAGCGCGATGCGGACAGCGTCGTCATGCGAGCCGACCTCCTCGGCGCGCTCTGGGAGCGCCATGCGGACGTCTGTGGGCCTGACGAACGGAAGGAGGTGGATGAAGACGGCCTCTCCGCCCTTCTCGAGGCGGTGAGCTTGGATTTCGCCGCGGTAGGACTTGGCGATGTAGAGACCCGCCGCCTCGGTGATCTTGGAGCAGTAGGCCACCTGCTGTGCGGAGTCGTGGTTGCCGGGGATGACGTAGACCTTGGCGCCGAGCTTGAGGAACCCGGTGTAGAGCTCCTCGCACATCTCGAGCGCCTCCTTGGAGGGCTGCGATCTGTCGAACACGTCGCCGGCGACCAAGACGGCGTCGACCTCTTCCCTGCTGGCGATATCGATGAGCTGGGCAAACGCATGACGCTGTTCTTCGGCCCATCTCTGGTCGCCGAGCTTCTTGCCTATGTGCAGATCTCCGATATGAAGGAACCTCATCTTTCCTCCTGCATCCGGCCTCGCTTCGGAGGCCCCCGGTGAATAGCCGCGGCTTGGGCAGTTGCCCCGGCACGGAGCGCTTGTTCCACCCCAATTATGATTCAAGCTCCGGCGCCGCCGCTCGGCAACCCACACGCAGGGCGTTCCCTGCCTCGCGCTTCTCCCCGCCCCGCCCTCTATCTCATCACCAGGTATTCCTGGGCTCGCGTTTGGCAAGGAACGGCAGGCGTGGGGGCCGGCAGGAATTCCTGGCTTCCCTGCTCTCCCTGCCCCGCCCTCTATCTCATCACCAGGAATTCCTGGGCTCGCTCTTTGGCGGGAAACAGCAGGCGTGGGAGACGGCGGGAATTCCTGGGCTCGCTCTTTGGCGGGGAGAGGCAGGCGTGGGAGACGGCGGGAATTCCTGGGCACGCTCTTTGGCACGGCGGGGCCGCTGGGGCGCCGGCAGGAATTCCCTGCTGGCGAGGTGTTGGGAACAGGTAGGGGGATTTAGGTATTAGAGGATTGCGTCTAATAGTGCAGTGGCGCTATTATTGAGGGTATGCGGAATAGATGCCGCTTCCCATGAGAAAGGACACCCCACCATGACCCTCGACCGCCGTCAGTTCTTGAAGATGGCAGGCGCCACCGGCGCGCTGGCCGCTGCCGGCGCAGCCCTCGGCGGCTGCGGCTCCAGCTCCGGCAGCTCCAACTCCGGCGCCGCCGCAGACATCCCCACCCCGGAGACCCTCTACATGGAGTGGTTGCCCTCCGAGTCCACCGCAGACTACGAGAACATGCGCGACGTCTTCGCCCAGAGCATCTCCGAAGGCGCCGGCGGCATCCCCTGCGAGACCGTCACCACCACCGACATCAACGTCGTGGTCGAGGCCATCTGCGCCGGCACCACCCACTACGCCTACCTCGGCGCCTCCGAGTACATCGAGGCCCACGCCAAGAACCCCGCCGTCCAGCCCGCCTGGGTCCTCTCCGACAGCGAGGGCAAGCTCAACCCCGTCACCTACCACTCCCAGGTCCTCTGCCGCGAGGAGGATGCCGCCAAGTACAAGAAGGGCGACACCTACGAGCTCGGTGACATCGCCGGCACGGACTACGCCTTTGTCTCCGCCTCGTCTACCAGCGGCTTTGTGATCCCGGCCACCGTCTACGCCAAGCAGGCCAACCTGGAGAGCACCGACGACATCGCCACCTCCGGCAAGTACCTGGGCACCGTCACCATGGCCGGCTCGCATGCGCTCTCGCTCTACACGCTGCTGAGCGGCGACGCAGACCTCTGCTCCTGCGACGACACGGGCACCTGCAACTACTACGAGGTCGTCGAGGGCGAGAACGGCGAAGTCGGCGCCGTCTACCAGGTGAAGGAGGGCATGGAGGCCCCGCTCGACGAGATGGCCGGCCAGCGCGTGGTGGTCGTCGCCTCCTACGCCACCCCCGGCGCCCCGTTCTGCGTGAACACGGACGTCGTCCCCGCGGAGCTCAACGAGCAGGTCGTCGCCTTCATGTGCTCGGACGCCGTGAGCGGCAACCCCGAGCTCTTCAAGGACCCGGCCGACGAGAAGACCGTCACCAAGTGGAAACACTCCAGCGACCTTGTCGGCTTCGTCGAGCTCGATGACAGCTACTATGATGACTTCCGCACCCTTTTGGGCAAGGAGTAACGCCTGTTGAACCAAAGCGCGAGCACACCGCTGCTGAGCATTGAGGGGCTGGGGAAGAGCTACGACGGCTCTGCCCCAGCCCTTTGCGGCGTTGACCTGGAGCTTTGCCCGGGCGAGCTGGTGGCGCTCATCGGCAGCAGCGGCGCGGGCAAGTCGACCCTGCTGCGCTGCATCAACCGCCTGGTGGAGCCCAGCAGCGGCAGCGTGCGCTTCGACGGGCGCGACATGCGCGCGCTGGGCGGCCGCGAGCTGCGCCAGGCGCGACGCCGCATGGCCATGATCTTCCAGGGCTACAACCTGGTGCACCGCTCCACCGCCATCGAAAACGTGCTCCAGGGCCGGCTGGGCTACAAGGGCTCGCTGGCCGGCGCGCTCTCGCTCTATTCCGAAGACGAGAAGCGCATGGCCTTCGAGGCGCTGGAGCAGGTGGGCATGGCCGCGTTCGCCTACACGCGCGTGGACCAGCTCTCTGGCGGCCAGCAGCAGCGCGTGGGCATCGCGCGCGCCCTGGTGCAGGAGCCGCTGCTCATCCTGGCCGACGAGCCGGTGGCCTCGCTCGACCCGCGCAGCTCGCAGGTGGTGATGGGCCACCTGCGCCGCGCCGCAAGCGAGCTGGGCATCGCCTGCCTGGTGAGCCTGCACCAGGTGGAGTACGCGCTGGAGTACGCGGACCGCGTGGTCTGCCTCTCGCATGGGCGCATCTGCTGCCAGGGCCGCCCGGCCGAGCTCTCGCGCGAGACTATCGCGAGCATCTACGACGAAGTCAACCGCGACCTCGAGGCCGGGGGCGGCGAAGGCGCTGGCACCGAGGCCGCGCCCGCCGCGGCCTGCGCCTGCGAGGCTGCCTGCAGCTGCAGCCCCGCCGCCGCGGAGGACCCCCGCGCATGAGCCCCTCCCCCGCCAGCAAACCCGCGCCCGCCGCACCCGGCGCGGCGGCCTTCTTCGCGCGCAAGCACGTCCTGTGGCTGGCGCTGCTGCTGGCCGCCCTGGCCGCTGGCGCGCTGTGCTCGGCCGTCGTGGGCTTCTCGCCCGCGCTCGCCGTGCAGAAGATCCCCAGCAGCCTGGCCTGGATGGCCCAGAGCTTCGTCCCCACCGCGCAGTCGCTTGCCAAGCTGCCGGTGATCGGCCAGGCCCTGCTCACCACCGTCTTCGACTCCGCCGCCGCGGCCTTCACCGGCGCCGTGCTCGCCTACCTCTGCGCGCTGGCCGGCACGCGCAGCGTGGGGTTGGGCGGTGCAGCCCAGCTGCTGGTGCGCGCCGTTGCCTCCGTCATGCGCAACATCCCCACCGTGGCCTGGGCCTTCATCCTGCTGTGCGCCTTCAAGCAAAGCGAGTTCACCGGCTACCTGGCCCTCTTCTTCAAGAGCTTCGGCTTCCTCACGCGCACCTACCTTGAAGCCATGGACGAAGTCGACCAGGGCCCGCTCGAGGCCCTGCGCGCCGCCGGCGCCACGCGCCTGCAGCTCATGGCGCACGCCGTGATCCCGCTCACCTCCACGCAGATCGTGAGCTGGCTGCTCTACATGTTCGAGACCAACGTCCGCAACGCCACGCTGGTGGGCATGCTCACCGGCACGGGCATCGGCTTTGTGTTCACGATGTACTACCGCGGCTTCCGCTACGACGAAGCCGGCCTGGTCATCCTGAGCGTAGCCGCGATGGTCATCGTGTGCGAGGTGGCCAGCAACTACGTGAGGAGGCGGGTCAAGTGACGCAGCAGCCCCAGCGCGCCCAAGGCGCCGCGCCCGCCGGCGCGCTCCTCACTCGCAGTGGCCGCGTCAGGCTCCGCACGCGCACAACATCCTCCACCGCCATGGCCGCGGTGCTCGCCTTCTTCGTGCTGATGACGGCGTGGACCTTCGCGAACATGCAGTACGGCAACACCACGCTGGGGGAGTCGTTTGCCAAGCTGGGCAAGGTGCTGCAGATCATCGCGCTGGAGCCGCGGCTCGACGGCCACTTCACCGCGGCAGAGATCGCGCAGGGCATGGGCGTCACCATCTGCCTGTGCGTGCTGGTGACCATGGCCGGCGCGGTGATCGCGCTCGTGGTGGGCGTGCTGGCGGCCGGCAACCTCACCAGCCGCGGCTTCTCCAACGGGCTCAAGGTGGTGCTCTCTGTGATCCGCGCCATCCCCACCATCATCTGGGTGCTCGTGTTCTCTGTGGCAATGGGCCCGGGCTCGGAGGCCTGCGTCACCGGCATGCTGCTGCATACCGTGGCGTTTTTGGGCAAGGCGTACTCGGAGGAGTTTGAGGAGACGGACCCCGGCGTGCTCGAGGCCCTGCGCGCCACCGGCGCCAGCTGGGTGCAAGTGATCGCGCGCGGCGTGTTCCTGGAAAAGCTCAACGAGATACTCTCGTGGACCTTCATCCGCTTCGAGAACAACTTCGTCAACGGCGTGGTCGTAGGCGCGGTGGCGGGCGCCGGCGGCATCGGCTACCAGCTCTACGTCACGGCCAACTTCTACATCGACTACCACGAGGTGGGCCTCATCACCTACCTCTGCCTGGCGGTCTCCGTTGTCTTGGAGGTCGTGGCCACCAAGCTGCGCAAACGCCTCGCCGTGAGGCGCTAACATGAAGATCACTGCGAACAACAAGAGAGGGAGTACAAGATGAGTGAGAACGCGTGCTGCTGCGGCGGCGAGGCGACCGAGGAGAAGGAGCCCTGCTGCTGCGGCGGCAGCAGCGACTGCTGCAGCGGCACGGAGGCAGACGAGCCCAACACCGGCCACAAGGAAGTCGTAATCGTCGACTACCTCTACCTGGACCTGAGCGTGTGCGAGCGCTGCCAGGGCACGGACGAGCGCGTGGCCAAGGCCGTTGAGCTGGTGCGCCCCATCATGGACATGGCCGGCTACAACATCGTGATGAACAAGGTCGAGATCGCCGACGAGCGCCTGGCGGAGCGCTTCGAGTTCCTGAGCAGCCCCACCGTGCGCGTCAACGGCGTGGACATCTGCCCGGAGGTCATCGAGAACGACTGCAGCTCCTGCCGCACGCTGAGCGACTACGAGGTCAACTGCCGCCAGTTCGCCTTCAACGGCAAGCTCTTCGAGGTGCCGCCCACCGCCTACATCGTCAAGCGCCTGCTGGAGATCGTCTTCCAGCACGAGAAGCCCGCCTACGGCGAGTACGCCATGCCGGAGAACATCCGCGGCTTCCTGCGCGGCAAGCACAGCCAGGGCGCGGCCGGCCAGGCCGGCTCCGGCGGCTGTTGCTGCTGTTAGCTGCGCGCTAGGCGCAGCGCGGCGGGCGAGAACACAAGGGAACTGCAATGACGGCGCACCCCTCATCGTGCCAAGGCTGCGCCGCGTGCTGCTCGGTGCTCGTGGAGGTCGAGGACGGCCATCCCGTGCGCGTGAGCGGCAACCCCGCCAACCCCGCCACGGGCGGCGCGGTGTGCCCGGCGCTGCAGATCACCCTGCAGCAGCGCGTCGACCCCGACCGCGTGCGCACGCCGCTACGGCGCACCAACCCCCGCAAGGGCCGCGGCGAGGACCCGGGCTTTGTGCCCGTGAGCTGGGACGATGCGCTCAGCGAGGTCGCGGAGCGCATGCTCGCCCTGCGCGCGGCCGGCAAGGGTGAGCGCCTGGCTGTGACCCGCGGGCGCTGCACCGGCATCTCCAACCTGCTCTTCAAGGCGCTGCCAGAGATCTTCGGCACGCCCAACGCCATCACGCACGACGGCATCTGCACCGAGGCCGAGAAGCTCGCCACCGGCTGCATGGACGGCATCTGGGACTACCGCGACTACCGCTTCGACCAAGCGGAGTGCGTGGTGCTCTGGGGCACGGACCCGGTGGTCGCCAACCGCTTCAAGCCCGTTGCCGGGCGCGTGTTCGCGCAGCTGGGCCCCGGCGTGCGCGTCTACGCCGTGAGCCCGCACCGCTCGCTGAGCGCCGAGCGCGCGGGTGCGGAAAGCTGGGTGCCCGTCATCCCCGGCACAGACGGTGCGCTGGCGCTTGCCATGGCGCACGTGATCTTGGCGGAGGGCCTGTGGAACCGCGCGTACGTGGGCAGCTTTGCAGACGGAGCCAACCGCTTTGCGCCCGGGCAGCCGGTTGACGAGGCGCTCTTCTGCGAGCGCGGCACCAGCGGCCTGGTGCGCTGGTGGAACCTGGAGCTGCGCCACCGCACGCCCCAGTGGGCGCAGGAGCGCTGCGGCGTGCCGGCCGAGCGCATCGCGGAGATGGCCCGCACCCTGGCAGCCGCCGGCGAGCGCGGGGTCTCCTGGGTGAGCCCCGGCGTTACCATGACGCCGCGCGGGCTGGCCAGCGGCATGGCCTGCCACGCGCTCAACGCGCTGGTGGGCTCGCTGGACGCCGAGGGCGGGGTGATGCGCTTCGAGAGCATGCCCACCGCCCCGTGGCCGAGCACCCTCCCCTTCCAAGACGGGCAAGCGCGGCGCGCCCTGGCCTGTCCGCCTGCAGACCAGCGCCAGCAGCGCGGCTGCATGGCGGCGCGCGGCGGCCGCATCCACGCCAACCACCTCACCAACCGCCTGGCAGACGCCATCCTCAGCGGGCAGCCCTACCCCGTTGAGATGATGATCGGGTATTGGAACAACTTTGCGTTCTCGTGCAGCGGGGCGCGGCGCTGGGAGCAGGCGCTGAGCGCGCTGCCGTTCTTCGTGCACGTGACCACCAATTTGAGCGAGAGCTCGCAGTTCGCCGACATCGTGCTGCCCGCCAAGAGCCACCTGTTCGAGACCTGGGGCTACACGCTCAGCCGCATGCGCGGGCGCAGCTGCCTGAGCATCCAGGCGCCCTGCGCGCCGGCCCGCGGGCAAGTCAAGGACGACGAAGGCGAGCTCCCCTTCATGCTGGCGCAGAAGCTGGCGGAGAAGGGCTTCCCCCAGCTGCTGGAGTACTACCGCGCGTGCTTCCCGGGCGAGGACGGGCAGCCGCCGGCAGACGGCGAGGAGCTGGCCCGCAACGCCGTGCGCATCATCACGCGCCCCTCCTGGGAGCGCGAGGGCAGCTGGGAGGGGTTCTTGGAGCGTGGCGTCACCAGCAGCCCCGCGGGGCCTGTCCCCGGCGCGGGGCCTGTCCCCGCAGCGGGGCCTGTCCCCGGCGCGGGCGTGCCCGTGCGCGCGGCGGGTGCGGCGCCGCTGCCCTTCCCCACGCCCAGCGGGCGCTTCGAGCTGCGCAGCGCCACGGTGGAGCGCATGCTCGCCGAATACGCGCAGCTGCACGGCATCACCCCCGGGCAAGCGGTGGCGGAGCTGGGCTACACCTGCACGCCGGAGCTGCTGGCCCTGCCGCACTGGGAGGAGCCGCTGCGCGCCGGCAGCGCAAGCGAATACCCGCTGATCTTCAGCCAGCACCGCGCGTTCGGCAGCCTGGAGGGCCGCTCCGCCAACACGCCGCTGTTCCAGAAGATGAAGCGCCTCGACCCCGGCGACGAGCCCTGGGCAGACGTGCTGAAGGTGCACCCCGCCGACCTCGAGCGCCTGGGCATCGCCAGCGGCGCGGAGGTGCTGATGGAGACCCCCGCCGGCTGCGGCGTGGTGCGCGTGAAGGCGTGGGACGGCGTGCTGCCGGGCGTGGTCTCCAAGTGCTACGGCCAGGGCCACTGGGCCTACGGGCACGTGGCGGCGCTCGACTTCAACCGCCAGCTGCCGCGCGGCCTCAACGCCAACGAGCTCCTGCCGGCCGTCTGCGAGGGCATCAGCGGTGCCACCGCCCGCCACGGCGGCATCACCCGCATCCGCCTCACGCCCCTCAAAACCGAGCGCACCCTCTACTGAGGGGCCTGCCGAGCTCAGATCCTCCAGAACTTGAGGAGCCACTTGGCGCCGCCCACGTAGTCGCGGGCGTTCTTGAAGAAGGCGCGGTAGTAGGCCTCCACCAGGCGGCAGTCCTCGTCTGGGTCCTCCGCCGCACCGAAGCAGGCACGCTGGTAGGCCAGCGTCACCACCAGGAAGTCCACCCCGCCGGTGCCGCGCGCGAACGGCGCCAGCTGCGCCCTCGTCGCCATGGCGAACTCGAGCGGCGTGGAGTTCTGCGGCTTGTCGATACCCAAGCGGTGGAAGCGCTTGAGCAGCCAGTTGTACAGGTACCACACGCGCCACTCGGCCGGGCGCTGTGCGATGCGCGCCAGGCGCGCCTGCCGCTGCCGGCGCCACAGCAGCACCGCGGCGGCGGCTCAGCAGATACACCAGCACGGGCATCACCACGGCCTTGTGGCTGTTGTTTTCGCCCCAAAACCGGCCTTGTGGTTGTTGTTTCCGAAGCAAAGACCAACCACAAGCCCCAAAACGCAGCCAAATCAACAACCACAAGGCCGCAGTTTGCCGAGCGGGTAATCCGTTTTTTACCGAATGGTTTTCACGTTTTTTACCGAATGGAATTGACGTAGAATACCGAATGTCAATTCGGAAAGGCGGAATCGTGGCGCAGAATCAAACGCTCTCCCCCAGCGGTTACAGGCCGCGCCTCATCGAAGAGAGGCTCGACGCACTGCTCGCTTCATTCGGCTGTGTGGAGATCACGGGGCCCAAGTGGTGCGGCAAGACGTGGACAGCCATGACGCGGGCTGCCAGCATGACGCGCCTCGACGACCCCTCGCAGCGCGCTGCAGCCGAGCTCGACCCCTCGCTTGCCCTCGTTGGAGACACACCCCACCTCGTTGACGAATGGCAGGAGGTCCCCGAGGTCTGGGACGCCGCGCGCCGCTTTGTAGACAGCAGCGGCAACAAGCGCGGCAGCCTGCTGCTCACCGGCTCGACCTCCCTTGCAAAAGACGAGCGCAGCAAGGTGCGTCACTCCGGCACCGGCCGCATCGCACGGCTCAGCATGCGCCCCATGGCCCTCTGCGAGCTGGGGGAGTCCAGCGCCCAGGTCTCGCTCAGGGCGCTGCTCGAAGGAGAGCCCTGCCCTCCCGCGGCCAGCGCCACCGGCCTGGAAGACGTAGCGCGATGGTGCTGCCGCGGCGGTTGGCCCGCCAACCTCGGGCTCTCAGACGTTGCCGCAGCAGAAACCGCCCTCCAGTACATCCAGTCTGTGCTGGACGTCAATGTCATCGACGAGAGGCGCTCCCCCACCACGGCGCTTGCCCTGCTGCGCGCGCTGGCGCTCAACGAGAGCCAGGCGGTCACGTACAAGACGCTCGCCAAGGACATGGGAGGCGGCGGCAGCGAACCCGATGCAGACACGCTTGCAGCCTACATCGAGCTGTTCTCGCGCCTCAAGCTCACCGAGGACCTCCTTGGCTGGGAGCCGCCCATGCGCTCCAAGGCTCGCGTGCGTGTCAAGCCCAAGCGCTTCTTCTGCGACCCCTCCCTCGCCGCCGCGCTGCTCGGGGCAACGCCGCAGCGTCTGCTGTGCGACGCGCAGACCCTGGGGATGCTCTTCGAGAACCTCGTGCTGCGCGACCTGCGCGTTTTTCTCTCAACGTATGCGGGGCTCGGCAACGGGGTCTTCTACTATCGCGATGAAGCCGGCCTTGAGGTCGACGTGATCATCGAATACGCGGGGCGCTGGGCCGCTATCGAGGTCAAGCTCAGCGACAGCAAGGCCGACGACGGGGCGAAGAGCCTGCTGGCGCTGCGCAGAAAGCTGCTTGCCAACCCCGCCGCGAGAAACGCCGAGCCCGCCTTCCTGGCGGTGGTTGTTGGCCGGGGCAGCATGGCGTACATGCGCAACGACGGCGTCATGGTGATCCCAGCCGCCACCTTGACAGCGTAGCGCCAGCCGAATCAACAACCACAAGCGCGTAGCCCGCGGCGGGCGGAAGGTGGCTCATCGCCGCCACTTTGGGGCGGGTTGGAATTATAGTTTGCAGAGTATCGTTTGTGCCCGGGCTGCTTGGCAGGGCGCGCTGCAGGCTCACCCGCAACACGGCGAGGAGAAGCGCATGACGCTGCACGTTGGTATCGACATCGGGTCCAAGACCATCAAGGCCGTCGTTTTGGAAGGCGGCGCTGACGGCGGCGCAGCTGCCAGCCCCTCCCCTACCGAGGGCGCCGCCGGGCAGCCGCTGCTCACGCGCTGCGCAGACCACCGCGGGCGCATCCGGCCCGCTCTCGAAGGGCTGCTCGCAGAGCTTGCCGAGCACTGCGGCTCCCAGCCTGCACTGCTCACGCTCACGGGCTCTGGTGCCACCGGCCTGGCAGACGCCAGCGGCACGCCCTTCCTGCAGGAGGTCGCCGCCACCCGCCGCGCCGTCACCGCGCTGCACCCCGGGGCAGACGCCTTCGTGGAGCTCGGCGGCGAGGATGCGAAGCTCGTCTACCTGGCCCCGCCCGTCGAGCACCGCATGAACACCAGCTGCGCCGGCGGCACGGGCTCCTTCTTGGAAGACGTGGCGGCTCTGCTCAACGTCCCGCTAGCCGAGCTCGACCGCCTGGCCGCAGCAGGCGAGCCGCGCTACGCCATCGCCTCGCGCTGCGCCGTGTTCGCCACGCGCGACCTCAAGCCCCTCGCAGCCGGCGGCAAGAGCCCGGCAGACATCGCGGCCAGCGCCTACCAGGCCGTGGTCGACCAAGTGCTCGGCACGCTCGCCTGCGGGCGCCCGCTGCGCGGCACCGTCCTCTTCCTGGGCGGGCCCATGGAGCACCTCCCCGCCTTGGTGGAGCGCTTCCGCCTGAGCCTGGGACTGCAGCCCGGGCAGGCCGTCAAGCCGCCGAACGCCCAGCTCATGGCCGCCTGGGGCTGCGCCCTTGCCAGCGTTGCGGCACACGCGCAGCGCCCGGCGCAGCCCCTCGGCGAGCACAGCGCGCGCCTGCTCGCCGCCTTCGAGCGCTCGACGCGCTGGCCCGCCAGATCGACCGCGCCACGCGCGAGGCGATTGAGTGGGTGCACGAGCAGCCCAGCCGCCACGGCATCCTGATCGCAGGGCGCTCCTACCACATGCGCCCCGAGCTCATGAACGGCATGGACCGCGTGATGGAAGAAGAGGGCTTTGCCGTCATCCCCACGCTGGGGCTGGAAGACGACGTCCGCGCGCTGGCGCGGCAGCTGGCGCGCCCCGAGGTCGACCGCCGCCGCAGCTGGCTGCCCGCCCGCCACTCGCTTGGCATCGGCGCGCTTGCGGCAAGCGACCCCCAGCTCGACCTCGTGTGCCTGCAGAGCTTTGGCTGCGGGATCGACGCAGTGAGCCTGGCCGACGTGCAGCGCATGGTGGAAGGCGCCGGCCGCCCCTTCACGCTCGTGAAGCTCGACACCAAGGCAGACCCGGCACACACCCGCATCCGCATCCGCGCGCTGGCCGAGTCCATCCGCGCGCGCCGCTCCCGCGAGCTGGGCGAGGGCCAAAGCAGCGCAGAGGAGCTCTTGCTCGGCAGCATGATCAAGCGCAAGCCGATGCCGCACGAGGCCTCGCTGCGCTTTGGCGGCATCACCCAGGAAGACGCTGAGCTCGCCCAGCGCATCCTGCCGGCCGACATCTGCGGCACCGCGGCGCTGCTGGCCGCGCACGGCATCAACCAAGCGACCACGCACCCTGGCACGCGCATACAGCTGCCCTCGCCGTGCAAGTTCTGTATCACCGAGGCATGCCAGCACTTCGTGGCGCTGGAGGGCCTGGATGCCAAGACCGAGTGGGTGAGCGATTGGCCGGGCGACGACTTCCCCGCCAAGCTGCCGCCGCTGCCGCAGGGCGCACCGCGCCTGGGGCTGAGCGGCAACCCGCTGCTGCTCTTCGACCCCATCGCCAACCAGGGAGCCGACGCCTTCCTGCGCAGCCACGGCGTGCAGCCGGTCTACCCCGCGCCAGAGACCTGGTACTCAGACCGCGACCATTACCTCCCCCAGCTCGAGAGCCTCGCCGAGCAGGGTGTAAGCCACGTGCTGCTGCTCCAGAGCTTCCTGTGCTTGAAGACGCACGTCTACGTGCGCGGGGCGCTGCCCACCTTGCGCATGCGCTTCCCGGGCATGGGCTTCACGGTGGTCGACATCGACCCCCAGGCCTCCCCTCTCAACGTCTACAACCGCGTCCTCCTCGCTATCGAAGAGCTCCGCCCGTAATCCCGCCAGGGACGAAAAGGCAGCTAGTCCAGCCCGAGCGAGACCTTGAGGTAGGCAAGCACCTGCGCCAGCGTCCCATCGTCCAGCGCGCCCTCGTAGCGCAGAGAGCCTTCCGCCTCGCGCACGCCCAAGTCCATAGCGCGGATGGCCTCGCATTGCACAAAGCCGCCTATGCAGTTGCCTGCGGCGATTGCCGCGTGCAACGGGTAGCCGTTGTCCCGCGACGTGATAGGCAGCACCGCCGTAAGCGAACAGCGGTTGTTGACCTCCCACGGGCTCACCACAACCGCGTAATGGCTACCGGCGGGCTCATGCCGCTTTGAGGGGTCGAAGTAGATGGAGATGACATCACCTTGTTCGAAGATCATCGCCAGGCCTCCTCTTCTGCCCCCAGCATGTCTTCTGAAGGCCAGGCGGCCCCGCCGTCAACCGCATTGTTGCCGCGGAACAGGCTCGCAAAGCTGATGCCCTGTGCCGGCTCCACCCTGCGATGCTCGCTGCGCAGCGGCATTAGGCAGATGCAACCGTCTTCATCCCCTATGGTGAGCTTGAATGCGTCCCCGATGCTCAACCCAAGCTTGGTAAGCACCTGCTTGGGGATGCGCACCCCCGCCGAATTCCCCCATTTTGAAAGCTCAACCCTCATAAAACGCTCCAATCCACCAATGACTATACATGAGTATATACGTTGTTCTTTGCCGTTGCAACGGGCCAACTTGCGGAATCAAAACGGTCCAAGTTGCGGAAACGCGACAAAACGGGTCTTGAGGCAGATGCGGCCATCGTGCTTAACGACGGGCGCTGGGGCCTCGCCGAAGTCAAGCTCGGCCAGGGTTCTATCGACGAGGCGGCAAAGCACTTAAACAAGCTCGCCAATCGTATAGACACCACACACGAGGGAGAGCCTTCGTTCCTGATAGTGGTGACAGGGACCTCAACAGCGTACCGCAGGAAAGACGGCGTCATAGTCGCCCCACTCGCAGCCCTCGCCCCTAACGTTGGCGCTGTTAGACCGCAATGGTGCTCTCTG
>JBJEHN010000109.1:0-3327 GCA_051876105.1 Coriobacteriales bacterium | reverse complement strand
GCGCCCCTCGCCCAGGGGGCTCGGGCGTTTAACCTGCAAGGGGCTTTACTTGCTCGCTCCGCTCACCCGGAAGGGGGAGGTTACCCACCATGAGAATCACCAATGGACGCGTCTTTAACGGAACCTGCTTCACTGAAGGCGACGTTTTCATCAACGGGGGCGTCTTTGTTGACGAGAGCTCTTACACTGACGACGGCACCGTGATCGACGCGGCGGGGATGGTCGTCGCCCCCGGTCTCATCGACCTGCACTTCCACGGGGCGCTGGGCTGCGACTTCTGTGACGGCACGCCCCAGGCGCTCGCCACGATCGCCGAGTACGAGGCCGCCCAGGGCGTCACCTCCATCTGCCCCGCCACCATGACCTTCGCCGAGGAGACCCTCCTGCCCATCATGGCAAACGCCGCCGCCTTCAGGCCGGCAGCAAACCAGGCAGAGCTGGTGGGCATCAACATGGAGGGCCCCTTCATCAGCCCCAACAAGGTGGGGGCGCAAAACCCCCTCTACGTGCAATGGGCAGACGGCGGCATGCTGGCGCGGCTGCAGGAGGCCAGCGGCGGGCTCGTCAAGCTCGTCGACATCGCACCGGAGGAACCCGGTGCCCTCGAGTTCATCCAGCAGGAAAGCGGGCGCGTGCGCATCTCCGTGGCCCACACCTGTGCAGATTACGATGTAGCTCGTGCCGCCTTCGACGCTGGCGCGCGCCACATCACGCACCTCTTCAACGCCATGCCGGGGCTGCACCACCGCAAGCCCGGCCCGATAGCCGCGGCAGCGGAGCGCGAAGACGTCACCCCGGAGCTCATCTGCGACGGCGTCCACGTCCACCCGGCCATGGTGCGCCTGGCCTTCAGGCTCTTCGGCCCGGAGCGCATGATCCTCATCAGCGACACCATGGAGGCAGCAGGCCTCGAAGACGGCGAGTACTCGCTCGGAGGCCAGCCCGTCACCGTGCGCGGCAACCGCGCCACCCTCCACGACGGCACGCTGGCGGGCTCCAACACCAACCTCGCTCTGTGCCTGGGCACCGCGGTGAGGAAGATGGGCATCCCGCTGGAACAGGCCCTGAGGGCGGCTACCTTCAACCCTGCCTGCGCGCTGGGCATCCAGGGTTCCAAGGGCTCGATCGCCCCCGGCAAGGACGCCGACTGCGTCATCCTCGACCCCGACGCGCGCGTGCAGCGGGTTATCCTGCGCGGCCAGCCCCTCTAGACAAGAAAAGACCCCAGCGCCTGTATAGGGGGAATGCGCTGGGGTCACATGCGCCGGACTGTTAAGAGGAAAGGAAGATTCAATCTCGACGCTCACGCCGCGCGAGGAGGGAGGAAGCGGCGTGAAGATGTCAGTGGGGGTTCTGACAGCGTGCACTTTACGCGCCTGTCGCGCTGCTCACATCCCCCCAAGGAGGTGAAATCGCGCGCTAATCCCCTTGGCATGACGCCAAAACCGCTCCCCTCAGCGCCTCCCAACCTCTTTGAAGCCGGGGTGGGAGCGGATGAGCACGTCATCCTCCCGCGTCACCCCATTGGTACTAACTACCCAACAGCCTCGGCAAACCACCTGGTGATGCTCGTGGGGTGTGTGATGGCGGTGCCCACCACACAGGCAAAGGCACCGGCCTCCATGGCCGCGGCGGCGTCTGCCGGGGTGTGGATGCGGCCCTCGCAGATGACAGGAGTATCACCGGCGATGGCGACTGCCTCGCGCAGCAGCTCCAAGTCCGGGCCCTCGGTCTTGGCGCGGCCGCCGGGCACATAGCCCGCCATAGTAGTCGAGACGATGTCGCAACCCGCATCCAAGCCGCGCTTGATGTCCTCGATGCAGGAGCAATCGGCCATGGTGAGGATGCCCTCGGCCTTGCAGGCGGCAACGATCTGCTCGAAGGTCTCCCCGTTAGGCCTGGGGCGGTCGGTCGCGTCAAGCGCCACCACGTCCGCGCCAGCGAGGCTGCAGGCCCTGGCGTGGCGCAGGGTGGGGGTGATGTAGACGCCCTCGTGGCCTTCCTTCCACAGGCCGATGACCGGGACCTCGACCTGCCCCTTGATGGCGGAGATGTCTGCCAGGCCCTGGCAGCGGATGGCGGCGGCACCGCCCTGCTCGACGGCGAGCGCCACCTGCGCCATGGTCTCCGGGTGCCTCATGGGCTCGCCCACATAGGCTTGGCAGCTCACAATGAGCTTGCCCCTGAGCTGTTCGATGATGGGATGTGTCATGGTCTCATGCTCCTTGATCTGGCCGCGGGGCGCCTAGGCCCCCAGGCTGTCCAACAGGTTCTCCGCCGCGCCGATGAGGGGCGCGTCGCCCCCCAGGGTCGCGGGGATGATGGGCGTGCTCTTGAGGGGCTCGAGCGCCTGGGAGGCAAAGCCCTCTTCCAGTGCCGCTCGCCACAGCGGCCCGGCGTTCACCACCGTGCCGGTGAGGACGATGGCCTCCGGGTCGAGGATGTTGGCCCAGCTGCCGCAGGCCTCGCCCAGGGCAAAGCCGGCCGCCCTCAAGGTCTGCGCGGCGTGTTCGTCGCCGGCTTGCGCCAATGCGGAGACCTGGGCGCCCGTGATGCCGTGGTCGAAGGCGTCGCTTGCCATCGAGACACCCTGATACAGCGCCCCGATGCCCGTGCCGCTGGTGACGCCCTCCACATGGGCGCTGCCGCCGCACACGCAGCCCTGCCCGGCCGCGAGGGGGTGCAGCGTGTGGCCGATATGGCCCGCCGCGCCGTGAAAGCCCCTCATGATCTTGCCGTCGACCGCGTACGCGCCGCCGATGCCGGTGCCCGCTGCCACGAACAGGCAGCTCGAAAGCCCCCGCGCACCGCCCCAGCGCGTTTCTCCCAGAGCATGGCCGTGCACGTCGCCCATCGCCGCTGCCGGCAGGCCCAGGGCCTCGCCCACAGCCGCGGCCAGGGGCTGGCCCGTCCATCCGGGCATGATGCCGTTGGCATAGAGCACGCTGCCGTCGCGCGGGCTGATGCAGCCGGCAGCTGCGATGCCCGCACCGGCCAGCTGCGCGCCGCCAGCCTGCCGCTGCATCTCGAGCGCCACGCCGATGACGCTCTTCAGCACGGCGTCCCCGCCGCGCAGCGGCTCGGTGGGCACAGAGCAGCGCGCGGTTATCGAGGGCGCGGCCCCGTCTTCGCCATAGCGCACAAGCGCTCCGGCGATCTTGGTCCCGCCCAAGTCGATGGCGATCACAGTGCAGGGTCTCATCAGCCCTCCTCACAGGCAGCTCTCAACAGTCGCCGTCTAGGATACACCGCCCCAGCCGACAATTATCAGGGCGCTGTCAGGCCACGTCGGAGCTGAAGCCCCCGCATCTTCCCGAGAGCAAAAAA
>JBJEHN010000108.1:0-3377 GCA_051876105.1 Coriobacteriales bacterium | reverse complement strand
GGATAAAGCGACGCCTCGAGAAAGCGCAGCGCGACGAGCTCGACAGGTGCGAGGAGGAGCTGCGTCTCTTCGAGAGCGGCGAGGTTGAGCTTCCGCAGAAGCAGGTCGAGAATGTCCGGGAGTTCCTGGCGGCGGGCAGCCGCTGCTTGGCGGTCGATGTCAGCCCCGACCTGGTGCCAGAGATCTGGGCGCGGCAGATGGACCTGACCCGTGAGCGCTACGGCCACGACAAGCCGGCTCGAAAAGGCCAGCGATGCAGGACGTACTATCACTTTATGCTCTCCCCCGCCATGGAGGACGCGGTCTCCCTGGAGACGCTGCGCGCCTACGCCGTCGACTGGGCGCAAGAGAACTTCCGCCGCAACGACAAGCTGTACGAGTACGCCATCATCTACCGCTACGGCAGCGACAAGGGGATCCTGCGAGCGCACATCGTCGTGAACGCGACGAACAAGGCCACCGGCCGCAAGCTCCACTTCAACAATTCCGAGACAACGGCCCTGCAGGTCTCGGCGCAGGAGATCGGGGTGAAGTGCGGCCTCACACCGCTGCGCAAGAAGATGGAGACGACCATCGGGACGCGTACGCAGGCTCCCGTGTCCGCGCAGATGGCCGAGCGGGCCCTGCTGGACGCGGGAAAGAGCAGCTGGAAGCGCGAGCTGCGCGAGACGATAGCGCAGACAGCCGCCGTATCCTCCAGCTTCGAGGACTTCAAAGCGCACCTCCAGGAGCAGGGCTGCGACGTCGCCCTCTCCAAGAAGACGGGCTGCCTCACCTACACTCACAGCAGCGGAAAGCGCGCGAGGGACAGCAGCCTCGGCTCGCTCTTCTACATGGAGTCGCTCGAGGAGATGTTCAGCAAGTAGCCTGCTGCAGGGGACTGAGCTCGCCCAGGGCGAAGGGCTACTGCGGCACCCTGGCGTACTCGAGGTCGGCGAGCTCTCTCTCTGGCCTGAACTCGCCTCTGTCGCGCTCTCCGTGGACCCTGAAGTGGAGGATGAACCTGTCGGCGTCCTCGGTGTAGCTCTCCGTGACGGCCATCAGAGTGCCCTTCGTAACTTCGTCGTCGCTGGAAAAGCGGAAGACGGCCTTCGAGGAGTCGCTGTCGACCACCTCGAGCACGGCACTCCTCTCAGCGAAGAAGGCGGCTGCCCGCTCCCAGCGGTAGCCAGCTGCCGCCGTCTTGGCGAGGAACGCAGCCAGGGCATCGCGGACGCGCTGCCAGCTCTCCACCGAGGAGTCGAGCTGCTCGTCGCGCAGGCGGCAGGCGGCGCTGGTCTTCCTGTTGGTGCTCTGGACGCTCCTCGCGCTCTCGTGCGTGTGCTGGCGCACGCGCCCGTCACCCGCCCTGAACCACAGGCAGCCGTTCGGGAGGTACCCGCGGCAGAAGAGCTTCATGAAGAAGGCGTGGTCGCCCTCATCTGCCCTGACGATCTCACTGATGCTGTCCCCGTCGTCGAAGTTGACGAACCCGACCGGCTCGTCCAGGTAGTAGAGCGCGAGCTCGGCCGCCCCGGGGTCGGAGGCGCGCGCCTTTCCCGTGTAGATGCTGGTGAGCTCCACATTATCGGCCCTCAGCTCGAACCAGACCCCCTGCGAGGAGCATACGGCCGGCAGCTTGGAGTCGTCGTAGAGCCATACCTTGGCGAGGCTGCGTTGGGGATTCATCTCTACCCCTCCCCCATATTCGGGTCGAATGATGATTTGCCATGATAGCAAGGCGGCGGATGCGGGCTTGCGCAAGCTCGCAGTCTATCGCTTTCTCCCCGGCTTTGGCATGTGCGCCGTTGGCAGCTTGCTGACCCAGAAAAGAAACCAGGGCCAGACCACCTGAGCAGTTCGGCCCTGTAAAGCCCTTGGGCTTTGCGAGATGGCTAGAGATTATCCCAGAAGAAAAGCGTTAGTCAAGGACCTCATGAAGCTCATTCCGGCGACGGCGGGGTTGTTGGAAGGCAAGCAGCCGATCCTCTGCTCACTTTCCTCATAAAGCGACGCCAGCCTCTTCATCGTCCCCTCTTTTGCGCTCCCTGCTTCCACCCGCGTCGAGTAGAGGTAGATCAGGGTCGCGATGTCCCTCATCCTAGGGTTGTCCAACCAGCGGTTTCTCCTGGACTTGGGAACACCCGCCACGCCGAGCGCGTTTTGAACCTTTCGAGGCGTCTTATGGTGCCTGCCGTCGCTTTCCGAGAATCCGTTGACGATGCAGGCCCCATGGGATGCGGCGTTGCGGATCGACTTCGCCTTGAGCAGCATGTAGTAGAGGTCGCGCAGGTCTTCGTCCCCCCATCGCTCGGAGCAGAACCGGCAGAAGTCGACGAAGGTGCCGAACGACGCGACCTCGAGCAGCGCCCAGACGGGCATGTCCTCTCTGTACTTTGAGATCACGCTGCCGCAGTAGATGTCGTGCGACCTTGCGCTGAGCTCGGCCTCGAGGTGGGAGAGGCGCCTCCCGGTGAGGCTCTCCTTGTAGTCCGCGACGATCGAGTACCCGTCTTCGCCTGCGTCCTCAGCGATGCGGTTGAGGATGGCGACCTTCTCGTAGTGCTCGACGTCCAGCGACATCGCCCTCAATGTCGACCTGAGCGACTGGTCGACGTAGGAGAGCTGCACCAGGTCGTCGAAGTCAAGCGAGATGTAGCGTCCGTCGTTCTCCCCGCCTACGTACTTTGGGAAGAGCTTCCTGAACGCGCTCACCCTGAAGTAGTTGTTTTTCGTCTTGAGGAACAGCGCTGCAGACGCCTCGTCGCGCCTGCGGAAAGAGACCCCCTTCCGCTTCATGTGGGAGACGAGTTCTTCGGCAGTCCTCATCTCTTTTCTCTGTGTGTCGCCCATGTGTGCCCTTTCGAGTGGTAGCGCAGCGCTTAATGAACCATTATCACATGCCCCAGACGCTTGAGGGCTGATGTTTGCATGGGATCAGGACCATCAGGACCCATGAACCGACATGCAACAGCAGCACACTGCATACTCACGCCTGGGCCACGCAAGCTCAAGAAGCTCCCGCTGCAGTGAACTGGGGGCTTAGCTGCTCGCAGAACGCGACGCCGACGATTACTTCCCTTGGTCTTCGTTTTGGTCGTCTTCTGCGGTCTTCCACAATGCCGATATTCCGGCGGCGATGGCGCCGACCAGGAGCGCGCGGAAGGCCAGCATCAGGTCCCCGCCGCCGTCGAGGGCAGAGGGGGCTGATACGACGAGGAAACTGCACGCAGCCTGCCAGAACGTGCGAAACGGCCGGTTGCTCTTGCAGGCCTCCGTCAACCATTGGATGGCACGACTCATTGCGCCGCCCCCTTCCGCATGGCGGCAAGCAGCCTCGTGTTCTGCCGCGCTGTGCCTTTGTACTGGCTGGCTGAGCTCACGACCTTGTAGTCGGC
>JBJEHN010000107.1:0-3382 GCA_051876105.1 Coriobacteriales bacterium | reverse complement strand
GCCGATTTTTGGCGCAAATTACCTTTCTATTTTTTTTGAGAATAGTATTCGTCCCGCTTCGTTTTCAAGCGCTGACCTGCGGTTTTCACGGTGTGGTGACGCTTCGTTTAAGACGGGTTTGACAAATTCTTACGGAAAGGTGAAGGAAACCCAGCCCACAACATCTTGTGGGTGCAGGCCGCAAATCAGGGGAAGATGTGGCCTAAAACAGGCTTGAAAGCACAATTTGCAAATCCTGTCAAGTTTTTGGTGGTTTTGTGGAGGTACTTTACACAAAAGATGGAATTGGGCTCACAAGCTGCGGTTTTGGGGCTTGGACGGGTAAGGTACTCACCGCGGTTGCGCAATCGCACACAACACACACTATGCGCGCCGCGGCCGGCAGCCAGAAACACAGCTCAAACATCCTGGCGCTGGCGGCACTTGTCCCCAACCTTTTGGAGAATCATGACTCTTAAGGGATCCGACGCCCTGAGCCCTGCTCGTCCCCTGCGCCGCTCCTTCGCAGCATTCGCGCTCGCGGCCTCCGTCGCCCTGATGGGCACCCCCGTCGGTGCCGTCCCCGCGGCCTTCGCAGACGAGACCCCTGCCATCGTGATCGACGCCAGCGGCATCGAGCTGGCAGCAGACGGCAGCCACCTCAGCGTGAGCTCCGTGCTCGACCAGATCGAGGCTCAGGCTCAAGCCCAGACCCAGTCCACGCCCATCGCAGCTATGGACGAGGTCGTCGCCAAGGTCGTCAAGAAGGCGGCCAAGCTCAAGGCCAGCAAGATCGACAAGGTCCTCGACACAGCCAAGAGCCTCAAGGGCACCCCGTACGTCTACGGCGGCAGCACCCCCTCCGGCTTCGACTGCTCTGGCTTCACCATGTACTGCTTCGCCAAGGCAGGTGTTAGCCTCACCCACAACGCCCAGGCGCAGTTCTACCAGACCAAGTCCGTGCCCACCAATAACATGAAGGCCGGCGACCTGGTCTTCTTCGGGTGGAGCACCAGCTCCATCACCCATGTGGGCATCTACGTGGGCAACGGCAAGTACATCCACTCCCCGCACACCGGTGCGAGCGTGCGCGTCGAGACCCTCGACGACCGCTCCAACTTCGTAGGCGCAACCCGCCCCATCAAATAACCCAGCGCAAACGCACCCCAAACACACTGCCAAACGCCACAGAGAACGCGAGCCCAAGCGGCTCGCGTTCTCTGTCATCCCCACAAGACAAACCCCCTCCCCCCAGCCCCTCCCGGCCCCAGCGCCTCGCCGCCTTGCGGCTTCGGCTTCTCGGAGATTCCCCCTCCACCTCCTCGCGTTCCTAATAGGGGCACAGGTAGAATGTTCGGATACGTGATCGACGTTTTACACGGACCGGAACCGTTAGGGAAAGGAAGGCTCAATGGTCTCTCGCGTGTATGTTGAGAAGAAGCCCGGCTTCGATGTCGAGGCCAAGCAGCTGCTGGCTGAACTGCGCACCATCCTGCAGATCGAGGCGCTCACCGGCGTGCGCCTGGTGAACCGCTACGACGTGGAGGGCATCAGCGACGAGCTCTTCCAGCAGTGCGTGCCCACCGTCTTCAGCGAGCCGCAGTCTGACGACGTCAGCTTCGAGCTGCCGGAGCCCAAGGGCGCCGCGGTCTTCGCCGTGGAGTTCCTGCCCGGCCAGTTCGACCAGCGCGCGGACTCCGCAAGCGAGTGCGTGCAGCTCATCAGCTGCGGCGAGCGCCCGGACGTGCGCAGCGCCAAGGTCTACTACCTCGAAGGCGAGCTGAGCGCCCAGGACGTGGCCGCCATCAAGGGCTACGTCATCAACCCCATCGAGGCGCGCGAGGCCTCGCTCGACACCGTCGAGACCCTCAAGGCCGACTACCCCGAGCCCCAGCCCGTCGAGGTCCTCGAGGGCTTCCTGGAGCTCGACGCCGCCGGCCTGCAGGCCTTCATCGACGAGCGCGGCCTGGCCATGGACCTGGCAGACATCACCTTCTTCCAGAAGTACTTCCGCGAGGAAGAGGGCCGCTGCCCCACCATCACAGAAGTCAAGATGGTCGACACCTACTGGTCCGACCACTGCCGCCACACCACCTTCGGCACCGTGCTGGAGGAGGTCACCATCGACGACCCCGCCGTCCAGGCCGCCTTCGAGCGCTACATGGACATGCGCCACGAGCTGGGGCGTGACGAGAAGCCCGTCTGCCTCATGGACCTGGGCACCATCGGCGCCAAGTACCTCAAGGCCAAGGGCATCCTGAAGAACCTCGACGAGTCCGAGGAGATCAACGCCTGCACCGTCAAGGTGAAGGTCGACGTCGACGGCGTCGAGGAGGACTGGCTCTACCTCTTCAAGAACGAGACCCACAACCACCCCACGGAAGTTGAGCCCTTCGGCGGCGCGGCCACCTGCGTGGGCGGCGCCATCCGCGACCCGCTCTCCGGCCGCTCCTACGTCTACCAGGCCATGCGCGTCACCGGCGCTGCCAACCCCCTGGCCCCCGTGAGCGAGACCATCCCCGGCAAGCTGCCCCAGCGCAAGCTGGTCACCACCGCGGCCGCCGGCTACTCCAGCTACGGCAACCAGATCGGCCTGGCAACCGGCCAGGTCAGCGAGCTCTACCACCCCGGTTATGCGGCCAAGCGCATGGAGATCGGCGCCGTTGTGGCGGCCACCCCGGCCTGGCATGTGCGCCGCGAGACCCCCGCACCGGGTGACGCCATCATCCTGCTGGGCGGGCGCACCGGCCGCGACGGCATCGGCGGCGCCACCGGCTCCTCCAAGGCCCACACCGCCTCCTCCATCGAGACCTGCGGCGCCGAGGTCCAGAAGGGCAACGCGCCCGTCGAGCGCAAGCTCCAGCGCCTGTTCCGCCGCGGTGACGCCTGCAAGCTCATCAAGCGCTGCAACGACTTCGGCGCGGGCGGCGTCTCCGTCGCCACGGGAGAGATCGCAGACGGCCTGCTCATCGACCTCAACACCGTACCCAAGAAGTACGAGGGCCTCGACGGCACCGAGCTCGCCATCGCCGAATCCCAGGAGCGCATGGCCTGCGCTGTGGCGCCCGAGGACGTCGAGGAGTTCCTGGGCTACGCCCGCGAGGAGAACCTCGAGGCGACCGTCATCGCCACCGTCACGCAAGACCCGCGCCTGGTCATGACCTGGAACGGCGACGAGATCGTCAACGTGTCCCGCGCGTTCCTCAACAGCAACGGCGCGCCCAAGTCCGCCAAGGTCCACATCTGCAAGGGCGCGGCCTACACCACCCCCTGGGAGGGTGCGACGCTCCAGGAGCGCATGACCAACCTGGTCACCGACCTCAACGTCGCCTCTAACAAGGGCCTCTCGGAGCGCTTCGACTCCACCATCGGCGCGGCCACCGTGCTCATGCCCTTCGGCGGC
>JBJEHN010000106.1:0-55930 GCA_051876105.1 Coriobacteriales bacterium | reverse complement strand
CGTTTACGACCACATCTCGAGCAACACCGCCCGCCACGGCGGCTTTGCGCGCGTGAGGGTCGAGAGGGCTGCCAACCCCGTGGCCGGCCCGGTTAAGGAGAAGGAGAGGGCCGCATTGGCCGGTAGCAAGGAGGTGAGCGAGTAATGGCTGAGCGGAGGACGCGCTACGCGATGGTGATCGACCTGCATCGCTGCGTGGGTTGCGGCGCGTGCGAGATTGCCTGCAAGACGCACAACGAGGTGCCTGCGGGCTCGTTTCTGAGCTACCACATCAACCAGACGGTGGGCACCTTCCCAAACGTCGAGTACAGCTACCGCCCGGTCATGTGCAACCACTGCACCAAGGCGGCCTGCGTCAAAGCCTGCCCCACCGGCGCCATGCACAAAGACGAGTACGGGCTCACGGTGCACACGCCGCAGCAGTGCGTGGCCTGCGGGCTGTGCGCGGCTGCCTGCCCGTACGGGGCCATTACGCGTGTTGGCGGGCAGAGCGCTGCGCAGCAGGTGGGCGCGGTGGAGGAGCTGATCGAGGGCTGCAGCGCCAGCGGCGCGGCCGTGCAGGAGCAGGTGGGCGCGGGATTCCCTTCGCACGACCCCATCTTGGACGCCTACAGCCTGCCTAACACCAAGCCCGGCGGCCCGCTGAAGTGCCAGATGTGCAAGCAGCTGGTCTACAGCGGCGACAACCCCTACTGCGTGGACTCCTGCCCGGCGGGGGCGCGCATCTTCGGCAACATAGAGGACATCTACGGCGAGGTCTACGGGCTGACGCAGTCCTACGAGCCCCAGGTGCTCAAGCCGGAGGAAGGCACGCAGCCCGCGGTGTTCTACATCCGCCAGTTCGAGAAGACATGGTAGGGGGAGTGCTTGTGGCTGGGTGCGAGCTTGCGCCGTCTGTGCTGCTCAAGGCGCTGTCTGCTGCGCTCACGTACCCCGTGCAGGGGCTGCAGGCGGCGCTGGCGCCCCTGCGCGCGTGCGCGGGGGATGCGGCGTGTGCCCAGTGGCGGGTTGAGATCGAGGCGCTGCTGGCTGTGGCGGAGGGGCTCTGCGCCCCGGCAACGCCGCAGCCCCAGGGCGCGGAGGCAGCCCAGCTGGAGTACACGCGGCTGTTCATCGGGAGCTTCAAGATGTACGCGCCGCCGTATGCTTCCTATTACTTGGACGGCGAGCAGCAGGTTCAGGGGCCCACGGCCGTGGAGCTGGCCGGGCTCTACCGCATGTTCGGCCTGGAGCTGGGCGCGGGCGAGCACGACTGCCCGGACCACCTGCGCTACCTGCTCTTCTTCGCTGCGCTGCTGTCAGAGAGCTGCGAGGAGGGCGGGCGTGCAGAGTTCGCGCAGGCCTACCGCGCGTTTTGCGACGACTACATCCTCAGCTGGCTGCCGCAGCTTCAAGAGCGCGTTCAGCGCTACGCCCAACACCCCCTCTATCCTCAGCTCCTTGCGCTCGCCTCTGCCGTCCTCAGCCGCCCTATGGGGTGAGCTTCTCGCCCCCTGCTCAGCCTCGCAAAAACCTAGTAAGATGCTAGGATTACTGGAACCGTGCGTTGACGTGCTGGTTTGCTGGGTTGAGCGCCGCGGGCTGCGCCGGCGTTAGTCTGCGTCGAAGCTCCAGTTGTAGTTGGGGTGGGGCACCTTGTTTTGCTTGGCGTACATCCCGTACTTCTCCTTGATTGGCGGCCTGGAGGGAGGCAGACTGCCTCCCTCCAGGCCGCCAAACGCAGTATTTCGGCTTTCAAGGGCCTTTCAACCCGCCAACCGTCATTTTTCGGCACTAGCGAAGGCGCTTTCAACAAGCCGAAAACCGTGAAAGCTCAGGCTGCAGGGTACTCCTTCCTGTCACTCATCTTCAAGAAGACAATCTCATATTGATGATGTCATCTCAAGGAACAATTGAGCGCCGTTAGTCGCTTCGTAGAGACAACGGCGTGCAAGCCGATCCCCAAGCGGTTCTCGACGGCTGCGGCTGCCCCAGCGACGAGCTCCTGCGAGCCTGCGACCACCTCTGCGAGTCGATCACTGCTGCCCTCAAAGATGCCGCCGCCATCGAGCGCTTGCTTTCTGGTGCCGTTGCGCGCTTAGGATGAGGGGAGGGCGCGGGCCAGTGCTCCTAGCAGCTCGTCGACGCGGAAGGGCTTGGCCACGTGGTCGTTCATGCCCGCGGCAAAGGCGTTGCGCCTGTCCTCCTCGAAAGCATTGGCCGTCATGGCGATGATGGGGATGGACGCCTTGGCCTCATCTGGCAGCTTGCGGATGGTCTGCGCGGCGCGGTAGCCGTTCATGTTCGGCATCTGAATGTCCATGAGGATGAGGTCGTAGCTGCCGGCCGCCGCCTTGCTCAGCATGTCGACGCAGATCACGCCGTCTTCCGCGCGCTCCACCTCAAAGCCAGACTCCTCCAGGATGGCGCTGGCGATCTCGGCGTTGAGGTCGTTGTCCTCGGCCAGCAGGATGCGCCGCCCTGTGAAGTCGAGCGCCTGGCATGCCACCACCTGGCGCTCTTCGCGCGCCGGGTCCTCGGCGGCGGCGATGCGGTGCGGCAGCGTCACGGTGAACCTCGTGCCCTTGCCCACCTGGCTCTCCACCTCCACGGTGCCCTTCATGAGGTCGACCAGCTTCTGCACGATGGGCATGCCCAGCCCCGTGCCCGTCACGCGGCTCTCCGTGCTGGAGCGCTCGCGCGTGAACTCCTCGAAGATATGCGGCAGGAAGTCCTCGCTCATGCCGATGCCCGTGTCCTCGATCACGGTCTGGTACATGGCGTAGCCCGGCAGCGCAGAGGGCAGCTCGGTCAGCGTCATGGTGACTCTGCCGCCCGAGGGCGTGTACTTGAGCGCGTTGGAGAGGATGTTGAGGAATATCTCGCGCAGCTTTGTCTCGTCACAGATGATCTTGGGGTGCTCGACCTGCGTGCTGCGCGTGAACTCGATGCCCTTCTCGCGCATCTGCGAGTCGAAGAGCGCGAACAGCGAGTCGTTGAACTCGTAGGCGTCCCAGTAGACCTCGTCCAGGGTCTCCTTGCCGCTTTCGATGCGCGCCATCTCGAGCACGTTGTTGATCAGGCTCAACAGGAACTCGTTGGAGGCCTGGATCTTGGCGATGTAGGCGCGAGCCAGCTCCGGTTCGTCGAGGTGCTTGTTCAGCAGCTCCGTGAAGCCGATGATCGCGTTCATCGGCGTGCGGATGTCGTGGCTCATGTTGAAGAGGAAGGCGGTCTTTGCCGCGCTCGAGGCCTTGGCGATCTCCAGCTGGGCCCTGGTGTCTGCCTCGTTGTGCGCCTCCGTCACGTCGCGGCCCAGGATGTTGGCCACGGGCTCGCCGTTTTCGTCCGAGCCTAAGAAGACGTTGACCTCGTGCCACTCGATGCCGCGCTCAGTCTCGACCGAGTACTCCAGCTTGCCCTGGTAGCCGTCGTCACCGTGCTCGGCCATCTGGCGCAGCGCCTCCAGCGAGCTGAACGCCTCGAAGTCCTCCAGCGTCTCCTGCGTGACGTACTCCTTCTTGCGCTGGTAGGCGGTCTCGTAGTCGTTGGTGGACTCGAAGATCTCCACGAACTCGTCCATGCCCGTGCCCACGATGAGCGAGTACCTGCCGCTCACCAGGTGCAGCGTGAGGTTGTAGGAGTAGAGCGTCTTGGTGATGCTCGAGAGGATGGCATCCTTTGCCGCGGCGGCTCGCAGCTCGTTCTCGCGGCGCTCCAAGGCGTTGTGGGCCTCCGTCACGTCGCGGCCGAGGATGTTGGCGGTGGGGTTGCCCTCCTCGTCTACGCCCATGAAGGCGTTGACCTCGAACCAGCCCACGCCCTCGCTGGTCTGCGCGGCGTACTCCATCTGGCCTATGTGCCCGCGCTTGTTGCTCTGCTTGCGCAGCGCCTCCAGCGAGAACCGGCGGTTCATCTCCTTCGGGAACTCCGGCAGCGCGCGGCTCAGCAGCACCTCGCAGCCTTTCTCGTAGTCGTCTGTGAGGCGGATCTGCTCCACGAACTCGTCCATGCCCGTGCCTACGATGAGCGACATCTTGCCCGTGTTGAGGTTGACGGTGGCGTTGTAGGAGTAGAGCGTCTTGGTGAGCTCGGAGAGGATCTGGTCTTTGGCTGCGGCGGCACGAGCCTCGTTCTCGCGCTGCTCCTGGGCCAGGTGGGCCTGGGTGACGTCGCGGCCCAGCACGTTTGCCACGCGCCGGCCGTCTTCCTCCGTGCCGATGAAGACGTTGACCTCGTGCCATTCGGTCTCGTTTGAGTCCGGGTAGCGGACGGGGTACTCCATCGAGCCGCGGTAGCCGTCTTCAAGCTGCGCGCAGTGCTCCGGGTCGAAGCAGGTCAGCCGGTGAAAGCGCCCCAGGTAGGCCGGGTCGATCGCCGTGTCCTGGAAGGCCCGCAGCTCGTCGTGGCGAGAATGGCGCTTGTACTCGTCAACGGTGCGACGCATGCCCGTGCCGGTGATGAGCGAGTAGGCGCCGGTCTCGACGTCGATCGTGAGATTGTAGCTGTACATGATCTGCGTGATCTGCGAGAGCGTGCGGTCCTGGCGGGCAGGGGCCTCGCGCAGTGCGCTGGCCGCTTTCCAAGCGTCGTAGCTCTTCTCGATGAAGAAGCCGAGCATCTCCTTGAGGAGGCTGTAGGCACCGTCCATCTCGCGCTGCGTCTTGCGGTGCATACCGGCGAGCTTTTCGCGCGCCTCTTCCTCGTCTATGCCGAGGGCGACCACGTTGCGCAAGATCTCCTCCTCGTCCTGGCCGGCGAGCAGCGCCTGCCCCGCCATAACGCGGCCGAGCAGCGTGCCGTCGGGCAGGGTGATGGGGATGGAGAAGTCGCGCAGGCCGATGGGGCAGATGTAGATGCCCTCGTGGCTTGACTTCCAGGTGTTGGTGCAGGTCTTGAGGCCGCCTTCGTGCCCCTTGACCAGCGCGCAGAAGTCCGTGAGGCCAAAGTCGCTCGAGGTTGCGCAGCCCTGGGCGTCCACAATCACCGCAGACAGGCCGCTGCACTTGGCCCAGTTGTCGAGGAGGAGGTAGAGCTGCTCCATGTCGCAGAATTCCTCAAGTGCGACAGGGGGGGTTGTCGGTGGCTGAGGTGGGAGGTGTGGGGCGGGGTGACATCGTCGGGCAACCTCTCTCACAGAATCCTTTGCGGTTTCAATCATTCACGTGGTGGCTATTCTAAAGGCACCCCGCCTCAAAACCTGCGAAACCTTGCATATTGGTCATATTGGGCGTTGCTGGCACATAGCCAAAGGGCCGCAGCTGTTGAGGCTGCGACCCGGGAGGAATGCGGCAGCTCCTGCTTACTGCAGGCTCTTGCCCAGCTCGTAGGCCTCTTGCAGCCCGGGGTTGCCCTCGATGGCGCCCTTCTCGTACACGCCGCCTACGGTGACCACGCCTGCGTCGTTCATGCGGCAGTACTTGGTCAACGCGCGGTAGGTGTCGACCACGTAGTTGGCCACGCTTGGGTCCTTGTCCTCGAAGGCGGCCAGCAGCACCGTGTCTGCGATGCCGAAGGGCTTGCCGATGCCGCAGTACATGCGGTCGATGAATGCCTTGATCTGCGCGGAGAAGGTGAAGCAGTAGATGGGTGTGGCGTAGACGAGCGTGTCACACCAGCGCAGCTTGGGGTAGAACTCCTGCATATCGTCTTGCTGGCAGCAGACCCCTTCGTGTTTGAAGCAGTACTCGCACCCCAGGCAACCGGCGATTTTCGCGCGGCCGGCGTCCACGAATTCGACCTCGTGGCCCGCCTCGCGCGCTCCGCGGGCAAAGGCCTCAGCCAGGATGGTGGTGTTGCCGCCCTTGCGCGGGCTGCCGATGACAACGAGGATCTTGCGGCTCATAGTGTCCTCCCTCACAACGTATTCGCTCAATACCACCCCAGTGTAGCCCTACCGCCGCCGCGTGTCCTGCGCCGTGCGCTTAGGGGAGCCAGGTGCTTGCCGACGCCTCGGCTAATCGACCAACGCCGCCCAATTGCTCCTTGTGATGGCATCCTTAGTATGAGATTGTCTTCTTGTACATAAAGGTCGGCGGTCTCGGTGCTCTCCATCGGCGCGCTGAGAGACCGCATCGTGTCGCTGAGCGCCGAGCTGGAGCTTCCCCGCTACAGCCCTGCCTCCATCAGAGGCTGCTATATGACGGCGGCCAACAAGGCCGTCAGCGAGCTCGGCATGGGGAGTGAGGCCGAGCGCGCCGCGTCGGACCACATCGACCCAGCTACAGGCCCTCTCCACTACATCAGGCATGAGGACAGGGAGTACTACGAGGCTCTCTGCGGCATCGAGATCGGAACCGCGAAGATCAGGGGCGTTCTGACGCCCGAGAGGCCCGAGGGCCTCAGTGAATCCGACGAGGTCGCCATCGGCTTCGCTATCTGCGAGCTGAGCAACAGCGAGCCGGCGGACCTCCTCAGCGTCACCTTGCCTTGGCTGGGGTTGCTTCCCCTCGGAGAACTGAACGGTTTCCCGAATCGGTTGGAAAAGCGGACTGTTTCAGATTAGAGGGCGTATCGCGCCGGCCATCAACACGAGTACCTTCGCAGCAACCCCCGGCATACGCGGGGGAGGAACTGTGAAAGGAGAGGGCCATGGCCAAGAAGGGGAAGCAGGACGAGTGGATCCCCACAAGCTGCAACATGTGCTTCAACGGATGCTCAATCCGTGCCCATGTTGTCGACGGCGTGGTGGAGAAGCTCGAGGGCAATCCAGACAGCCCGACTGGCGGTGGAAGGTTGTGCGGCAAGGGTGCCACCGGCATCATGCAGCTGTACGACCCCGACCGCGTCACCAAGCCGCTGGTGAGAACGAACCCCAAGAAGGGATTCGATCAAGACCCCGGCTGGAAGGAGATCAGCTGGGACGAGGCGTACGAAATCGCCGCAAAGAAGTGGCAGGAGGCCTACGCAAAGGGCCCCACGAACATCACGACGTACAACATGGTCGCGAACAACTCCATGTTCTACATATTCATGCTGTGGAGCAAGGGCGCCATGGGCGTCAACTGGACGGGCTCTGACATCTGCGGCGCAGGCATCCACCGCCTGTACGACCAGTTCAGCACCACAGGCAACGCCGCACCCGACTACAGACTGTGCAAGATGGTCATCAACTTTGGCACCAACGCCGGCGTCGCAACCAGGCACGGCTTCAACATGTCGGCGCACCGTCTGGCAGAGGCCAGGGAGAAGGGCTGCAAGCTGGTGACGGTCGACCCGTACATGGGCGCCTCCGCGCAGGCCTCCGACCAATGGGTGCCCATCAGGCCGGGTACCGACGGCGCCCTAGCCATGTCTATGGGCTACGTCCTCGTCCACGAGCTGGGCATCTACGACGCCGAGTACCTTAAGAAGTACACGAACGCAGCCGACCTCGTCGACCTCGAGACGGGGCTTATCATGCGCGACGAGGAGACGAACAAGCCTCTCGTGTGGGACCCCACCGACAACACGGCGAAGCTCCTGCGTGCAGACGACGTCCAAGACCAGGCGCTCTGGGGCGTCTACGAGGTCAACGGCAGGAAGTGCTCCCCCGGTTTCCAGCTCTACGCTGACAAGGTGAGGCAGTTCACACCCGAGTACGCCGAGACCATCACCACCGTCCCCGCCGAGACCATCCGCCAGCTCTCCCGCGAGTTCGGCGAGACGGCGGGCATCGGCCAGACCATCGTCATCGACGGCGTGACCATGCCCTACCGCCCGGTCTCCGTAGACCTGTTCTCCGGCGTCACCCGCCACAAGCACGCCTTCCTCACCGAATGGGCAGTGCTGTTCCTGAACATGCTCGTGGGCGCCTACAACGTCCCCGGCGGCATGATCAGCTTCTCTGCCAAGTGCACCGGCAACGACCACGGCTTCGTCTCCTGGGACCCTGCGTCCGTTGACAACGAGGACCTCATGCTCGGCCACAACGGCCTCTACTACAACACCGGCACCACCTCCGACTTCCAGAAGTCCAAGGACGCCCTGACCACGCCCGCGGCCCACTGGGACAAGACCGGCCAGGACCTGGGCCTGCTGGGCCTGCAGCCGTTCAACCCCGCTGAGCTCCACTTCACGTACATGACCCAGGGAAGGGGCAAGGAGTACGGTCAGAAGGACCAGGAGCTGCTGTTCTGTTTCGCGGGCAACCCGGTGAGCAACTGGGGCTCCGAGGAGGACATGGTCCGCTACATGGAGAGCTTCAAATACGTCATCTGCCTCGACATCTACCTAAGCGATACCACCTACTTCGCCGACCTCATCCTGCCCGAGTGCCAGTACCTCGAGCGCCTTGATCCGCCGCCCAACGCGCAGTACACCCACCACACCCCCGGCGACCTCGAGACTCCGTGGGCCGTCACCATTCGACAGCCCGTCGTCCCCGCCAAGGACAACTGCCCCAGCAGCATGGAGATCATCCTCGAGCTGACCAAGCGCGTGGGCAAGCTGCCCAACTTCTACGGGCTGCTCAACTCGATTATTCCCCTCACGGGCGACAACGCGCTCGACGTCATGGGCGAGTACAGGTGGGAAGAGATTCTCGACCGCATCTACAAGCAGTGGACCGGCCACGGCCTGAACTGGTTCAAGAAGAACGGCGTCTACACCTGGCCGCGCAAGCCCGAGGAGGTCTACCTCTACCCCTTCACCGACATGCGCATCCCGTTCTACTACGAGGCCCCGCTCATCTACAAGCCGCAGGTCGAGGCCGCGGTAAAGGAGTCCGGCATCGAGTGGCAGCAGATCGAGGACTACCAGCCTCTACCGGGCTGGGAGCCCTGCACCGAGTTCTATGTGAAGAACCCCGAGTACGACCTGCTACCGGTGTACTACACCAGCCCGCTCAACACCGACTCGTTCCTCCAGAACAACCCCTGGATCGACGAGATCAACGAGGCCGACCCATACGGCTACACCATCGAGATCAACGCCGAGACCGCCCGCCGCAAGGGGCTCAAGGACGGCGACCTGGTCGTCATCGAGAACTCCCACGGCAGCAAGGAGGAGGGCAGGATCGTCTGCGTGGAGGGCGTGCACCCCGAGGTCATCGCCAGCTCCTCAGGCTGCTTCAACAGCCGCTCCGAGTTCTTCAGGCGAGCCCAGGGCAAGGGAGTCGCCTTCGCGAAGCTCTGTCCGGTTGACCACGACCACTATGACCACCTCGTTGCCGCGTACGACCAGTGCGTCCGCTGCAAGATCACGAAGAAGGGCTAGGAGGCGCGCTATGACTTACTGCATGGTCATCGACATGAAGCGGTGTGTCGGGTGCGGCGCATGCGCAACCATGTGCAAGCAGGAGAACGGCACCCGCCCGGGCGTCTTTCGCTCCAAGGTCATGAAGAAGGAGATCGGCAAGTACCCCAACGTCAAGCGCGTGAACCTGCCGATGCTCTGCATGCACTGCGAGAACCCGCCGTGCGTGGACGTGTGCCCCACGGGCGCGACGTCCAAGGACAAGGACGGCATCGTCACCGTCGACCCCAGCGAGTGCGTGGGCTGCCGCGCCTGCGTGACGGCCTGCCCCTACGAGGCCCGCACCTTCATGGAGGACGGCGACGGGTACTTCGGCAAGCAGCTGTGCCCGTTCGAGAAGGTGAAGTACGCCGAGCACCCGGTGGGCACCGTCGACAAGTGCACGTTCTGCAAGCCCCGCCTGGAGAAGGGTCTCGAGCCCGCGTGCGTGCAGACCTGCGTGGCCGACGCCCGCATCTTCGGCAGGGAGGAGGACCTGATGGGCATGATCCAACGCCGCCGCGGCTACACGCTCAGGTCCGAGCTCGGCACCGCACCGCACGTCTACTACTTGCCGTAAGGAGGGAGAGACATGAGAACCTTCGACCTTTCCATCGACTACTCCCAGCAAAGGGACTGGAGCAGCGCGATCATGTGCACCGAGATGGCCTTTGGAACCGTGGCCGCGGGCATGTTCGTCTTCTCGATCATGACCGGCTTCTCACTGGGCGCACTCATCGCCTTCGTCTCGCTGCTCGTCGTCAAGGGCCTGCTCTTGATGGTCGACCTCGGCAAGCCGGGCCGCTTCCTCAAGGTATTCAAGAAGCTCGGCAACTCCTGGATCAGCAAGGGTGCCTGGGGCATGCTCCTGTTCGGCGTGATCGGCGCCTGCTACTTCGCCGCCCTCTACCTGTGCCCTGAGCTCACCGTCCTCGTCCGCGCGCTGGGAATCGCCTCGTGCCTGCTCGCCGTCTTCATGGCCGTCTACGACAGCTTCACCATGATCGACTCGCGCGGCGTGGCCCTCTGGGGCGACAGCGGCCTTCCCGTCCTCTTCGGGGCAAGCGCCGCCGCAAGCGGCAGCGGTGCGCTCATGGCGCTCTCCGCGCTGTTCCCCGACGTCCAGCTCGAGCCGCTGTGCTCTTGGAACGGCGTGGCGGTGCTCGTGCTCGCACTGGCCCTCTTCTCTGTCCTGCGCTGCGCCAAGAAGGCCCGCGGCGGGCGCATGGAGTCCGCACAGCTGCTCTCCAAGGGCAGTCTCGCTGCCGCGTTCAAGCTCGGCGCCGTGGGTCTGGGAATCGTGGTCCCGCTTGCCGTCTGTCTGGTCCCGGCCCTCGGTTTCAGCCTGCCCGCCCTTGCCTGGGCCGTCGTGGGCGCCTGTGAGGTGATCGGCGCCTTCGCGCTCAGGTTCACCTTCATGAAGGCGGGCTCCTACTCCCCCGTCATGTAAGCCTTTCCTCTCAGCGGCAGGCCCCCATCACCCAACACCTCCTTTTCGTGGGGGCTGCCAAGGGCCGCACCGGTTAGCCAACGCCGGTGCGGCCCTCATCTCAATTCTCAGCACGGCGCCAGCGCCCCTACCCGAAAGGATGACCCGTGAAGGTTTTGGATGCGTTCTGCGAGCCCCTGCCCGAGCCGTTCTGCGACGTCGTCAGCATCAAGCCAGACGGCCGCCCCATCGCTGAGCGCTGCAGCATGCAGACAGAGCACCTGGCGAGCCTGATCGTCAACGACGCGCTGTTCTGCGAGCTCATCTGCTCGGCTGACGAGCTCGTGGACCTTGCGGTGGGGAGGCTCTTCACCGAGGGCGTGATACGCTCGGTCGACGACGTGGTCTCCGTGAGGGTGAGCGCGGACGGCGCCCGGATCGGCATACAGCTCGCCGCTGGGGTCGACCCCCGCCCCTCGAGGGCGCGCGTCGAGGAGTACGTATCCGGCGCGGCCGGCTTTGACAAGCTCAGCCCCGTGCCGGTGAGCATCGAGCAGGTGTTCTCGCTCGCCAAGGCCTTCGCCGAGGACACGCCCGTACACAAGAGGACGATGGGCTCCCACAGCTGCAGACTCGCCACGGGGGACGAGGTGCTGTGCTGCCGCGAGGACCTCGGCCGCCACAACGCCTTCGATAAGGTGATTGGCTATGCCCTGAGAAACGGCGTCGACCTCGAGCACTCCCTGATCTTCTCGAGCGGGCGCGTGCCAGCCGAGATAGTCTGTAAGGCCGTTAGGGCCAGGATTCCCACCCTCGTGACGAAAGCCATCCCAACCGAGTTCGCGGTGCGCCTTGCACGGGACTACGGGCTGACGCTCGTTTGCTCAGCCTGGCCAGACGGGATGCGCGTGTTCAGCGACCCCCTCGGCTGCCTCACAGACGGATGCTAGGGGGCTGTACGCCGCAGTGCTCGCGCAAGCGAGGACGGGGCGGGTACGCTATGCTCAGCACGCAGGGAGGCACCCACCATCTGCGAGCTGCATCGACTTGAGTGAGGGGGAGGGCCGATGGCAAAGTCCAATCTGGTGAAGCGGGGGATCTCCGAGGCCGGCAAGAGGCTGATCACCGCGCGCGGCATCGACAGCGTCAGCGTCATGGACATCGTGCGCGAATGCGAGGTCGATAAGAGCACCTTCTACTACCACTTCAGGGGCAAGCTCGACCTCGTCATCTGGACGTTCAGGCACGACATGGGCAGAGCCCTCCTGAAGCGTTACCCGCCGGAGTCCCTTGTCTTCGGCCCAGCGGGCAGCGACGACCGCTTCTCGAGTATGCCGTTCTACGTGGACGCAAGGAACGAGGCCGACGCGCTCAACCTTGGCGGCTTCTGGACAGCCATCGACGAGGCTCTCAGCGACAAGTCCTATTACCGCAGGGTGCTGACCACGCACGACGTCCCGAACTTCGAGGACTACCTCATTGACCTGTACTACCACGAGTTCAGGAAGGACGTCCGCTTCGCCGCCGGCGGCCGCATCGAGGACCCCCTGATAATCGACTTCTTCTCATCCTTCTTCACGAACTCGAGCGTTGGACTGCTAGTGTACAGCATCACGGGCATGCACCCGCTGCCCATGGCGCACAGCGAGGAGGATGTCCTCATCTTCGAGAACAACGCGCACGACTCCATGCGCTTCATGGTCGAGCGCTATGTCTCCATGTCGGGGCAGGGCAAGCCAGGCACCTCGAGCCTGTGGGTCCCCACGAAATAACCTGAAGGTCGTTTCCAATCTCACAGCATCGGTTTTCGCGCTCTCCCAAAACCCTGCGCTCCCACCTTGGGAAACAGCCAGCCGTGATGGCTTTGGGAACAACTCGGCTCGAATCTAGAGGAAGCTCGCCCTGCTGCCATCTGGCTGCAGGCAGGGTTGCCGGACGCTCTCTTCCCTGTCCCTCTTGAAATCCCCGGTCCCCATGACGCCGAACGCCACAGAGCTCCCCTTGAAGAAGCCCCTCGGGGCGCCCTCCTCCAAGATGATGATTTCTGCCATGAATTCCCCCTTAGAGCGCATACAGGCGCCGGTGCCAGTGGAGCCCCGATTGCTCGGGGCTCCGGTTGGCTCAGCTCATGTCTCGCCTCGCGGCCTCAGGCCAGCTGCCTACCAGCGGTCGGAGTACTCGTCCTTGCCGCCCTCGGCAGCCGCGTCGAGCTTGTAGTCGTTGATGATGGCGCGCGCGACGTTGAAGCCGCCGACGCCGCCCAGGCCAGAGAGCGGGTGCACGTTCTGGCCGGCCATGTAGAGGTTCTTGATGGGCACGCGGTAGTTGGCGTAGCCGGGCATGGGGCGGTAGCCGAACTCGTGGTACCAGCGCAGGGTGCCGTGGCCCAGGTCGCCGTGTGTCATGCCGAACTTCTCCTCAAGCTCCTTGGGGGTGTAGCCGTCGGCGTAGATGACGTGGTCCTTGATGCCGGGGGCGAACTCGTTGAGGGAGTCGATCCACTTGTCCAGCAGCTCCTTCTTGGTCTCCTCGTCCCACTCGCGGTCCTTGAGGAAGTAGTTGATCGGGAAGGCGTAGCCGACCAGGACGTGCTTGCCCTCGGGGGCGTAGACGCCGGGCTCGATGTAGGAGGGGATGTAGGTCATCGAGCACATGCGCTCGGGGATGCGCTTGCACTTGTACTCCGCGAACGCCTCCTCCTGGTAGTCGTAGCCGGGCTTGGTGATGCCGAAGAAGCCGTTGTAGCACTCCTCGGGGAAGCCGAAGTCGGGCAGCTCGTCGAGCGCGAGGTTGAGGGTGACGCCGCCGCACTCGTACTTGATCTCGTTGAGGTTGCGGACGAAGGTGTCTGGCAGGAACTCGGTGCCGGTCAGGTCGAAGAAGGTCTTGGGCCACTCGAGCTCGCTCACGACGACCTTGCAGCCGATCTGCTCGGAGCCGTTGACCTCGACGCCATAGGCGGCGCCGTCCTTGACGAGGATCTTGGTGACCTCGGACTCGCGGCGGATCTCCACGCCGTGGTCGAGCGCGCAGGCCTCGAGGGCCTCCGCGACCATCTTCAGGCCGCCCTTGACGGTGCCCCAGGGGTGCAGGATGCGCCCGAGGTTGAAGAAGAAGTTGCCGGAGGAGGGGCCGGAGACGTTGCCCTCGTTGAGGGTGAGGAAGGCGGCCTTGACGTAGTCGTTCTCGAAGTAGTTGTCGAGGATGTCGGTGGTGGTGCCGAAGAGCATGTCGCGGCACATGCGCTCCATCTCGGGGCTCGCCGACATCGCGGAGACGAACTGGGCCATGGAAGGGGCCTCGTTCATCTGCTCCAGGCCGAACATCTGGCCCACGGCGCCCCAGTTCCTGATGAACTCGAGGTAGGCCTTGGCGTCATGCTCGGAGAAGCGCGCGATCTCCTCGGCGGTCTTTTGGTGGTCGGGGAACAGCCTCAGGTACTCGCCGTTGCCGAAGGAGGTGGTCAGCGTTGGGTTGCAGGGGATCTCCTCCAGGCCGTACTTCTCGAGCTGGAGCTCCTTGTTGACCTTGGGGTGCACGTAGAACTCGCCGGTTGCGGCGGGGTGGAACTTGAAGCCCGGGGTCATCTCGACGGTCATGGCGGTGCCGCCGATGAACGGGCTCTTCTCCAGGATGAGGACCTTCTGGCCGGCGTCCTTGGACAGGTAGGTGGCCGCAACGAGGGCGGGGGTGTTGCCGCCGATGATGATGACGTCGTACTCTGCCATTTCATTCTCCTAACAGGGGGTTTCTGCGCGCCTGGGGCGCGTGTTTGCGTGGCGCTGGTGCGCCGGGGTCTAGCCTTCCTTCGAGACCTTGATCTGAAGCACGTTCTTGACCAGGAACTCCATGATCTCCGGGATGTCCACGATCCCGATCGCGGCCTTGAGGCCGTCGATGTCGAGGTACATGTCGGTGTCCCATGCGCCCATGAGTGCGCCGGTCACGACCAGGCGGTCCCCCTCGACGCGCACGCTCTTGAGCTCGATCATGGTTCCGCCTTCGCCGTTCACGATGCGGCAGCTCTTGTCGCTCATCTCTTCCCTCCCTTCTCTTCTCCAGCGGTTCCCTTCGCCCGCGCCGCGGCAGCGCGCCGCGCCGGCGGGCCGGTGCGTACGTCACATAAAGGCTTGGATCATGAACTTGACGGCGTCCTTGTTCATCAGGGACTTGACCTGCCTCACGTCGTCTTTCTCAAGGAGGATCGAGCCGCCCATGAGCTCTGGGAGGCCCAGGTTCAGCAGCAGGCCGCCGGAGGCCGGGTCCCTGGTGAGGCTGATCTCGCACTTGGGGCCCTCGACCAGCATCCCGCACGACCTGATCGCCGGGTCGCAGGTGCCCGCGCCCTTGTCCACGCGAAGGTCGATGCTGGCCATCTCCCTGCCGTCGCTCGTCAGGATCTTCATAACATCACCTCCTCAGTGTTGTCCGGAGATTGACGTTTCTTCCTGATGCCCACGATACGCGGGGATTGACATTCCATTCCCACCTACTACATTTGGATTGGCACATGATTCGTGTTAATGAATGACGCGTGGAGGGCGGGCCACATGGAGCTCAGGCAGCTGAAGTACTTCTTGGCGGTGGCGGAGACGCTCCACTTCGGGAGGGCGGCCCGCAGCCTGCACATGGCCGAGCAGCCCCTCAGCTTCCAGATCAAGAAGCTGGAAGGCGAGCTCGGCTTCCAGCTGTTCGAGCGCAGCACGCGCTCCGTGCGCCTCACGGAGGCTGGCGAGTCCCTCAGGGAGAGCTGCGCCACCGCGATGGCCCTGCTCGACCACGGGGTGGATCAGGCCAGGCGCGTCGCGCAGGGGCGCAGCGGCGTCATCAGGATCGGCTACGAGTCGAGCACGGTCCACAGCATCTTCCCCGAGGTCATCAACGCCTTCCGCGCGCGCTACCCGGATGTGAAGGTGATGCTCTCGGAGAGGATCCAGGCCACGCAGAGGGACTTCGAGGAGGACCGCTTCGACGCCTGCGTCGTGACCAACTACGCGGGCGCGCCGGAGGGCGCGGAGTACATCCCCCTGCGCAGGGAGTCGGTCGTCGTCGCCTTGCCGAAGGGGCACAAGCTCTCCGGGCGCGAGTCGCTCAAGATCACGGACCTCATGACCGAGCGCGTCATCAGCTACCAGGGCCTCGCGGCCACGGAGGCCGCCGCGTTCATTGCCGCCCTCGCCCGGCAGGAGAACTTCGCCTTCGAGATCGCGCAGGAGGCGGACAGCTACATGACCATCCTCGGCCTGGTGGCCACGGGCATGGGCGTCTCCATCGTCACGGACTCCATGTCCGACCTCCTGGCCGACCGCATCGACTACCGCCCGCTCGCGCAGCCGGTGATCGAGGTGAGCTCGGGCATCGCTTGGAGGAAGGGGTCTTCCAACCCATCTGTCATGAACCTGGTCGACATGGCCTCGAAGATGAGGTTCAAGAGCGCCGCCAGCGAGGGCAGCGCCCGGAAGAAGGGCAGCTGAGCTGGGCAGGCCCAGCCTTTGCGCCAAGCAGGCGCCCGAGGCATCCTGCGGGCGCAGCTCACACGAGGGGCAGGATGTCGATAGCGCGGAAGAGGCCGGAGTTCATGCGGTCGCTGATGGCGTTGTGGCGGAACTGGTGTGTTGCGACCGAGTACGGCTCACCGTTCTCATCGACTATCTTCCGGTATTCGCAGAGGCGGGAGAAGAACCTGTCGCAGTTCTCGAGTGTCCTCGGCATGATATCTGAGCCGTAGATTTTGTAGTCCTTCCCCCCGGTCTTCGGGTTGGGCCACAGCATCGGGGATGTACTTCTCCTCCTTGCGCTCGCGGTCAGGGTACTTCTCTACGACAAGCTTCTTCATGTCCTCGTAGGGCCTCGAGAAGCCGGCCTCTTTCAAGAACGCCTCCACCCTGTACCAGTGCTGCAGCCGCGTCTTCAGGGAACTGCTCTGCTCGCCGGAGAACAGGTATGCGTGGAACGCCAGGACCACCTGGCCGGAAACCTCTGCGAAGCTGCGGCAGCCATCGGGGACGAGTTCTGCGAACGGCCTGATAGAAGACGTGATTATCTGCTTGAGGGACGGCGGCTCCTGTCCCTGAACAAGCCTCGAGAGCACCCACCGCTTCACCTCTGCCCTAAGGCTGGCGTTGCCGATGCTTGCGAAGCAGAGACGGCGCTTCCTTACGGGCATGTTCTTGGTTGGCCTCACCAAATCGACAAACATCAGATTGAACTTCTCCTGGTAGAACTCGTTGTTCAGCTCGGCGAGCTTCTTGCCCCGCACCTGCGCGTAGATGCGCTCTGTGGTGCTCTGGTTGGTATGTCCAAGCTGTTTTTGCACGGCAGCAGGAGCGGCTCCCGAGGTGATCAGCTCGACTGCGACCGTCTTGCGGGTTTGCCTGGATGTGAAGTTGTCGTAGTCCTCGCAGACGGACTTGATCCCGTACTTGTCAAGGAGATCGTTTACGGACTTGTTGAGCTTTGATGCCGGGAACTCCGTCTTGGCTCCGTTGGAGATTGAGAAGAACAGCGTGTCGATGCTGTACATCTCCCTCTGGGCAGCGGTCTCGTCGACGTAGTCGAGGATCTCCCGGTACAGCTCGCCTGATACTACGGCGAATATCTTGTCGCCCAGCTGCTTCTTCACCCTGGCAGCCGCCGTCTTAGAGGACCGGGTTCTGATTACGGCTAGGCCATCCGCCGTCGGTTCTTTCCCGATGTCCTCGACGCGAATGTTCCTGATATCGGAGATGCGCCATCCGGTCTCCATTGCAACCTTGAAGATGAGGCGGCACTCGCGCGGCCTCATCTCGTCGATATGGTCTTCGATGAAGACGAGGATGTCCTCTGGGATTTCACGGGTTGCATTGCTGTAGCCTACGCCCTGCCCGACCCTGATGTTGGCAGTCGGGTCAGCATCCAAGCGCCCCTCTTGTATCAGGTAGCGGAAGAACTCTCTGACTTTCGCCAGGTGGCCTGCGATTGTGCTGGCCGCTCGGCCCTTTCTGCTCAGCTGCGTCAGCGAAACGAGTACGTGCGACTCTGCAACCTCTGCTGGCCCTGCGATGCCGTATTGCCCCGCGAGCTCGGCCAACATGGAGAGAATCGTGTTCACCCTTTTTGGGATACTGCCCAGCAAGCGCATGTTCCCGTTAGCGGTGGCCTCATTGTACAAATGGCGTGCAAAGTCTCGTTCTCGTGCATCGAGATGAGGACATCGAGGATGCAGTCCTCGATGTCCTCATCGGCAAACATCGCTGGGACAGCTTTGTCGACTAGCATCTCGAAAGAATACGGCGTGTACTTTGACATAAGGGTGCTACAGGAGGTGAGTTGCTCCCTGCTCGCAATGCAATCGGCCAGGAGCTGCAGGTCGTCGGCTGTGAGGGTCGTCACTATGTGTTTGAAGCGCAGGTGCTTCGGTTGTTCCTTGCTGCATTCCCTAAGGAAAACCAGCGCCTGCTCGGGGTTTCTAATCATCGGCGTGCCTCTCAGTCTTCGCTGTCTCGAGCCGCTTCCAGTTCTCGACGGCCGTCTCGCGGTCCTGCCTGTTCTTGTAGGGCTCCGCAGAGGTCATGCTTTTCCACCCCATGATCTCGAGGATCTGGTTGTCGGTCATCTTCTCGGGGTTCTTGGCCTGTATCCTGAACAGCTCGCCGGCCTTCGTGCTTCTCCCCGAGTGCGTGCGTATCTTGGCGGGGTCCAGTCCCGCGCGCTTGGCAGCACGTTTGATGATTTCTAGGGTGTTGTGGTAGGCCATCGGCTTGCCGAAGCTGCCCTCGCGCTCGCGGAGGTTCAAGAACAGCTCGAGGGGCACAACCAAGCCAGCCTCGATCAGCTTTTGCTCGACAATGCTGCGCTCGTTGTAGAGGTACTCCTCGAGAAGATTGCGTGACCTTTCGGAGAGAACGCAGAGCCGCCCCGCTCCCTCGCTTCTGCCCTTGCTGCGAGCGAGCTTCAGCGTGCCATCGCTGGCGCTGTACAGGTCGATCCTGGATGACAGGATTTCGTCGACTCGCAGGCCGTCCAGAGAGATTGAGAAGACCGCCTTGTCGCGGTAGGTACGGAGGTTCTGGATGATGGCTTCGACCTGTTCGTCCGTGTACCACTTCTCATAGTCCACCGGCGGCTTGCCGGTGACGAATTTCGCAGCACCTTCTAACAGGCATGCACGAAGACGCCTATGCCCGAAGATACACTCAGAATTGTGTACACTTTATGAAATTGTGGATAGGTTTGAAGCAGTACTCGCACCCCAGGCAACCGGCGATTTTCGCGCGGCCGGAGTCCACGAATTCGACCTCGTGGCCCGCCTCGCGCGCTCCGCGGGCAAAGGCCTCAGCCAGGATGGTGGTGTTGCCGCCCTTGCGCGGGCTGCCGATGACAACGAGGATCTTGCGGCTCATGATGGATCTCCCTCTCAATGCTCTCCCAATACCAACCCAGTGTATACCTAGCTACCCTCTCCATTACCTGCATGCTACGCGCGGCCTTTTCGCGCTCCGCATCTAGAGCGCGGCTTTGACGCACCCTGCATTGGTTGTTGTCTTAAATGCCCGTTTGAGCCTTACGGCGGTCTTTTCCCTTCAAACACCAACCACTGGGCCTGTTTGAGGCTCCAAACACCAACCGCAAGCCAGGCGGCCACAAGCGGCGAGGCTGCCGCCCGTTAGACCCGCTTGACGATGGGGAGCCAAACCTCGCTGCGGCAGCTGGGTGAGCTCATGTCCTCGTCGAAGTAGACCTCTACGTCTGCGCGGGCCGCCCATTCATAGCCGCTTGAGGGCAGCCACTTCTGCACGATGCGGCGCTGCAGCTCCTGCATAGCCTGCGGCAGCGCGCCCACACAGGGGAACACGGCGTAGGTTGCCTCTGGCACCGTGCGCTCCACCAGGTTCTCAGGGCAGGGGGCGTTGGTTGCCACGCTCACTAGGTAGCCCTTGAACGCGCCGTCATCGCAGAACGAGACGCCCAGCAGGGCATCGGGGCCGGAGCCGTCCCTGCAGGCTAGGATCTGCGGGTACAGGCCGCTGGTGCCCAGTTGCTCCCAGAACTCGGTTGCCTTCTGCCCGGCTTCTTCAAAGCTCCAGTCGTCTCCGGCCTGCGCGCCGACGACCCTGAACGCGGGAATGGTCTTGATCGTGTACTCCATCGCTTCGTCTCCTTTTACCGAGAGGCTGAACACGAGGCGCGGGTAGGCTTTGACCTGAGCCTCGCCCTGCGAGACCTTGCTGGGCGCAACGCCGTGCAAGGTTTTGAACGCGCGGGTGAACGCGGTGGGGGAGTCGTAGCCGTAGTCAAAGGCCACATCTGTCACGCGGCGGCCGTCCGCGAGCTCCATCGCCGCAAGGCTGAGCCTGCGGCGGCGCAGGTAGTCTGCCAAGGTGAGCCCCGTGAGGTAAGGGAACATGCGCTGCAGGTGGAATGCCGAGCACCCCGCTGTGCGCGCAACTTCCTCAAGGGAGACCTCCCCGGGCAGGCGCTCCTCGATAAGATCCATCGCGTTGTTCAGATCGTCTAGCCAGTTCATAACGCACCTCCTTACAAGAGGCAGTTTGCTCTCCCTCGGCAGCCCGCACCTCTCATTTGGCGAGCAAGCGCAGAGAGGTGGCCCTGATCAGAGCGCTGTGCCGTGCTTGGGGCGGTAGAGCTTGCTCATGTCAACGCCTTCGTGCTCAAGGAGCCAGACCTTCTTGTCCAGCCCACCCGCATAGCCGGTGAGGTTGCCGCCAGCACCTACGACGCGGTGGCAGGGGATGATGATCGAGATGGGGTTGTGGCCCACTGCGCCACCCACAGCCAGTGCAGACGCCTTGCCCCGCTCAGCCTTCAGCTGCTTGGCGATGGCCCCGTAGGTGGTCAGCTCGCCGTAGGGTATCTCGAGCAGCTTTGCCCACACCGCCTGGCGAAAGCTGCTCCCGATAGGCGCGAGGGGCACGGTGCTGGGCGGCAGGGGAGTGCCTGCAAAGTACGCATCAAGCCATTCCCGCAGCTGGGGAAGGCCGCCTGCCTCGTCCTCGCGCACCATCTCCTCCGCAACCGTGCCCCCAAAGTACTTCTGCCCTTTGAGCCATAGCCCGCAGACAGAGCTGCCGTCGCTCGCCATCGTCAGCTCGGCAAAGGGTGAGCTATATTCGCTGTAGTAGAACATCAGGTCCTCCCGCTCTCTTGGATGCACAACAGGAACATCTGTTCGATAACGACAGTATACACGAACTTCTGTTCGTTTCAAGCCTAAGCTTTAATTGTTGTTGGAGCTTGCCAACTCGCGAGCTGGCGCTACACCTCGCCCTGGGTGGGGACGAAAACCCTCTCCGCTCACCGCTTTGCCCTACTTGTAGATGTCGGTGGTGTAGGAGCGCTTGGTCACCACACTGAAGTGGAAGATGGGGCGCTCGACCTCCAGGATGCGCATGGGGTTGTGGGCAGTGCCCGCCGGCACGAAGATGATGCTCGACTTGGTGAGCAGGTGGGGCTCGCCGCCGATGGTGAACTCGATCTTGCCGCCGAGCTCGCTGGGGTTGTCCGGGTCGCTGCCGAAGAAGCCGATGAGCTCGTCGCAGTCGTCGTGAACATGCTCGCCGAAGATGGGGTCGCGCCCGGGGACGTCGCGGTACCAGGCCGTGTTCATCTGGAACGCACCGGGGCACACGCTGCCGTCGATCCACGCTACACGCTGGGCGAAGGCGTCGTAGATAGGCTTGAAGTCAGGTGCCATGCCCGGCCCTCCGCTGGCGTCTTGCACGATGTTGGCGGCGTACTTCCCGCCCTCGTTGTTGAGAATCTGCATGCTTGCTCCTCCCTCGTGTTCAGCAACTCGTGCAGAGCATACCCGCTAAACCCGCCCCTGCGGTCCTTGATCGCATATCCGATTTCCAGCGCGTCGACCACGGCGCCCTTCCTACTTGCGCAGGGGCGGCACGCACCTCACCACTGCGGGGAGCTGGTAGAAGCGCGTGCGCTGCAAGACGGCAGCCGCCAGCTGCAGCAAGGAGAGGAGCACCCAGCTCAAAAGCAGCGGCCAGGCGAAGGATGGCGCGAAGGCGAGCAGGGCAGCGCAGAGCTCCAGCGCAGCTGCGGCGGTGCTCAGGCACAGAGCGAAGAGCGCCTTTGGCTCAAGCGCCGTCATGTTCTCCAGGGTCAAGGCGGTGCGCACGTCCTTCTCGTTGGAAGAGGACTGGGCTTTCATGCGGGCCTTGCGGCGCGTGTGAGCTGCCACCTGGAGCACGGCGGCTGCAACGGCCAGCAGCGCTGCAACTGCAGGGACCGCAGGGTCCAGGGGGGCAACGGCACCCACGCCGCCACCGCCCCAGGTGCCGCCGGCCACTGCCAGCGCGCATCGCAGCAGAGCGTACAGCGCCCCGCCGCAGCCACAGGCGATGCCGGCAAGCTCCATGAGGCCCTCAGGGCCGTCCCAAGCGGGGCGGGTCTCGACGCGATAAGCGCGGTTGATCACCCACAGCAGGCATGCACCCCACAGCGTTGCCAGGGCGCACATCGCAACGGCAACAGCGCCCCAGGGCACGCCGGCCCACAGCGGCAGCTCCTGCCCGGGGCCTGCCGCGGCAAGGGCGCTGCAAGCAAGGGGCTGTATAGCCAGCGCCGCAAGCCACAGACACAGCAGGGCCCAGAAGGCTATGACAGCGCCGATCTCTTGGCTGAGCGCAGAACGCGGCAGGTTGCGGAGGCTGCCCGGCGCTCGCAGCGGACGGGCCAGATGGAAGACAGAGCCCGCCATGCCGGCGCTTGCAAGCAGCAGTGCCAGCACCGCGAAGGGCAGCCCGCCCCCCAGCAGCAGCGCGCAGCCGGCCACGCCCACCGCAGCCGGCACGCACACTGTGAACAGCACCAGCGGTGCCTCACTCACGTGCTCTTGGTTTCGCACTCCACCCATCCCGGGACCTACAGCAGTCTCTCTGCGGCAGACAAACGCTTTGCGGCCTTCTCGCGCACAGGGTTGAGGCCGCCCTCGACAGGTCCCAGCGTGATCGCGCCGCCGCAGCAGCTCTCGACGCAGGCGGGCTGCAGGCCCTCACGCAGGCGGTCGATGCACATATCGCACTTGACCATCAGCCCGTCGCGGCCAAACTGCGGCGCGCCGAACTCGCAGGCCCAGCTGCAGTAGCGGCAGCCCAGGCAGCGGCTGTGGTCAACCAGCACCGCGCCGAACTGCGGATCGCGGTAGATGGCGCGCGCCGGGCACACGTTGAGGCAGGCTGCATCGCCGCAGTGCATGCAGGCCATCGAGATGTACTGGATGGGCGTGGGCCCGTCCTCACTCATCAGCTCCACCACCTGGCGGCGACGCGGCCCGCAGGAGCCGGGCTCCTCGGTCACGTACGGGCGCTCGCCGTAGGCGGACTTGCAGGCGACCTCGCAGGCAAAGCACTGCGCGCAGCGCTTCACATCAAAGTGGAATCCGTACTGCATGGCCTAGCTCCTCTCCCCACGGCCGCCGCGAGCGGCGTCCCCGACGATCTTGTCCACGCGCCCCAAGCACATGGTGTAGTTGGCCTGACTCGAAATGGGGTCGAGCGCATCGTCCCAGCTCACGCGCTTCCACTTGCCCTCGCCGCGCTCGCCTGCGCGCCGCACGGGGTAGAGTAGGCGACGCGGGTCGTGCGCGATCTGCGGGCCGGCCTGCCCCTTCGAGCAGATGGCACCGCCGGTGCGCGGGTCGCCCGGCACGCCGCTCACACGGAGCACGCGGTTGTCCTGGACCTCGACGTTGATGGGGCAGCAGTTGTGGCAGCCGCCGCAGACAGAGCGGATCGTGCGCCGCTCCTCGCCGGCGCGCTGGGCGTCCCTTGCCTGCCCAGCACCCCTAGAAGCAAGTCCCCTCATGGCTCGCTCCCTTTCCCTCGATATGGGTAGCTCTAAGGGATATGGTACTCACGGGGAAGGGATTTGAACAGGCTGTAGAGAGCCACATGCGTGTCCACACAGCGAGGTTAGAGCCTGCGGCAACGGGCACAGAGCCTGGTCGGTATGTATGCGTTGTGGTCTGACAGCGCCCAGTATTTCGCGTTTGAGCGTGCCAACGCGCATGTTGGGGCGCAATTCCAGTCTTGCGTTAGCGGGTTTCCAGCTGTATTAAGCCTTGACCGCATTTCTCGGGGAAGGTGGGGGTATGGCTGATCTGGGCTTATTGCAGGTGTTGGGGAGCGCTGCCGGCGGCGCGGCTCTTGGCAGCGCGGCGCGCACAGCGCTCAGCGAGGCGGGGATCGCGCTTTCAGGCGCTCAGGTAGCATCGCTCGCTTGCGCTGAGCGCGAGGCGCTAGCTGCGTCACAGCGCGTGTGCTTTGGTCCGGGTGCGCTCGATGCGCTGGTCACCGAGTTCGCCAGCTCGCCGTATGTGCAGCGCGAAAACGCAGAAGCCCTCCTGCACGAGCTGTTGGCCGCGTTCTACGAGCTGAGGGAGGACAACGCCGCGCAGGTCAGCGACCAGCAGATCCTCAGCGAGCTCAGGCGCGCGTACAACGGCGAGGCGGCGGGCAGCGTGGAGCTGGCGGCGTCTCTGGCTGCAGATGCGCTGAGCGCGGCCGCCATGCACGACGAGCTCGCCGCATACGAGCTTGTCGACGACGAGGGTCGCGTCTATCGCTGGGAGCCGCAGGAATGGCATGACGACATCACAGCCGAGGGCTGGCTGGGCGAGCGCTGGGAGGACGACTATGAGTGATCGTGCGAGTGCTGCCAGCCCCGGCGGGTTGGCGCTGCAGGACGAGGGCCTGCTGGAGGCCTCGCAACGCGGCTTTGCCGAGCTCATGCAGCATGTCTGCAGCCTCTACACCTGCGGCGAGTCGAGCAGCGTGTCTGCCGCAGAGGCCGCAGGGCTGGCGAACTCTGTGCTCTACGTGCTCGGCAGCGGGCAGGCTGCCAGCGAGAAGGCCCTCCTGCGCGCCTTGGCGAGCGAGGACGTCGTGGGGCTGTGGACGCAGCGCCGCCAGGAGCTTTGTGCTCGAATGGACGCCACGATGAGTCTGTGGCAGGAGGCCGTGGCCGCCATGCCGCCGCTGAATAACATCGCCCTGCGCGACACGCTGGCAAGCATCGGCGAGCTGCCGCGCGCCTACGACGCCTTCTTCGCCGCCCACGAGGTGTCCGCAAGCATCGACTACCCGCTTTCCGCGCCCATCAGCGAAGAGCTCCAGGGCCTCGACTACATCGATGCGTGGCTGCGGCAGCTCCTAGAGGAAGCCCGCTTCCTCGCGCGCTTCAACACGCAGGAGATGATCGCCTTCTTGCAGGGCTGGTGCCCCGACTACAAGGGTCTGCTCATCAACCTCTACGATCCCATCTTCGCCGCCTGGCAGCGCGGGGAGCTGCGCATGCGCAACAGCTGCTAGCGGCAATCACCTCGCAGCTGCGCAGGCGCGCCAAGCCAGCGCGCAGGGGAGGGGCGTTTGGTGCGGAGATTGCAGGATGTGGCTGTTGACCTGCGGATTTACCGCTAGACTACTCACATCGAACACACCGTACGCCAGGGAGGCGCATGTGAGAAGGTTGAACGCTCTCTTGGGGGCGGCCCTCTACGTGGTGATCGTCATCCACGTTGTGCTGGGCTGCTACATGCTGCTCACAGGAGGCTATGTCCCGGTCCTCAAGCTCTTCGCACGCATAGCGGTCGTGCTCATCGCGCTCCACTTGCTGCTGGGCATCGTCTTCTTTATCCGTAGCTGCCGCGGCGCCGCCGTCTTCATGCACCCGGCGCTTAACAAGCGCTTCTGGGCGCAGCGCATCAGCGCCTTGGGCGTGGTAGCAATCGTCTTCTGGCACGCCGGCTCGTTCGGCGGGGTCACCGCAAACGGCTACGAGCTCTTCGCCTGGGACCCTGTGCGCTTGGGCCTTTCGCTGCTGTTCGTGGCATGCCTGGGCGTTCACCTGGTAACGAGCGCGCCCGCGCTGGCGCTCTCGCTGGGCATCACTGCCGGCAAGGGCCCCCTGCGCGCCGTCCAAACCCTGTTGGCCCTGCTGGCGCTCGTCTGCGCGCTGGCGTTTTGCATGTATGCGAAGGTGATGTGGGTATGAGCATGAAGGTGGCGGTAGTCGGCGCGGGCCTTGCCGGTTGCAGCGCGGCGATCAACCTGGCCCAGCAGGGCGTGCAGGTGCAGCTCGTCTCCAACGCGCCCTCGGAGCGCGCGCAGTCTGTGATGGCGGAGGGCGGCATCAACGCCGCGCTCGACAGCGCCCATCATGGCGACTCGGCCTCCATCCACGCGGCAGACACGCTCTCTTCTGCAGCCGGTCTGGCAGTGCAGGAAGACGTGGAGCGCATGGCGCAGGCCGCGCCGGGCATCGTGGAGTGGCTGGAGCGCTCCGGTGCGGGCTTCAACCTCGCGGGCGGAGAGCTTGCCCAGCGCCCCTTCGGCGGCCAGAGCGAGGCCCGCACCGTCTTCGCCAAGAGCCAGACGGGCAAGCAGATCATGGCGGTGCTCATCCAGCAGCTGCGCCCCTACGAGGCCGCCGGCACGGTGCAGCGCCTGAGCCGCCACAGCTTCCAAACCCTGCTCACCGCCCAGGGCCGCTGCTGCGGCGTGCGCGTGCGCGACCTCTGGAGCGGCCGCGACGAGGATCTCCCCGCAGACGCTGTCATCATCGCCTGTGGCGGCATGGGTGGCATGTTCCCCGTGATCACGGGTTCCAAGCTCAACAGCGGCAGCGTCCAGGCCGAGCTGCTGCGTCTGGGCATCGAGTTCTCCAACCTCGAGTTCATCCAGTACCACCCCACCGCGGTCGTACGCAGCGGCAAGGCCCTGCTGATGACGGAGGCCGCGAGCTGCGGACGGAGGCAAACGGCTGCCTGGCCTGCGGCTGTTGCCTCGAGGCCTGCCCCAACTTCAATGCAGAAGGCAGCTTCACCGGGGCCATGGCCGCCGCTGCTGCCTTCGGCCCGCTTTCGGCCGAGCCGCGCGGCAGCGAGCACCGCAGCGCCGTGCGCAAGCAGCACCTCAAGGGCTTCTACGAGGGCTGCGGCAAGTCCCTGGCCTGCGAGGACGTGTGCCCCGCCAAGCTGCCGCTGCAAGAGCTTATCAGCCGCAGCAACGCCGCCGCGCTCTGGCGGCGCTAAACTGCTGCTGGAACGGCTGTTGTGAACAGGAGGGGAGAGGTGGCTGGGGAAACACAGCGCGAAGGCCACCGCGAGTATGCGCACTCGCCGGCGCGCGTCGCCAACGGCTGGCTGGCTGCCGCGCTCTCGCTGCTCTTCTGCGTGCACGTCGTCCTCGGTGCGCTGCTCATGCTGTGGCCGGGCATGCCCTCGCGCTTCGTCTGGGTCGTGTGGGTGGGCGCTGCGGCTGTTGCCGTGCACGTTGCCCTGAGCGCCGCTACCACCTACACCATGTTCACAGACACGGTGCGCCCCGCCAGCGAGCGCAAGAGATCCCACCAAAAGCTCAAATGGCTCACCGGCGTGCTGCTCGCCGCTGCCGTCGCCGCGCACCAGCTCTCGCTGTGCCTGCTCGCTCCCGTCCCCGCCCAGACCGCCGCCCCGCTCAGCTGCCTGGCCATGGTCTGTGCCGCCGTATTCCTGAGCATCCACCTCTGCACCGGCGTCAAGTCGCTCACGCGCGACATCAGCCTGCCGCCAGCCGCCCGCACCCCCTTCAAGGCTGTTGTTATCACCTGCACCGTCCTTGCGGCCGCGCTCCTCGTGCTCAGCTGCCTATAAGCGCTGCCAGGTCAGGCCGCGCGCCTCGCTCTCTTCTTGTTCTACTATAATTCCCATTCGAGAATAAATGTCTCTCAAAGGATCTGGGGGCACAGCCGCATGGATGCCGAGATAGAACCGCGCCGCCTCAACGAGCTCAACCAGCTCTTCCACGCCGTTGAGTCCGTGGCAGAGAACGGCTTCATCTTCGTGTGCGACGTTCGCAACGACTACTCGCGTTGGTCATCGAGCGCGGTGCGCCGCTTTGGGCTGCCGGGGGAGTTCATGCACAACGCCGGCGCCGTCTGGGGCGAGCACGTCCACCCGGACGACAAGGAGGTCTACCGCGGCCGCCTCGACGCCGTCTTCAACGGCCTGACCCCCAGCTACGACATGCAGTACCGAGCGCTCGATGCCAGCGGCACCTACGTCGTCTGTACGGGGCGCGGCACGGCCCTGTGCGACGAGCACGGAAGGCCTGACTTCTTCATGGGCATCATCCGCGACAACGGCTCTGTGGATAGCGCAGACAAGCTCACCGGCTTCCTCAACCAGTACGGCCTCTTCGAGCAGGTCGAGGAGCTCTTCGCCGCCCGCCGCAGCGCGTGCCTGCTGCTGGTGGCCGTCTCGCGCTTCTCTGCCATCAACGACATGTGGGGCTACGGCTTTGGCAACGTGGTCATCCACAAGCTCGTGCAGACCCTGCGCCGCGAGTTCAAGGACGAGGGCATGCTCTTCCGCATCGACGGCGTGCGCTTCGTCCTGCTAACGCAATCCATCCCCTTTGGCGAGCTTGCGGAGCGCTATGAGAGGCTCCGCAAGCGCGTGGCGTACGAGCTCGAGGTCGACGGCTACCGTCCCATGCTCACGCTCTACGGCAGCGCGCTCGACCTGGCAGACTTCACAGAGGCACCCGGCACCGTCTTGCCCTGCCTGGAGCACTGCGCCAGCTGCTCGAAAACGCAGCGCGGCGGCGAGCTGATGCTCTTCAGCAACGGCATGAACGAGGACAACGTGAGCATGCTCGCCATCCTCAACTCCGTGCGCTTGAGCATCGAGCAGGGCTGCCGCGGCTTCATGCTCCACTACCAGCCCATCGTTGGCGCGGCGGACGGCACCTTGCGCGGTGCCGAGGCCCTGCTGCGCTGGGAGAGCCCGGACTACGGCCTCGTCCCACCGGGGCGCTTCATCCCCCTCATCGAAAACGACCCGCTCTTCGTCCGCCTGGGCGAGTGGATTCTGGGCCGCGCTATGCAGGACATGCTCCACCTGGCCCTCAACAACCCCGCCTTCACCTTGAGCGTGAACCTCTCGTACCGCCAGATGCAGCAGCCGGACTTCGTGGAGATGGTGGTGCGCCTGCTCAAGCAGACCGGCTACCCCGCGCGCAGCCTCTGCCTGGAGATCACGGAGCGCTGCCGCCTCATCGACAAGGCCCGCCTCGCGCTCATCCTCTCGCAGCTGCGCGGGGTGGGTGTGCGCTTTGCCATCGACGACTTCGGTACCGGCTACTCCTCGCTCGAGATCCTCAACTCGCTGAGCTTTGACGTGGTGAAGGTGGACAAGTCGTTCGTGGACAACATGGTTGGCGACCTCAAGACCACGCAGTTCGTCACCACGATGAACAGCCTCGCCGAGGCCTGCGGTGCCAGCACCTGCGCTGAAGGCGTTGAGACCGCCCAGCAGCGCGATGCCGTACGCGCCTGCGGCATCGACTGCATCCAGGGCTACTTCTTTTCGCGTCCGTTGTCGCTTACCAGTTTCGAAGAGGCGTACGCGTAAGCCTCGCCGCTGCTTCATGCGGCGCGCAGACTGAATGGGGGAGGAGACTTTGATGGACAGTGCTGAGGTCTTGAGCTGCTGTGCACCGGAGTTCGCCCGTGCGTGGGAGCACGCAGGGGACGCCTATGCCCTTGCGGGGCACTTCCTGAACGGCGCGGCCGTCTTGCTGCTGAGAGGCGACGGCACCGCCCAGGCTGTGCTGTGGGACGAGCGCTTCGAGCGGCTCTTTGCCAGCGGCCTGGGGCGCGAGGAGGTGCGCGCCAACTTCTTCATGCTGCTCACCCGCTTCGATCGTCCGCGCTTTGTGGAGGCCTGCCGCCAAGCTGCTGAGGGTTCGGAGTCCGTGAGTGTAGACGCCGCCTGGCGCGTCGACGAGGGCGGCAGCGGCCGCGCCACGCAGGAAAGCTACCTCGTCACCTACGCCTGCCTGCAGAAGGTGGGCGCCACCGGGCAAGGGCCGCTGCTCTACCTGGCGGTGAACAACTTCTCGCACCGCGCCCACGCCCAGCGCGACCTCCAGCGCGTTCAGTACATCAACTCGCTCGAGGCCCTCTTCGACGAGGCCTTCACCCTCGATCTGGATACGGGCGTGGTCGAGCTGCTCTTCTGCCGCGAGGACTCGGTGCCCGGCGAGGCCGGCAGCTGTGGCTGCGAGCATCGCCGCCAGAAGACGGGCTTCTACGCCTATTCGCGGCGCGTTCACAAGGACGACAAGCAGCTCTACTGGGGCAACACCAACACCAAGCAGATCATCCGCCGTCTCTTCAGTGAGGACCCGGACAAGCTCATCTCCTTTGACTTGCGCGTGCGCGACGAAGGCGACGCAGAGACCTACCGTTGGACAAGCTTTGCGATCACCCGCGTTGCCAACGGCGAGGGCAAGCGCATCGCGCTGGTCTGCGTACGCAACATCGACCAGCAGAAGGACGCCATGCGCCGCGAGCGCGAGCTGCGCAGCCGCGCCCAGCACGACTCGCTCACCGGCATCTTCAACCGCGGAACAACCGAGGAGCTGGTGACCGCCGCGCTGGCGGGCCGCGAGCCAGGGCAGCAATGCGCCCTGCTGGTGGTGGATGTGGATAAGTTCAAGAATGTGAACGACACCTACGGCCACCTCATGGGGGACAAACTGCTCGTGGCCGTTGCGCAGGCGATACTGGGCATGTGCGGGGAAGGCGACATAGCCGGGCGCATCGGCGGCGACGAGTTCGTGGTCTTCTTGCGCGGCAGCCTGGGCAGCGCCTACGAGGAGCTGGCGCAGCGGATCGGGGCTTGCCAGCATGCCGTGGCGGAGTTCTCGTTCCAAAACGGGATCGAGCCCCCGGTGACCTTGAGCGCTGGCGTGGTGCCGGTTGACGACTGCGACATCAGCTACCACGACCTCTTCGCCCGCGCCGACAAGATGCTCTACTCCGCAAAGCGCGAGGGCCGCAACGGCTACCGCCTCTACACCCCGTAGACGAAGAAGATGCGCCTGCGGAGGGCAGGCGCTTCAGGTGGGTTTGGCGAATTGGGGGAGTGCTAGTCCGTACAGATGATGACGTCGGTTGCCTTGATGCAGGCGTAGGCCATCATCCCAACCTCGAGCCCAAGCTCCTCGATGGAGTTCATCGTGATGCTCGAGGAGATGACCTGCCCAGAGGGAAGCTCGATGCCGACGGTGCCGTTGACGGCACCTTCGTGCACGTAGACGATCGTCCCTTCGAGGATGTTGCTCGTTCCGATCTTCATGGCCCTCCAATGCTGGGTTCGGCGCGCCCTCGTCAACGCGGCTGTGTACATTAACGAATAGTGAGATTATAGCCTAACGAAAATTGATCTTATTAGCATTCTCTTCATGCTAGGATTTTTGACGCTGTCAGACTAAAACGAAGGGGAGCTTGTGCTTGACGCAATTCCGTTCGAAGAGTGCTGGAGCTTCGAGCCCTCAGACGCCCCGGGCGCGCCGCACCGCTGCGAGTTCCTTGCCTTCAACACCTTCGCGCGCTTGAGCGCCTACGGCCCGCGCGAGCGAGTGGAGCCCGCGCTGCTCGCCGCACGAGACACCTGCCGCCGCTTTGAGCGCCTCTTCTCAAAGACCCTGCCGCACAGCGAGGTCTCGCTCCTCAACGCAGCCGGCGGCGCGCGCGTGCAGCTCAGCGAGGACAGTTTCCGCCTCCTCGAGGGCAGCGTCGGCTTCTGCCGCAGCTCGCAGGGGTGCTTCGACATCACGCTCGGCCCGGTCTTGGCGCTCTGGGACTTCAAAAGCGGCCGCTTCCCCAGCCAGGCCCGCATCAGCGCTGCCCTGCAGCATGTGGGGTGGGAGCAGCTGCAGCTGGGCGGCGCCCCAGGGCAGCGCTGGGCGCAGCTGGCCGACCCGCAGGCTTCGGTCGACGTGGGCGGCACCGCCAAGGGCTACATCGCAGACCGCCTCTGCGAGCAGCTGGCCGCCGCCGGGCTGTGCAGCTTCGTGGTGAACCTCGGCGGCAACATCGCCGTGCGCGGCGGCCGTCCAGACGGCACACCCTTCTCAATCGGCATCCGCGACCCCCGCACCCCAGGGCAGACCCTGGCCTCCGTGCAGCTCTTCGAGGGCTCCGTTGTCACCAGCGGCCTCACGGAGCGCTGCTTCACCGCGCCAGACGGCACGCGCTACTCCCACATCCTCAACCCGCGCACCGGCTGGCCCATCACCCCAGACGCATTGAGCGCGACTATCGTGGCTGCCAGCAGCTTTGTGGCAGACGGCTACTCCACCACGCTGTGCGCCCTGGGGGTCCAGGAGGGTCTCGCCTTCGCCCGCTCCTGTGAAGGCATCCAACTCGCCGTCTTCATCGACCAAGAGGGCACCCTCACCACCACCGCCGAGTAGTCCCTGAGCCTAGAACGAAGGTCCTGCTGGGCTAACCTCCCCGTTATCCTGCGCGGAGGCGCGCAGCGCCGGAGTCGAAGGATCTCCAACAGAGCTGCGAGACGGCTGCGATCGAGCCACGGTCTCGCAGCTCAACTCGAGATCCTTCGACTCCGCGCCTTCGGCGCTGCGCTCAGGATGACGGGAAGCGGCTTACAGGCGCTTTTGGGCTGTATCAGACTCCTGGTATGAGACGCCCTGGACTCTGCGGTCCAGATTCAACTGACGTGGGGGATAGGGGGTCTAGCCCGCGCGGCTAGTATCCGGGGCAGCTTATTTCCCGAGTAGAGAGGGACTACCGTGAAGATCAAGGAGAAGAAGTTACCCGAGGGGCGCATCCAGCTCGATGCGCGCGCAACTGCCAAAGAGGTTGAGGACGCCTTTGCAAACGCCTACCTCCAGTTTGTGAACGGCGCGGGCCTGCGTCCCGAGAAGGGCAAGACCGTCAACCAGATCGTCGAGGAGAAGCTAGGTATCAAGGACCTCGACTCCGTCGTGCGCGACTCCGCACTCGAGTGCCTGATCCCCTACGCCATCGACCGCAGCGGTCTGATGCCGGCCTTCCCGCCCGAGGTCAAGAGCGCCACCCCGCTGCGCCGCGGCGCGGAGGCGAGCTTCACCCTGGAGCTGCTGCCCAAGCCCAACTACGTGCTCAGCTCCTACGAGCCCGTCCATATCACCGTTCCGCCGTTCAAGGTGGACGAGAGCCTGGTTGAGCGCCAGCTCGAAGAGCTCGCCAAGCGCTCCACTACCTACACCCGCGCGGCCGAGCAGCACGAGGTCCGCAGCGGCGACGCCGTCTTGCTCGAAATGGAGAGCTTTGAGAACGGCAAGCGCAACGCGGGCCTGAGCAGTGCCGCGCGCACCTACGTCACCGGCCAGGGCTACATGCCCCAGGGCTTCGACGAGCAAATCATCGGCATGAAGCCGGGCGAGACCAAGACCTTCACCTTCGAGGGCCCGGACGTTGACATGGCCGGCAACGAGACCACCACCACGGTCGAGACCACAGCCACTGTGATCGAGATCCAGGTCGAGTGCATCCCCGCCATCACCAACAGCTGGCTCGCTGCGAACATGCCCGTGTTCAAGAGCGTCGACGAGCTCAAGGCGGATATCCGCAAGAGCCTCGAGGCCCAGAGCCGCGAGGCCTACGACGCCCAGTGCCGCCAGCTGTGCATCTTCGAGCTGGAGGACCGCTTTGAGGGCCGCATCCCGGACGAAGCCTACGAGGCCATGCGCGACAACCTCATGCGCGAGCTCGACCAGCAGCTTTCCAAGCAGGGCGTGAGCTACAAGGACTATGTGGAGCAAAACGGCGGCCAGCAGCAGTTCTCCGTGATGATGATGGTGCAGTGCCGCGAGCAGCTGGTGCAAGGCTACGTGCTCGACAGCGTCTTCGCTCACGAGAAGCTCACGCTTGAAGATGAGGACTACCTCAAGGCAGCGCGCGAGCTCAACCCTCAGGCTGACCCGGCGCAGACCAGGGCGCAGCTCGAGGCCACGGGCCGCAGGTTCGTCCTGCGTGAAACTGCAGAGCGCCGCAAGGCCGCCGACCACGTCCTCGCCAACGCCGTGGTCACCGTCAAGGAGGACTAGCCCAGAAGCCGGCCTCAACCACGCATCACCCCGGGGAGCCGCGCATGACGCGGCTCTCCTTTTTTGGCGCTTGCTTTGCGTTTGCCCAGCTCAGGGCCTCAGACCGTTGGTATGAGGGCCTAACAGCGCTCACTCAACAGGGCTGATTTCGCCTTCTTCATCACCCAAGCGGGGGGTGCTTGACATGAGCGCCCGTAGTCTCTGCGATGACGATTTTTGCAGTCTGGGCCAAGCAGAGGGCGAGGCACAGATGCAGATCGCAGGGCCGGCCTACAAGGGCCGGTGCGAGAGAGAAGAGAGTCGCAAGACCACGAAGGAGGAACGAATGGCAGAAGCAAAGACAGCAGCCGCCTTCACCCCCGGACAGCTGGACCCCAACCACCCCAGCTACACCCCGGGCGAGTACAAGCGCGGCACGCGCCTGCCCCTCAAGTCCGAGTACGGCTACGAGCCCACCCCCTGCGCCGAGACCCCCGACGTCCCCTGGACGTGGGAGGAGGACGGCATGACCGTCATCCGCTCCACGGCGCGCTCCGCCCCGGGTTGCCACAACGTGTGCGGCATCCTCACCTACGTGAAGGACGGCAAGGTCGTCAAGGTCGAGGGCGACCCCGAGGACCCCTACAACCAGGGCCGCCTGTGCAGCCGCTGCCTGTGCATCCCGGACTACATCTACCACGACGAGCGCCTGCTCTACCCCATGAAGCGCAAGCGCGAGGACCGCGGCAAGGACCGCTTCGAGCGCATCAGCTGGGACGAGGCCTACGACATCATCGTCCGCGAGTTCAAGCGCGTCGCGGACACCTACGGCGCAGACACCATCGCCTGCTGCCAGGGCACCGGCCGCGACATCCACCAGATCACCCGCGTCAACGCCTCCATCGGCTCGCCCAACGAGGGCGTCCCCTACTTCGCGGGCAACTCCTGCTACCTGCCCCGCATCGCCTCCATGGCGTGCATGATCGGCGACGCCTGCGTCATGGACTGCTCGCAGTTCCTGCCCAAGCGCTACGACGACCCCGAGTACGCGGTGCCCGAGTACTGCATCGTGTGGGGCCACCAGCCCTTCTACTCCAACGCCGACGGCTTCTACGGCCACTGGATCATGGACCTGATGAAGCGCGGCATGAGGGTCGCGGTCGTCGACCCCAACCTCACCTGGATCGCCGCGCGCGCCGGCGAGGACTGGCTGCGCGTGCGCCCCGGCGGCGACGGCGCCCTGGCCATGGCCATGCTCAAGGTCATCTGCGACGAGAGGCTCTACGACGCCGACTTCTGCGACAAGTGGGTCTACGGCCTCGACGCCCTGTGCGAGCGCGTGGGCGAGTACGACCTCGACGAGCTGGCCGAGCGCTGCTGGGTCGACAAGGAGGACATCGTCCGCGTGGCGCGCACCTACGCCACCGCCAAGCCCGCCGCCATCCAGTGGGGCGTGGCGCTCGACCAGCAGACCGGCGGCCAGCAGGCGGCCCACTCCCTGGTCGCCATGTGGTGCATCACCGGCAACCTCGACGTCCCCGGCGGCAACGTGATCGGCCGCGCGTGCTGGGGCATCGAGCAGCCCAACTGGACCGGCACCTGGGGCTACGACGAGCTGCTCACCGAGGAGGAGCACAAGAAGCGCATCGGCATCGAGCGCTACCCGATGTTCGCCGTCGGCTTCAAGAACCTCTCCTCCAACGCCACCATCGAGAAGTGGCTCGCCGGCGAGTTCCCCATCCGCGCGGCCTACTTCGCCACCAACAACTTCCTGGCCACCATGGGCGCCCAGGCAGAAAGGCAGCTCGAGTGGTACAAGACGCTGGAGTTCGCCGTGGTCGAGGACCTGTTCATGACCCCGACCATGATGGCCCTGGCGGACGTGGTCCTGCCCGCCGCCACCTTCTCCGAGCGCAACGGCTTCGGCGGCCTGAACCCCTACCGCATCTCCGCCATCACCAAGGCCATCGAGCCGGTGGGCGACACCAAGGCCGACAACACGATCTTCCTGGAGCTGGGCAAGCGCCTCAACGAGGCCATCCGCCCGGAGAACGCCGACATCGCATGGCCCTGGGACTCCGTCGAGGAGATGTGGGACTACGCGCTCGAGGACGGCGGCTTCACCTGGGAGGAGCTCAAGGAGAAGGTCTGGAAGTACCCCAAGTTCGAGTACCGCAAGTACGAGAAGGGCCTGCTGCGCGCTGACGGCGGCCTGGGCTTCCAGACCGAGACCGGCCGCGCCGAGGTCTACTCGATGGTCTTCCACCACACCCAGTGGTCCGGCCTCAACCCGCTGCCCTCCTACGTCGAGCCCGCCGAGAGCCCCTACTCCGCCCCCGAGGACCTGGGGGAGTACCCCTACATCGTCACCAGCGGCCAGCGCATCCCGCACTTCTTCCACTCCGAGCAGCGCCAGATGAGGAAGCTGCGCGCCCTGCACCCCGACCCGCTGTGCCACATCCACCCCGAGACCGCCGCTGAGCACGGCATCGCCGACGGCGACTGGATGTGGCTCGAGAACAGGCACGGCAAGTGCAAGTACAAGGCCTGCTACGACCCCACCTACGACCCGCGCGTCATGCAGTGCGAGCACGGCTGGTGGTTCCCCGAGCGCAAGGACCAGGCGGAGGAGAACCTCGAGGACGAGAAGAAGGGCCTGTTCGGCACCTTCGAGTCCAACATCAACAACCTCGTGCCCTTCGACGCGGGCGTGTCCGGCTTCGGCGCCAACTACAAGGCCATGATGTGCAAGATCTACAGGGCGTAAGCGCAGCTCAGAGAGGAGAAACGCAAATGACCATCAAGGGAGTTCTCTGCGACGTCAACTACTGCTCCGGCTGCGAGGCCTGTGTTGTCGCCTGCCAGCAGGAGAAGGAGTACGACGAGACCAAGTACGGCATCACCATCACCCAGCTGGGCCCCCTGCAGATCACGGAGGGCAGGAAGGACTGGCAGCTCGACTTCATCCCCCAGTTCACCCGCTGGTGCGACCTGTGCGAGTCCCGCGTGGCCAAGGGCAAGCGCCCCAGCTGCGTGCAGCACTGCCAGGCCCAGTGCCTGGAGTACGGCAGCGTGGAGGAGCTGGCCGCGAAGATCGACAAGCCGGGGATGATCCTGGTCCCCATCAAGGAGGCCTAACTCAAGGCCCCGAGGCCTTGGTTTTCAGTTAGCGCGAGAGAGCATTGGAAGGAGGGTAATCAAATGGTTGACGACAGCTTTGGATACGAGGTGGCAGAGCGCCTGATGCACGTTGACGTGCGCGCACCCCGCGAGTTCTCCCGCGAGGTCCCCGAGTGGGCACGCGAGCAGGGTCGCGTTGACTGGCGTGTCCGCTGCAGCGAGAACATGAAGAAGATGGCTCGCGGCGAGGTCACCCCGATCTACCAGAACTAGCACCACCCACCGGCGGTGCAGCGCCCCCTCTCAGCAGCGTTGCACCGCACCTACTGTCAAGAAGGAGTGATCACATGAGCGAGAACCGCGTAATTGACATCAACATGCACATGCTGCCCACCGACCTCTTCACCAACGAGAAGGTCCTGAACGGCTTCCTGTACTCCGCTCCGCTGGGCTTTGGCATGAAGGCTTACCTGGGCAAGACCCCGGACGGCGCCAAGGAGCAGATGATCCTGGAGTATCCCGAGGGCAAGCAGATTCTCAACTACGTCGAGGGCGACTACACCCTCGAGGCCAAGATCGGTGCCATGGATGAGGCCGGCGTCGACGTCGCCCTGCTCCGCATGCCCGTGTGGCAGGAGTGGCTGCCCCTGGACATCTGCAAGATCGTCAACGACCAGGCAGCCGAGATGTGCCGCCAGTCTGAGGGCCGCCTGCGCTTTAACGCAGTCCTGCCCCCGTACGGTCGCAAGGAGGACATCGCCGAGCTTGAGCGTTGCATCGACATGGGTGCCGTGGGCGTTCAGTTCGCTTGCTGCTACGGCGACCGCTTCCTGGATGACCCGCTGTTCAAGCCTTACCTCAAGGTCCTGAACGACAAGAAGATCCCCGCTGTGATCCACCACACCCCCGGTCAGAACGCCTACGGCAACTTTGTCGACTACACCGTCCTGCGCCGCGAGCTTGGCCGCATCCACGTCCAGGCCTCCGCAGTCGGCCGCGAGATCTACTCTGGTATGTTCGACGAGTTCCCCAACCTCAAGTTCATCCACACCATGATGGGCGGCAACTGGTTCGGCCTGCAGGAGATCCTGGCTCCGCACAAGTCCACCAAGAAGAAGGAGGCCATGAACCGCCTGGCCACCAACGTGGACCGCGAGGCCTACGACCGCTACCTGGCCAACAACATCTACTTCGACCTCACCCATCCCATGAGCTGGGGCAAGAACGTCCTCGAGTGCGCCGTCAAGACCTGTGGCGCCGATCACCTGCTCCTGGGCTCTTCCTTCCCCGTGTTCTACGAGTGGATGGCCCGCTCCGTCGAGTCCATCAACGCGCTCGAGATCGCCGATGAGGACAAGGCCCTGATGCTCGGCGGCAACGCCGCAAAGATCTTCAACATCTAGTTGTTGATCGCTACTTACTAATGAGACACGCCGGCTGGCGGGATACCAGCCGGCGTGTGGGGTCCGCCACGTGCAAGGAGGGCGGTGCCCCTTCCCGAGTCAAAAGAGGGGAAAGACAATGACTTCAACTGCAGCAGCTGCAGGCGCCCCCGCTAAGCCGGCCGAAAAGACCCCGTCTTACGCATGGCCCTGCCTCGTTGTGTCCCTGCTGGCCGCGGTCAGCATCGTGTTCATCTGGATGTGGCTGCCTGGCCTGACCTTCCCTGTGTTCAAGGGCTGGCTGACGGCTAACAACCCGTTCTTCCAGAACCCGGCCAACTATGCCCTGCTTTCCAACGTCATGGGCCTGGTGCCCATCGGCGCCCTGATCATGGCCCTGCCCACCACCATCCTGGTGCGCAAGTTCGGTGCCAAGGTCACCACGCTCATCGGCCTGGCCCTGGCCATCGTCGGCGGCGCGATCAGCGCCTTCACCGTGGGCGGCAACTTCTACGCCTTCCTGGTGGGCCGCTTCGTCCTGGGCCTGGGCCTGGCTACCACCATCGTCGCTGGCCCCACCTGCGTGTCCCTGTGGTTCCCCGACGCAACCCGCGGCCGCGCCATGGCCATCTGGTCTACCTGGGCACCCATCGGCATCTTCTGCTCAAACTTCGTCAACGACGGCATCTACAACCTCGTCGGCCAGAACGTCGGCACCCTGCAGCTGGTGTGGGTTGCCCTCGTTGTCGTCGTCGCCATCATCTTCGCCGTGGTCTTCCGCGGCCCGCGCGAGGACGAGCGCTCCCAGGTCTCCCCTGAGCGCAAGCCGCTCAAAGACGTCCTCAAGTTCTTCAAGAGCCGCCAGCTCTGGTGCCTCATCTTCATGTTCGCCATCTTCAACTACATGAACTATGCGTTCTCTCAGTACCTCAAGACCTGGCTGCAGACCCCGACCCTGCTCGGCGGCCTTGGCTGGGATGCCACCACCGCTGGCGTCATCGGCGGCCTGATCTGCGCATGCGGCGCCCTGGCCCCCATCGGCGGCCTCATCCTGGACAAGACTCCCAAGGACAAGAAGTTCATCTGCGTCGTGGTGGGCATCATCGGCCTCACCGTGTGCTCTGCACTCTCCTTCAAGGCCGAGTTCTTCATCCCCTACGTGATCTTCTTCTGCCTGGGCAACATGATGCTCAACGCATGCTGCCGTCCGCTGGTCCCCACCTTCGTGTTCAAGGGCGGCCAGACCGCAGTCGCCTTCGGCCTCTCGCTGCTGACCCTCGGCCAGTACGCCGGCCAGATCGCGACCTCCTATGTGCTCGCCCCCTTCAACGAGGGCCTCACCGCAGCCTCCAACGTTGCCATCGAGGCCAAGCAGGCCGTCCTGGCAGCTGGCGGCACCCCGGCCGACTTCGGCCCTGCAATCGGCCAGGCCGCTGCTGAGGCTGCTGCCAACGGCATCATGGTCGATCCGAGCCTGGCTTTCATGGCCCTGGTCCCCATCGGCGTCGTGGGCTGTGTCCTCTCTGTTCTCGTCAAGCCCAGCAAGCCTAAGGCTGCAGCTGCAGGCGAGGCTCCCGCTGGCAAGCCCGAGCAACACTAGGCGTTATGCGCCGAGCGGTGTGCCGAGGGCAACCGCAACCCTGTGAAGACAGAGCGCTCCGGGTCGAACAATCCCCGGAGCGCTCTGCCACGTTTTCCAGAGGGGAGGGAAGAGATGAGCGAACAACCCCAGAGGAAGGCAGGCACGCGCTGCAAGGTGTGTCGCTTCTGTGGCAGGTGCTTTGAGGACGAATCTGAGTCCAAGGCCGGGAATTCGCAGTTCACCGTTCACAAGCGCTGCGAGGTATGCCTGGAGTGCGGCAAGTGCATGGAGGCCTGGGGCCTGGTGCTCGGCGGCGGTGGGGGAGAAGACGGCGTGAGCTCTGCGACCTCGATGGCGTCTGCCTCGCAGCTGCTTGACGTGGGCAACAACCCGCCGGCACCGGCGTGCGGTGCGCTGCCGGGTGAGTCGAGTGCAGCTGCGAACGCCAGGCAGACGCCGGTAGACGATGCTTCTGCCAAGCGCCCATGCTTTGCCGTCCTCAAGAAGATCGACGGTATGGACGATGACGCCACCGGCGCCACACCGGGTGTGGCGTCTGCTTGCAAGGAGCTGGGCTTTTCAGATCTAGCCAGCGTTTCGCAGCGCCTGGGGATCAAACCTCCGGGGCAGCATTAATATCACACGCGATTTGAAATACCCTATCGATAAATAAACGTTATAGAGAATAGATAATAAGTTTGCTTACGTAGAATCTTTGTAGGGTTACACTAAGTCAGCTAGACATTCTGCGTTTTGTGCACCGTTTGGAGGACGCCAAAAGGACAAACGCCACAAGTGTTCGAGGGGGAGATTTCAATGGCTGAGTCCGCCGGCAACGGGGAGAAAGATCGAACAAGCAAGTCTGATCTGACCGCTATCGAGTTGTTGGGTATGGTGGGCTTTGCCCTCTACTTCGCTTGGATGCTCGTGTGCTTCTACTGGTTCTACTCTGAGATTCTGCGCGACCTGCCCCTGGGCAACAAGGATGTGGTCCAGAGCTTCGTGTTCTTGGGCACTGTGGTTGGTTACTTGGGCTTCCACGTCGCAGGGCGCAGGGCCTCGTTCAACATCTTCGAGCCTCCGGTGCTCATCGGCATCGGCGTGTGCATGCTGCTGTCCCCCTGCTGCGCCTGCGCCGAGAGCTTTGGCATCAACCTGCCTGAGGCCCTCAACTGCGTCACCAATCTCCTCACCGGCATCGCCGGCGCTGGCGGCGTGGTCCTGTGGCTCGACATCTGCAGCCGCATGGAAAGCGGGGAGGAGTACCGCTTCACCAGCTTCTCGATGCTCGCTGGCGCAGCGCTCTTCGCCCTCGTCATGGCCATGCCCTCGCTGCTGCAGTTCGTGTTCACCGGCGCGTTTGGCCTTGGCTCGCTCATGCTCGTGCACTACATCAGCCCGCGCTGCCCCGCCAACGACAAATGCGCTCTCAAGGAGCTCACAGCCCCCAAGTGGAAGTTCACCAGAGAGATCGAGCCCCTCATGGTTGCCTACGGCATGGTCTTCGGCTCGACCTTCGTCTACCTGTTCAACTGCGGCGGCAAGACCCTCATCATCGGCCTGCTCTTCGTGCTTGTCGGCGCGGCGCTCATGGTCGTGCTCACCCTGGCTGGCAAGGAGGTTGGCATCACCGTCGCCCAACGCGCCCTGCTCTTCCTCACAGTGCTCACCTGCATTACCATGCCCTTCGCGCCAGACCACCTGCAGCTGGTGATCGTGGGCCTGATGGTCGCCTCTTGGGCGGGCATCATGGCGATAAACTACGCTCTCATGGTGCGCAAGACCAAGGAGAACGGCTGGTGTGCGCCCGCCTTCCGCCAGCTGCCGTTGCGCCTCTCCTTCCGCGCGATCGGCTTCTTCCTGGGCTGGCTGCTGTCTTCCTGCATTACCCTCTACTCCGATGCCCACTCAGAAATCTTCGGCTATATGCATCTGGCTATGGCTGTCTGCCTGGTGCTTGTCTTCGTGCTCTGCATGCCAGACGTCCACCATCACGACCAAAACGCTGTCTCCAAGCTCATGGGAGAAAGCGGGGAAAAGCAGATCGTCTCCGTCGAGCTTTCTGAAAGCGAGATCTTCGATGCCAAGTGCGCCGCCGCGGCAGAGCTCTACAAGCTCTCCCCGCGCGAAAGCGACATCCTGGGCTACCTGGCGCGCGGCCGCAATGCCGCCTACCTGCAGGAAAAGCTCTGCATCTCCCCACACACCGTCAAGAGTCATATCTACAGCATCTACCGCAAGTTCGACATCCACTCCCAGCAAAAGCTCATGGACTTCATCGAGGAGTACCCCCTGAGCGAAGAAGAGCTCGCCCGCTTCACCCGCAGCGAATAGAGGGTACCTGCCCCTCACGTCCTCGTCAGCGGCGCCCCCTCAACACGTCATCAACCAAGCGAGCGTAAGCGAGCGCGTGGAGAAATCTCGGGTGGAGCCGGGGGTCCGGGAGTCGGGAGAGGTGGTCTTGCGGCTCAACCTGAGATTCTCCACTCCGGCGCTTCGCGCCTCCGGTCGAAATGACAGGGACACTGCTTCTTCAAACCCCTCTTTTCCCAGCTCAATGGCCTCATACTCCGTCTCATACCAGCGTACTGATTTGCAGGATTACGCACCTATCGCGGGATGATAGGGATTACTCGGCCCTGCTTAAATCCACTCTGTCGAGGGCTGGGGGAATGCTGCTCTGGGGAAGATACCTGGCAGTGCTATCCGAGGTGATTTCCTCCATCCCGCTTTGGGGCGCGCCGTGGAGAGGCGCCGTTCCCAAGAGAGAGAAAGAGGGAACTATGGCTGAGAAAGAGCCCATGGAGACCACTATCGACGGCGTCGACCGCAACGATATCGGTAACTCCAAAGAGGAGAACCAGTTCAATTTCGGTGCTGGCCAGGCTCAGGTGATCGACCCTCGCTGGAAGCACCCTGGCGAGTGGCAGTACGAGGAAGACGGCATGACCGTCACCCGCACCTCCGTCTGGTCTGCCCCCGGCTGCCATGAGGGCTGCGGCGTCCTGATCTACTCCGACAAGGAGACCGGCAAGTTCATCAAGCTCGAAGGCGACCCGGACGACCCCTACAACCGCGGCGCCCTGTGCCCCCGCTGCCTGGCTTTCAAGCAGGTCGAGTTCCACCCGGACCGCATCCTGTACCCCATGAAGCGCGCTGGCGAGCGCGGCGAGAACAAGTGGACCCGCATCTCCTGGGACGAGGCCCTGGAGACCTGCTACAAGGAGTTCCGCCGCATCGCTATGACCTACGGCGGCGACTCCATCCACGGCCTGCGCGGCACCGCCCGTGACAACCAGTGGCAGGTCGGCCGTATGGTCAACACCATGGGTAGCCCCAACGAGTACGGCTTCCTGTCCGGTACCGCCTGCTACCTGCCCCGCCTGTCCCTGATGATCATGACCTACGGCGGCATGCTCATCGCCGACTTCGCCCAGTTCAGCCCGCTGCGCTACGACGATCCCGAGTGGACCTGCCCTGAGTGCACCATCGTCTGGGGCTGCAACCCCACCATCTCCAACCCGGACTTCTTCATGGGCCACTGGGTCACGGACGCCATGAAGCTCGGCTGCAAGCTCATCTCCGTCGAGCCCCGCGTCACCTGGTTGGCAGCGCACGCAGACATCCACCTGCAGCTGCGCCCCGGCACCGACACCGCCCTCGCCCTGGCGATGATCAAGGTCATCGTCGACGAGGACCTCTACGATCATGGCTTCGTCGACAACTGGACCTACGGCTTCGAGGAGCTGGCCGAGCGCGCCCGCGAGCTCTCCCTCGAGCAGGTCGAGGAGATGACCTGGGTTCCCAAGGAGAAGATCATCGCCGCTGCCCGCCTGTTCGCCACTTCCAAGCCCGCTAACGTCGTGTGGGGTCTGGCTGTCGACATGCAGTCCCAGGGCACTCCCTGCGCCGCTGCTATCGCCGCTCTGTGGACCATCACCGGCAACCTCGATGTGCCCGGTGGCATGTGCTACACCGCGTCCCCCATGGGCGTCGACCAGCCCTCCGCAGGCGCTTGGGGCATCTACGACCTCATCACCGAGGAGACCCAGAAGAAGCGCGTTGGCTGGAAGGAATTCCCCATGTACCGCTACGGCCTCACCCAGGCTATGCCGGACATGTGCCTCGAGTTCATGGAGCAGGGCCTCGTGAAGGGCGTCTGGATCCAGACCTCCAACGGCATCGCCTGCATGAGCTGCGAGGTCGACCGCTGGTGTAAGGCCATGAAGAAGCCTGAGTTCATCGCCGCGTGCGACATCTTCATGACCCCCACCATCCAGGCTTGCGCAGACATCGTCCTGCCCGTTCAGACCTGGGCAGAGAAGCACTCCGTCCGCGCGCACTACTACTTCCTCTCCGCCATCACCGGCGGCTGCGCCACCCAGGGCGAGGCAAAGTCTGACTGCGAGATCAACCGCGAGCTCTCCCAGTTCTTCGACCGCGACGACGAGTTCAAGAAGGCCATCGGCCGCCCGCTGGAGCAGAACTGCTGGCCGTGGGCTACCGAGGACGAGGTCTACGACGAGATCGTCAAGCCCTCGGGCATGACCTTCCGCGAGCTGATGGAGCACGGCCCGGCCTACCAGAAGTACGAGTACAAGAAGTACGAGAAGGGCCTCATGCGCTCCGACGGCCAGCCCGGCTTCAACACCCCCACCGGCCGCGTCGAGTTCTACTCCACGCTGTTCGAGGCCTTCGACTACGACCCGCTGCCCTACATCGAGGAGCCCGGCATCGGCCCTGTGACCACCCCGGACCTCTATGAGGACTACCCGATGATCATGATCACCGGCGCCCGCACCACCTCCTTCTTCCACTCCGAGCATCGCCAGATCCCCTATCTGCGCCAGCTCACCCCGGACCCCTGGGTTCAGATCCACCCGCGCGATGCCGCCAAGCACAACATCTGCGAGGGCGACTGGGTGTGGATGGAGAACCACCGCGGCCGCGCACGCCAGCGCGCACGCGTGACCTACGAGGTCCACGAGGGCACCATCGCCGCACAGCACGGCTGGTGGTTCCCCGAGCAGGACGGCGCCGAGCCCTGCCTGTACGGCTTCCGCCAGTCCAACATCAACCAGCTGCTGGCCAACAAGCCCGGCAAGACCGGCTTTGGTGCAGACCTTAAGTGCACCCTGTGCAAGATCTACCGCTGCAAGGAGGAGGAGCTCTAATGGCACGCAACGGAATTCTCGTCGATTACCAGTACTGCACGGGTTGCTACAGCTGCGAGGTGGCCTGCCAGTCCGAGCATGAGCTCCCGCTCGGCCAGTGGGGCGTCAAGCTGATGCAGAACGGCCCCTGGCCCATCAAGGACGCCGAGGGCAACGAGACCGACAACTACGTCTACGACTTCATCCCCGCGTTCTCCAAGATCTGCGACCTGTGCGAGAACCGCTTGAAGGAAGGCAAGCAGCCTACCTGCGTGTACCACTGCCAGGCCAAGTGCATGAAGTTCGGCCCGGTTGAGGAGCTCGCAAAGGACCTCGAGGCCAAGCCTTGGCAGTACCTCTGGGTTCCCCCCTGCGCTTAAGCGCGCCGTTTGCGGCTAGCGCCGCTGCCTAGAACCACGCTGGCGGGAGGTTGCAGCACTTCCTCCCGCCAGCTATCCCCCCCACGTCATCCTGTTCGGCCCCAGCTGCACCGGGGCGTGGGTACTGCGCCCTGCAATCCCAGCACAAGAGGTGAGTGAGCACCATGAACGCAAAGCAACTCAATGAGAGCATCCAGGCCGCATCGCCGCGCAAGCGGGTCGAGCTCGAGAAGCTCTTCCTCTTCGTGACCCTGGCAGGGGAGTTCCGCCCTGGTTACGAGGTCTACGCGCAAAACGCGAGCACCTACAACGAGTACTTCGACGCCCTTTTTGCAGACGATGCGATGAAGGAGACCGACGTCTGGGCGGCGTGGGCAAAGCTCGCGCACCGCAAGTGGGTAGACCGCTTCGAGCCCAAGATCGCCATCCCCAACATGCGCCTGAAGACCCAGGGCATCCCCGTTGAGTTCGGCTCCGGCATCTTCATCGCTCCCTTGGGCAGCAAAGATACCGTGGCGGACTTCTATGTCTTCCCCAGCAAGGGCTTCAACACGAGGGCTGCGGAGTTCGTGACCTCCATAGGCGGCACTTTCAAGTGCGCCGGTTTGAAGTTCACGGGCATCTACGGCGTTTACAAGTTCCACAACACGGTGATCTTCGAGGAATGGGAGGTCGAAAACGACCCCGTTCCCTTCGAAGAGGAGCCTTGCTGCCGCTAGGGGGCAGCTGCCGCGGGGAGGTTGACCATAGCCTCCGCGCGGTATTGCGCGTCGCTCGATTTAGAGAGGCGGTGATATGGCCACTGTTTGCTCCCGCGTTGCGGGCGGGAGTGCGAGCCCAGCTCGTTACTCGCACATGACTGTATCTGAGAAGCGATTCCAAGAGAAAGTACCATCATGGAAAAAGACAGTGCTGTACTGAAACAACCCCGGCCCTATGCCGAAAGCCCCATCAACCGCTATGAGGAAAAGACCCCGCGCTACGCATGGGTCATCTGGATCGTCACCTTCCTCGTGAGCTTTGCGGCCCCGCTGGGCCAGTTCAAGCTGGTGAACATCCCCACGTATTTCATCTTCATCCCCGGTATCAGCCCTGAGGGCGGCTTCATGCTCGACGGTGCCGGCTTTGGCTGGCTCATGACCTGTGTTTCGCTCATCGGCATCGTGCTGGCCTTCCCGGCGGCGTTCATCTGCCGCAAGCTGGGCCTGCGCTGGACCATCACCATCGCCACCCTGGGCGTGATTATCGGCGGCCTGATCCCCGTTTTGGCTGGCACCAACATCACGGCGCTCTACATCGGCCGCTTCATCGAGGGCCTGGGCATCGGCCTGGTGGGTGTCTCCGCGCCAACTCTGATCACCCTGTGGTTCCCGGACAAGACGCGAGGCGTCATGCTCGGCCTGTGGTGCTGCTGGGTGCCGCTCTCCATCACGCTCGACGCGCTGGTCACCCCCAGCATCGCCGCGAGCTTTGGCTGGCAGGGCGTGTTCTGGTTTGTGATCATCTTCGCGGCTGTGGCGCTGATCCTGTTCAACATCTTCTACAAGGTGCCGGAAGGCGAAGGCGCTAGCTACAACGTCGAGAACAACATCGGCGAGTGCCTGGCCCTGCTCAAGAACAAGAACATCTGGCTGCTCTTCGTGGTCTTCTTGGTCTTCATCGCCGGCCAGACGGGCATCGTGAACACCTACCTGCCGGTCTTCCTACAAACGCCGGTTGATGCCGGCGGTTACGGCTATCCGGAGCAGACGGCGGCCCTGGGCCTTTCCGTGGTCACTGCCATCTCGCTGGTGGCCAACCCCTTGGGTGGCGCCATCACCAACAAGCTGCCGCTCAAGTTCAAGAGGCTCATGCCGGCCTTCGTGGCTGTCTCCTACGTGCTGTGCTTCTACCTGATGTTCCAGAGCGGCTCGAGCACCCTGCTGTGGGTGGGCATCGTCCTCATGGGCATCTGCGGCGGCGCGGGTGGCGGCGGCCTGAGGCCCCTGGCTCCCACCATCATGAACCAGTCCGCCATGGCGGCCACCATGGGCATGGCAGTGCTGCAGTTCGCGCAGTGCATCGGCAACTGCTTCAGCCCCATCTATGGCGGCTTGATCGACGGCGGGCACAGCTTCCTCGACGCCTGCCTGCTCACCATCATCCCGCTTTCCGTGGTGATGCTCATCGCGGCGCTGTTCATCAACCCCAAGCCCAAGGACAAGCCCTTGAGCATGGAGGAAGAGAACCACAAGTAACACCGCGCGCCGCACGTCATGCGGTAGCGCACTCATCTTGCGCGCACGATCCTTCCCCCGCTGCGCGCCAGAAGGCAGGGCCGGCCCCCTCTAACCACAAGCCGGCCCTGCCGTTTTTTCTGCGTACTAGCACTGGGGTAAAAGCGCAGGTCAAGGGGCTCATACTAGGATGATGAGGCCGCATATGCATATGGTGTGGGGGATGTTCACAGCTGGGTTTGCGTGAAGAATCGGGGTATCGAGGAAAGGAGCGTGCGATGACGAGGAAGCGCACCAAGATGACCCCGGCGCAGGCGGCTGCCCCGCGCAGGGAAAAGGCCGAGCCCCAAACCAACATCGACCCCGAGCACCTGGGCAAGTCGACCATTGTGGTCGACAAGGGCAAGCTCATGCAGTTCCTGTGGCCGGTGGCGCTGGTGGCTGTGGTGGCGGTTGCCGCGTACCTCAAGATGGGGGCTGCCTAGACCACCGTGCAGCGCGTGGCGCGTGCAGCCGCCCGCGCCCTGGTCCCGCTCTCTCCCGTCATCCTGAGCGGAGCGCCGAAGGCGCGGAGTCGAAGGATCTCCAATTGAGTCACTAGACAGTGAGTCGATTTCTGAGGTCTCGCCGCTCAACTCGAGATCCTTCGACTCCGCTCGCTAACGCTTGCTGCGATCAGGATGACGTGAGGGGTGACGCTCGCTTGCGCTCGCTGCGATCAGGATGACGGGAGAGGGGCCTGACGCTCGCTGCGTTCTGCATCGTGAGGGAGGGTTTCGTGGAGACAAAGAGGCTGGGCTTTATGCAGCTCACCGTTGTAGTGGGCTTCTGCCTGTATTACGGCTACTACCTGGTGGCCTTCTTCGGGGCGTTCATCGAGTTGCCGGTTGGGGCGGACTTTGTTGCCGCCCACCTGGGCCAGGCCGCATTCTTCTTGGGGAGCATCGTGGGGACCCAGGCGCTACTGCTGTGGTTCAGGCACCGCAACAGCGTGGCGCTGGGCCACACCCGCTTCTTCTTCCTGGCAAGCCTCATCCCCGGATCGATCTCGCCCCTGCTCATTGTGCTCGATGCCTTGGCGGTGCCCTTGCCGTTGCCTCTGGCGTACGGCGGGCTGCTGTGCGCCGGCGTTTCAATCGCCATGGGCTTCATGCTTTGGGACGACTTCACAGTGCACGGCGGGTTGTGCCACAACCAGTTTGCCCATGCGGTGATCTTCTGCATCGGCGGCGTGCTCTTCATCGCCTGCACGGCCCTGCTGCCCAAGTTGGCGCTGGGCATTGTGTGCGAGCTGATGCTCGTGTGCAGCATGCTGTTGGTGATGTTCATCACCCCGCGCCGCCGCCCTGTGCCAGACAAGCAGGCTTCACCGGCGGCGGAGTTCTTCCGCGGCACCGTCCACCTGGACATCGTGAGCGCCGTGCTCAACGTGGCGTTCGGCTTTGCCTTCATCCTTCTTTACCAAGCGGGCGGAGTGGCGGTGCTGGGGGCGGGTGCGGCCGCCATCCTCATGGACGCCGCGGTCTCTGCCCTCATGGGCAATCGCCGCACGCTGCTGTTCTCCGGGGCGCTGCGTCTCTTTGCGGCCGTTGTCTCGTGCGCGTTGCTGCTGAGCTTGGCCCCCTCGCAGGGGGTGCAGGTGCTCGCTCTGGGGGCGGTTGTGGTGTACTGGTTCCTCTTCCGCACGATCCACTGCGGTTGCCTAGCGGCTCTGGCGGCAAGCAACGAGTTTTCTGTCCTCTACACCTCCACGCGCGGCAAGCTCGCGGCCAACATCGGCTTTGCGTGCGGTCTGCTCTTGGGAACGCTAGTGGCCTACCTCGCCGCCGCAAGCGCCACGCTCTATCTCACGCTCGCCGTGGTGGCGGCCTTCATCCTCGCCTCGCTGTTCTTCCTGCCCTTCAACCAGGAGGTCGAGACCCCGGGCTACCGCACCATCACCTTTGCTGCGCAACCCCCGGCGATCACGCGCGAGAGCACGATCGAAGAACGCTGCGCCAAGCTGGCCAAGCGCTACAAGCTCTCCCCGCGCGAGACTGAGGTCCTCTCCTACGCGGCACAGGGCCGCAACGCAAAGGCCATAGCCGAGAAGCTCTTCATCAGCGAGAGCACCACCAAGACGCACCTCTCAAACCTCTACCGCCAGGCCAATGTCCACTCTCAGCAAGAGCTCCTCTCCCTCCTCGACCAGATCTAGTCCTCGTTTGGGCCGGACGTCCCACTGGAGGCGTTTGCCGAGCTCAAACCATGGTACGCGGCGTATGAGGGGCGGTTCTCAGCGTTCCAATCTTGCAAATGGAACTCCTGTGCCCAAGCAGCTTGAGTGAGCGCGCCCTATGTTGGGGTCACCGAACAGCCGGCAGGTGCCAGCGGGGCTCGCAGGAAGGAGGAGCGGCCACCCCCAGGGCCTGCCTCGGTGAGAGAGCTTTTGAGGGAACGCACAAAGAGAGGGAGAGTGATTCCATATGACTCTGAGAATTGACATTCCCCACGACAGCGACGAATCGAAGGGCATGCGCCCCACCTTCTTCAATGAGCCCCCGGTCATGTACACCGGCGGCGACCTCCCGTATCAGTGGGAGGAAGACGGCATGGTCTGCACCCGATCTGCCGCTTGGTCTGCCCCGGGATGCCACGACGGCTGCGGCGTCATCGTCTACACAGACAAGGAGACGGGCAAGTTCATCAAGGTCGAGGGCGACGAGGAGAATCCCTACTATCAGGGCCGCCTGTGCATGCGCTGCCTGGACGTGGCCGAGGCGCTCTACCACCCCGACCGCCTGCTCTACCCCATGAAGCGCGACCCCAAGGACCGCGGTAAGGCGGACAAGTGGGAGCGCATCACCTGGGATGAGGCCTACGACATGATCGACGAGAAGTTCACCAAGATCCGCGACGAGTACGGCGGAAAGTCGATCATCTTCGCATCCGGCACCGGCCGCGTGACTCCGCCCATCAACGCCCGCCTGGGCTATGCGCTGGGCTCCATCCAGTACTCGTACTTCCACTCCGGCAACGCCTGCTACGTGCCCCGCGTGGCCGCAGCCAACACCATCCAGGGCTGCTACACCTGCCCTGACTTCTCCATGCAGTTCCCGGACCGCTACGACAACCCCGAGTGGGTGGCCCCCAAGAACATCTTCGTCTGGGGCAACAACCCGCTGATCGCCAACGCAGACGGCAACCTGGGCCACTGGATCGTCGACTGCATGAAGCGCGGCTCCAAGCTCATCGTGGTCGACCCGCGCCTGACCTGGCTGGCCGCAAAGGCCGACCTCTGGCTGCAGATCCGCCCGGGTACAGACTCCATGCTCGCCCTGGCCATGGGCAAGTACATCATGGAGAACGACCTCTACGACCACGACTTCGTCGACAAGTGGTGCTACGGCTTCGACGAGTATAAGGAGGCCTGCGAGCCTTACAACCTCGAGTGGGCAGCAGAGGTCACCTGGCTGGACAAGGAAGACATCATCGCCGCTGCCGAGTACATGGCAGAGAAGCCCACGGCAGTGCAGTGGGGCCTGGCCATCGACATGAACCTCCAGTGCGTCACCGCCTCCCAGGCGCTGTGCAACCTGTGGTGCATCACCGGCCAGATCGACATCCCCGGCGGCATGATCACCGTCCACGACCCGTACAACACCGAGGTCTGGCTTCCGCCTGATCCCCGCGAGGTCTTCACTCCGATCCAGGAGAAGGAGCGCATCGGCTCCAACTACGAGATGATCACCAACTCCGGCATGGTCCAGTGCCAGGCGGACTCCATGATCGACCAGCTCGTCACCGGGCGCCCGTTCAAGATCCGCGCCGCGTGGATCCAGTCCACCAACCCGCTGGCCTGCTGCGCCCAGGACCCCGAGCCCCGCGTTGAGAAGGGCCTCAAGAACTGCGAGTTCGTCGTGGGCGTCGACTGCTTCATGACCCCGACCCTCATGGCCAACTGCGACGTGGTCCTGCCGCTGTGCTTCTACCCCGAGCGCGAGGGTCTGCGCTCCGTGTGGTACTACATCCAGAACACCAACAAGGCTTGCGAGCCCATGGGCGAGTCCAAGGACGACTTCCAGATCAACTGGGAGCTGGGCCGCCGCTGGAACAAGGATCTCTGGCCGGGCGAGACGCTGGAGGAGTACTTCTCCTACCTCATCGAGGAAGCCGGCATCACCTACGACCAGAGCCGCAAGCTCAACTGGATCTACCCCGAGTTCCACTACCGCAAGTACGAGAAGGGCGAGCAGCGCCCGGACGGCCAGCTGGGCTTCAACACCCCCACGGGCCGCATCGAGCTGTGGTCCACGCTGCTGGCAGCCTGGGGCCAGAAGCCGCTGCCGTACTTCGCCGAGCCGCCCATGAGCCCCTACAGCCAGCCCGAGCTCTACAAGGAGTACCCGCTGGTGCTCACCACCGGTGCTCGCCACTACGAGTCGTTCCACTCTGAGCACCGCCAGATGAGCCGCCTGCGCTCCAGGCTCCCGCAGCCGCAGTTCGAGATCCACCCGGACAAGGCTCGCGAGCTGGGCATCGAGGACGGCGACTGGTGCTGGATCGAGAGCCCCATCGGCCGCTGCCGCGAGGTTGCGCGCGTCACGCCTATCGTCGACCCGCGCGTGGTGCAGGCCGACCACGGCTGGTGGTTCCCCGAGGCCGACCCCGAGGATCAGGGCGAGGGCTGCTTTGCCACCTATGCCCGCAACATCAACGTCTGCCTGCCCTCTGAGTGCGGCGACACCGGCTTTGGCAACCAGAGCAAGTGCTACCTGTGCAAGGTCTACAAGTGCACGCCGGAGGAGATCCCCCTGCCCGAGCCCGCACAGCCCAAGGACCGCTTTGCCGAGGGCAGCTTCCGCAACTTCACCCTCGAAGCAGAAATGGAGGCCTAACCATGGCACAGAAGGCTTACGGACTCCTCATCAACTACGAGTACTGCACTGGCTGCGGCACCTGCGAGATGGCCTGCTCGGTGGAGCACGACATCCCCATCGGGCGCTACGGCATCAAGATGGCCACAGTGGGCCCCTGGCAGATCGACAAGAAGAGCTGGCAGCTCGACACGGTGCCCGTCCCCACGGACGAGTGCGACCTCTGCGCCAAGCGCCTTGAGAAGGGCCAGAAGCCCACATGCGTCAAGCACTGCCAGTCGCTGTGTATGGAGTATGGCCCGGTTGAGGAGCTGGCCGCCAAGCTGGCCACCGCAACCACCAAGCACGTGCTCTTCGTGCCCAAGGCCGGCACGGCTGAGTAGCTAGGTTCACGCTTTTCTTGACAGCAGGTGGGGCTCTCAGCTCAACGAGAGCCCCCGCCTCGCACAAGCAAGGCGAAGAGTGTGAGGAAGGGAGGCGAGGCTCATGTGCGGCGGATACACCCGCGTGTGCGTGCGCTGCGGCCTGTGCGGCAAGGTGGAGCCCCGCCCCCTCAACGCCTCTGGGAGCTGCCCCGTCTGCGGGCAGCTCAATGGAGAGGATGCAGAGCGCTGCAGCGCCTGCGGGGCGCGGATCCCGCGGCCCCCGGGTGCGCAACAGGGCGCGCATCGCAGCAAGCACTGTGCGGTGGCCGCGCGCAGCGAGTCTGAAGGATCGAGCAAGGGGGAGCACCCATGATCAACAAGGAAGAGATCAAGCCAGTGGAAGTCGAGCCGTCGATCCCTGCAGAGGAGGCGGTGGCGCCGGAGAACTCCCTCAAGCGCAAGAAGCCGGAAGGGGAGGGCGCGGTTGAGATCTACTGCACCCGCTGCGGCGAGTCCGCAACAGACGGGCGCTTCACGCCGTACGGCCCCAGCATGGAGTGGTGGTACACAATCACCGGCACCCTCGACGAGATCCAATGGGTCTACCAGACAGACAAGAACTACTGGGCGAAGGTCGTAGAGCCCACGGTGCGCTGCGGTTGCGGCACCGGGCGCGCATGCGACCCCATGCTCTGGTCCGTCAGGCAGATCCCCGCGCAGTAGCATGCAGCTCACTGCATCGCCGCCCCTGGCGGGGGCGGTTCCTCGGCACGCTGTATCTGGAGTTTTCTAGAGAAGGTGAGACTAATGGAAAAAGACAGCGCTGCTCTCAAGCAGCCACGCCCGTACGCTGAAAGCGACGTCAACCGCTTTGAGGAGAAGACTCCGCGCTATGCGTGGATCATCTGGATTGTCACCTTCCTCGTGAGCTTTGCGGCCCCGCTGGGCCAGTTCAAGCTGGTGAACATCCCCCTGTACTTCATCTATGTGCCCGGCGTCAGCCCGGAGGGCGGCTTCATGCTCGACGGCGCCGGCTTTGGCATGCTGATGACCTGTGTTTCGCTCATCGGCATCGTGCTGGCCTTCCCGGCGGCGTTCATATGCCGCAAGCTGGGCCTGCGCTGGACCATCACCATCGCCACCCTGGGCGTGATCATTGGCGGGCTCATCCCCGCACTCGCGGGCACCAACATCACCGCACTCTACATCGGACGCTTCATCGAGGGCCTGGGCATCGGCCTGGTGGGTGTCTCCGCGCCCACGCTGATCACCCTGTGGTTCCCCGATAAGACGCGCGGCGTCATGCTCGGCCTGTGGTGCTGCTGGGTGCCGCTCTCCATCACGCTCGACGCGCTGGTCACCCCCAGCGTTGCCGCTGCATACGGCTGGCAGGGCGTGTTCTGGTTCGTGATCATCTTCGCCACCGTGGCGCTGATCCTGTTCAACGTCTTCTACAAGGTGCCCGGCGGCGAGGGCGCGAGCTACAACGTCGAGAACAACATCGGCGAGTGCATCGCGCTGCTCAAGAACAAGGACATCTGGCTGCTCTTCATCGTCTTCGCCGTGTTCATCGCCGGCCAGACGGGCATCGTGAACACCTACCTGCCCACCTTCCTGCAGACCTCTGTGGAAGGCGGCGGTTGGGGCTTCACAGAGCAGGCCGCGGCCATGGGGCTCTCTGTCGTCACGACGATCGGCCTCGTAGCCAACCCGGCTGGTGGTGCCATCACCAACAGGCTGCCCCTCAAGCTCAAGAGGATCATGCCCGTCCTGGTGGCCGTGATCTACCTGTTCTGCTTCTACATGATGTTCCAGACCGGCTCCATCACCATGGTGTGGATTGGCATCGTCCTCATGGGCATCTGCGCCGGCATCGGCGGCGGCGGACTGAGGCCCCTGGCGCCCACCATCATGAACAAGTCCGCCATGGCGGCCACCATGGGCATGGCGGTGCTGCAGTTCGCGCAGTGCATCGGCAACTGCTTCAGCCCCATCTACGGCGGCATGATCGACGCCGGCCACACCTACTGGGAGGCCTGCCTCTACACCATCATCCCGCTCACGGTCGTGATGCTCATCGCGGCGCTGTTCATCAACCCCAAGCCCAAGGACAAGCCCTTGAGCGACGAGCCCGAAAACCACAAGTAGCGCTGCGCGCACAGCCAAGCGCACTGAGGGGCCGGCAGCCACGCGCTCGCCGGCCCCTCAGTCGTTTGCGCTGTTAGACCACAATGGGGATAGTGGGACGCCTTCTTTCAGCCTGAGCGCAGCGCCAAAGGCGCGGAGTCGAAGGATCTCGAGCGAAGCCGCGAGACAGCGAGTCGATTACAGCGGTCTCGCGGCTCCGCTCGAGATCCTTCGACTCCGCCGCTAATGCTCGCTGCACTCAGACGTGAGGGGGCTGATGGGGTTGTGCTCGTGATGAGTGAAGGCGGGCTGCTTAGAGCTGAGAGGGGCGGTTCTCGGGGATGATGGCGTACTCGAGGGGCTTGAGCACGCGCAAGAAGAAGTTGACGAACAGCCCAGCGAAGAGCGCGGTGGCCACGGTGCCCTCGCGCACAGTGATGAAGCCTTGGAAGAAGAAGAGGTTGAGCGCAGCGGCAATGACCATCCAGGTGCTGTCGCACACGATGCGGCTCAGGCCGAAGTCGATCCCCGTGAGCTGGCAGATGGCACGCGCAAAGCCGTCGCCCGCGCCCACGCCCACGCGCGAGGCCAGCGTGATGTAGGCTCCCAGCGCCAGCATCACCACGCCTGCGAAGAGCGTGAGCAGGCGCAGCGGATAGGCCTGCGGGTTGTAGGCACCCAAAATCCACATGGAGAGGTCGACGAAGGCCCCAAAGCTCACGCAGAAGACGAACTGGATGGCGATGTCCACGGGCTGGCACTTGCTGCGCAGCAAGACGATCTGCGCCACCACGAGCAGCGCGTTGAAGAGGCCCACCCAGGTGCCGTAGCTGGGCCAGGGCAGCAGGACGGATGCCGTGTAGGGGATGACAGAGATGGCGGAGGTGCCGGTGTTGGACTTGGTGAGCAGCGCCACCCCCATGGAGATGCAGAAGAAGCCCACGAACATGACGATCATGCGCTTGGTGATTTCTGCACGCGCCATGCCCTTGAGTGAGACGGGCAGCGGGGCGCTGGTCTTGGGTTGTGCGGTGGGGGAGGCGTCGGCAGGCAGGGTGCGTGCAGTCTCTTGGGCGGGGGAGAGCATCTGAGAGGGGGCGTCCTTTCTGGTGAAAAGAGGGTGCGTCACTGGCTCTCAGGGTACTTCCCCCGCAGGTCAACGCCGCGCGACAATCCTGCAAGCGGCGAGTTTGTTACCGTTTAAATCCCCCCTTGCAGTTGGTAGGTGGTCTAACCCGCCCAAAACAAGGCTTT